>NZ_JAUFQF010000002.1:0-300000 GCF_030409635.1 Vibrio agarivorans | reverse complement strand
ACGCTTATATAGCTTATTAAATGCTCTAATCAGGCTGTGCTTAGCCACCTTTCCTTCTGATATTTTGCGGATGAGTGGTTTAGTTAAAGACTGTAAACCCACCACAGAGTCTACCCCGATATTATTGGCGACTTTATCACGCAGAGGCCGCGCATCTTGCCAGCCGTAATGCGCTGCCATAAACAGCCACGTATAGGCAATTGCGTTGCCACTCGGCTTCTTATCTATCCAGACTTCACCCGCCAAGCACATCGCTTCAGGGCTGCCTTTTTCAGCCGCTCGCTCTAACCAGTAACAGCCTTGGAGAAAGTCGACCTCTGTGCCTATGCCCTTTAGGTAGTTTTTCCCTAAGCTCAGCATGCCGCGTTTATCGCCCAGTTTCGCTGCTGCTTTGTTCCAAAACAGCGCTTTCTCCGGCTCTGGTGAAGGGTTATCTTTCGATTGATACCACTGACCCAAAAACAGGATTGAGTCCATATAGTCAAGCTCTGCGGCAGAAATTACATGTTCTAAACCTCGGTCGGGATCTTTCGTAATACCTTGCCCGTAAATCAGCGCCACACCGGTTTCATACTTCGCGGTGAGATCGCCATTAAGTGCTTTGGCGCACTTCTTCCAAAACTTAGCCTTTTCTTTGAGAACGAGATCTTCAGTATGCAACTGGCTAATTTTAATCAACCCTTGCATGCCCATGATATTATCGAGCTCTGCAGCTTTCTCATACCAATACAAAGCTTCACGCGTGTTACGGCGCTCAGACTCTTTCGCTAAGTAGAGAATGGTTGGAATATGCCCACACTCTGCTTTCATCACACGTTCTTGATGCTCTTGTTCTTTGGCACGAGCAAGTGTACGGCGATACTGACGATCCCGCTCAATCCTCTCTTGCTCCATTCTCTTTTTGCGTAGGGACAGAGATAACATCCAAAGGAACATCGAAATCAACGATACTCCCGCTAGCCCGACTGCAATGCCAATAAAACTCATCAAACTTCTCAGTAAATACTCAATACTCGCTCTTTCGCCGATGATATGAACACCAACAAAAACGACAATAACCACTCTAATATAACGACCAAAATCGCTCGATCTTTAGTTTGGTCTCTATACAAGGCGGTCAAATAGCGAGTTATTGTAACTGATCACCCCGTTGGCGTCTTTTCTCTGTCGTCGTTATCTTTTAAAATTCGCGCATAACGTCTGACTAATGAAAGCAACCCATGAATAAAAACATCCTCACCAACGGCATCGCTATTGCCCTTATCGCCGTAGGCCATTTTGCACAGGTCCAAATGCTGTTCATTGCCGGTATTTTTGCCTTCTCGGGTGCGGTGACGAACTCACTTGCGATTCATATGCTGTTTGAAAAAGTGCCAGGGCTCTATGGCTCGGGGGTTATTCCAGCGCGATTTGAAGAATTTAAAGCAGCGATCCGCACTATGATGATGGAGCAGTTTTTCACCGAAGAAAACATCGACCGCTTCCTCAATGAAGAGATGAACAGCTCAACTGCCATTGATCTCGCGCCCGTGATTGAAAAAATCGACTTCAACCCAACTTTCGACAAATTAGTCGATGTAATTGCGCAATCCTCTTTTGGCGGCATGATCGCGATGTTTGGTGGCACTGAGGCTCTTGAGCCCTTAAAGCAGCCTTTCGTTGAAAAAATGCGTGAGTCAGTCGCTGAAATCGGCCAAAGCGATACCGTCAAAAGTGCGTTAAAAGAGCAGTTTGAATCAAAAGATATGATGGAAGACATCAAATCGAATATAGAGCAAATCATCACTCAGCGCTTAAATGAGCTAACGCCGCAATTGGTCAAAGAACTTGTCCAGCAAATGATCAAGCAACACTTAGGCTGGCTCGTCGTTTGGGGTGGGGTGTTTGGTGGCCTGATTGGTGTGATTTCAGCCACCTTTATCTAGCTTAGAGCATCTATCCAACTTAAAGCATCGAGAACAACTCAGGATTAACACCAAACCCTTTTTTGTGCTCTTCAATCACAACTTCACTGCGTGTTTGAATAACGCCAGGGAGCGTGCCAAGCTTGCGAGACATAAACGCTTGGTACGCTTTCATATCCTTTACTCGAACCTTTATCATGGTATCGAAATCACCAGATAACGAGTAACACTCTTCCACTTCAGGCATATCTTCCACCGCTTTGGCGAACTTATCAAAAATAGAAAAACTGCTTTGATCTAAGCGAATGTGGATGAATACCTGCACATCAACCCCGAGCTTTTCTGGGTTAAGTTCTGCATGGTAGCCTGTAATATATCCCTCTTTCTCAAGTCGCTTGACGCGTTCTGAGCAAGGAGAAGTCGTGAGGTTCACTTGCTTGGCCAACTCTACAACGGGCAATCGCCCCTTTAAGTGTAAAAGCCGCAGAATTTCTTTATCAGTTCGGTCGAGTTCCATCTCTCATACTCACAATTATGACGCCTTTGCCCGCATCATATACTCAAGTTGTCAAAATGCACAAAGCACAAAAAACGGCGCTGTGATAAGCGCCGTTTTTTTAAAAGTCATTTGAGCGGTTTTAAGCCGGTGATAGCCCTGAGCCAACCACAACTGCAGGTTTAAATTCGGTTGCACATACTCGGCAAGAGACCACTTTTTCCATTTTCATGTAATGATCACCCGTAAACACTGCTTTAACCACACGAAGACAATGTGACATTGCCGGCAACTCTTCCTCTGACCTTCGCATAACTACTTTGTGGGCAGTTTCTTTTCGGCAGCAGGAACAATAAGCAGTTGGCATGGTTTTCATCCTCAAAACAATGGCTGGGTTGTACAGGGTAGACGCCATTCTGCTTAAAAAAGTTCCGCTCAATAACTAAACACCTTCATTTTCGTGATGTAGCTTCAAAAAATAATCCTAAAGTTCGATTTTTATCTACTAAAAGGAAGACATTAATCGAGATCTTTAAGAGATTTTTCAAATTTGTCGTGTTGCGAAGCAACGTCGTCACTCGGCTCAGACGTGATTAAACTCACAAAAACCACGGCTATTGTCGCTAGCACAATTCCAGGGACAATTTCATACAGATCAAACCAGCCGCCGCTCAGTTGCTTCCAAACCACCACAGTCACACCACCAACGATAATACCCGCCAGCGCGCCTTGACGATTCATACGACTCCAATACAGACTCAGAATAATCACAGGACCAAACGCGGCACCAAAACCAGCCCAAGCATAAGAGACTAACCCCAATACTGAACTGTTTGGGTTCATCGCTAAAACTAACGCAAAGATAGAAATCGCAACAACCGCAAAGCGGCCCACTTTAACGATCTGCTCTGAACTTGCCGAGGTGTTTAACCACTGCTTATAAAAATCTTCAGCAAGGGCGGATGAAGACACCAATAGTTGTGAATCAGCCGTACTCATGATCGCCGCCAGAATCGCCGCGAGAAGAATACCCGCGATCACTGGGTGGAAAATCGCGTTCACTAACAACATAAAGATTTTTTCACTGTCATCTAAGGTGACAGATGGAGTGTTCGTGACATAAATAAGGCCGACAAAACCCACCAGCATTGCGCCTGCCATCGATAACCCCGTCCAAGTTACTGCGATTCGACGCGCTGTCACGAGGTCGCGGTTGGTTCGTGACGCCTTAAAACGTGCCAAGATATGAGGTTGTCCGAAGTAACCCAAACCCCAAGCCGCTAAAGAGATGATTGCAATAGCCGAAAGTGGCTTACCATCCATACCATTCCACATGGTTAACAACTCTGGGTTAATAGCCGTAAGCTCACCACTGAGCTTAGCAAAACCACCATCAAGGGCCGCGATCGGAACAATTAATAGCGCTGCGGCCATCAGCAAGCCTTGAACTAAGTCTGTCCAAGACACCGCGAGGAACCCACCAAACAGGGTGTAAGACACCACACACACCGTACCAATGATCACAGCGGTGGTGTAATCGAGACCAAATACCGTCTCAAACAACTTACCGCCAGCGACTAATCCTGAACTGGTATAGAACAAGAAAAACAGCAAAATGAAAAAGGCCGAGATAGTTTGAATCAACTTACTGTTATCTTGGAAACGGCGTGATAAATACTCTGGAATCGTCAGAGACTCAGTAGTAATGCTGTACGTTCTCAAGCGTTTCGCACAGATGAGCCAGTTTGCCCACGTGCCCAGCAATAGCCCGCCAGCCAACCATATTGCCTCAAAGCCTGCCGCATAAGCGTATCCAGGTAAGCCCATCAATAACCAACCACTCATGTCAGAAGCACCGGCAGACAAAGCAGCAGGCCATGGCCCTAGTGAGCGCCCTCCGAGAAAGTAGTCCGTCGAGTTTTTGGTTCTCATATAGGCTACGACGCCTATTCCAAGCATTACCAGTAAATAGGCAATAAACGTTGTTGTAATAGCAAAGCTATTGAACATCATGTTTTCCTTTTTTATTGTTGTGCTCTGCTTATCAAACACCATGTTTGATAAGCAGAGCGTTCAATCACCGCTTCGGTGATACAAATTTAATGGGTCGGATTACCTAACTCCAAAAGAGTGGCGTTGCCTCCCACCGCTGTAATATTGATGGTTCTTGTGCGCTCAGTACTAAAACGCAGCGCCAACATCGGATCTTGTGCTGTCGGCAACATCGTTAAATCTGTTTCGACAACCACAGGGACAATCACACCCTCACGCTGCGCGATATGACGATTAAACGCCTTTACTCCGCCTTCACTGCCAACATAGCCTGCTGTGCGAATATCCAACTCAACAAATTCTTGATAACTTTCAAGTGAGAAACACTGCACAAGGTGAGCGCTGGCTTGCGTGGCAGCCCATGATTGCTCTATCAGCTGAGAAAACTCATGATCAACACTGCACAGCACAACACTATTGCCTGCACTGAGTGCAGCGATCAGCTGAGCTAACAGTGCCATACGAGCCTGTAAGCACTCCTCTTGCAGAACCAATAAAGTGACCCCTCGAGCCGAGAGATACAGCTCATTGGTTTCACCTGTTGGCCCACAAAGCGGTGTTGTTTTGTCGATAAGCTCTCGACTAGCAGCAATCTGCATTGCCATTATGGCTGCTAAGGCCGGCTGCTTTTGTGCCAGCTGCGATTGAAAGGTAAGCAGGTACTCACTTCTTTGTTGGCTATCGACAAAACGCCAATATTCCAACGCGAGACTCGCTTCTTTAAATTGAGTAATGTGCTGAATCATGCCTCTACCTCCAACAAAGAAAACTGAGAGAATCGATATAGATAATGCGGGCCACCCGCTTTCGGCCCTGTACCTGATAAACCTTGCCCGCCAAACGGTTGAACACCAACAACCGCGCCCACTTGATCACGATTGATATAGCAGTTCCCTACTTGAGCATGCTTCTCTATCCAGCGATAAGTGGTCTCGTTGCGACTATGAATACCCATCGTGAGGCCATAACCACTTTGGTTAATTTGCTCAACCACGTTCGCCAATTGATCGGCTTGATAACGTACGATGTGTAGGATGGGGCCAAACTGCTCTTCAGAGAGTGAAGATAGGCTGTCGATTTCAAAGGCGATTGGGGCGATATAGTCCCCACTGTCACATACGTCACTGAATTTAGCTTGCGCAACTAAGCGATGTTCACGTTGCATACGTTCAATATGCTGTTCGAGCTTGTTCTTTGCGGTTTGATCAATCACCGGTCCAACATCTGCTTGATGTAGATAAGGCTTACCAACATAAAGCTCATCCATTGCACCTTGAATAAGGTGAAGGATGCGATCAGCAATATCTTGCTGAACAAACAACACACGCAGTGCCGAACAGCGCTGCCCTGCCGAAGCGAAAGCCGAACGAACCACATCTCTCACCACCTGCTCTGGCAGCGCAGTGCTATCAACGATCATCGCATTCTGCCCTCCCGTTTCAGCAATAAACGGAACAGGCAATGTCTCTCGCTGCGCTAACGAAGCATTAATACGCTGCGCCGTTGGCGTCGATCCAGTAAATGCAACGCCCGCGACATCAGGGTGTTGTGTCAGAGCCGCACCCAACTCTGCACCAGAGCCAGGAACAAGCTGGATCGCGTAACTTGGAAAACCACTTTCAAGCATCAACTGCACCGCTTTACATGCCATTAAACTGGTTTGCTCTGCGGGTTTAGCGATAACCGTATTGCCCGCCATTAACGCCGCTGAGATTTGCCCAACAAAGATCGCTAGTGGAAAGTTCCAAGGGCTAATGCACACAAAGACGCCACGCCCTTGACGCTGCCAAGTTTGCTCTCGACCATTGATGCCTTGTCTCGTCTCACTCTCAAAAATTGGCGCAAACTTCGCGTAATAACGACAAAAGTCGACTGCTTCACGGACTTCATCAATACTATCGTGAATCGTTTTACCGGCCTCGTGATGACACAGTGCGACAAGCTCAGCTAAGTTATCCTGCATAACATCAGCAAACTTCTCTAAATAAGCGCCTCTTTGCTCAGGGGTCGTCTTCGCCCAATCCTCAAAGCCTTGTTTTGCTGTACTGATCGCGTCGGAAACATGATCAAGGGATGTAAACTTCATTACCCCGACCTGTTTTGAGCGATCATACGGGGCTGTGATCATTAGAGCTTGTGGATCTGCCTTGATCATGCTTTCGGAAGTAACAATGCCATTAATGATCGGCGCGCCATACCACTGGGTATCGATAAACTGCTCGACTTGACGCTCAAAGGGTAAGCACTCACTCTCAATATCGACATTGACACCTAGTGAGTTGATTCGGTCATTAAACACTTCTGGAGGGAGTGGGATCTGCGGATTGGCCAAGCTCTCATGAGCCAGCAAAGTATCAATTGGATGATGGGTCAAACTCTCAACGGGACAACGACTATCCACTAATCGATGAACAAAAGAGCTGTTGGCACCATTTTCAAGCAAACGGCGCACGAGATAAGGCAGAAGGTCTTTATGGCTTCCGACGGGCGCATAGATACGCACTGATTGCTGATAGCGAGCCATGACGTGTTGATACAACGCCTCTCCCATTCCATGTAACCGTTGGAATTCGTAATCCGAATGTGTTGCCATCGAGGCTATCGCGGTTACAGTCTGCGCATTGTGACTGGCAAACTGAGGGAAAATATTACCCCGCACGGCATCATTCAGTAGGAAGCGTGCACAGGCTAGATAAGAGACATCAGTGGCTTCTTTACGCGTAAATACCGGATAAGCAAGGTAGCCCGACTGCTGAGACCATTTGATCTCACTGTCCCAATATGCGCCTTTAACCAAGCGCAGCGGAATCGTGTCTCCTTGAAGTTGAGCAAGGCGGTTTAACCAGACCAACACGGCCAGCGCTCGCTTCGAATAAGCTTGAACTACCAAGCCAAATCGACCCCAGCCACGCACAGTATCGCTTTGATAAAGCTTGGCAAACAGCTCAAGAGACAATTCAAGTCTATCTGCTTCTTCAGCATCAATAGTAATCGGAATATCCAACTCAACCGCTCGTTTTAGCAGCTCATTGACCGTGGCATAAAGCTCCGTCATCACACGCTCACGTTGAGACACTTCATAACGCGGATGCAGAGCCGATAACTTAATAGAGACGGAAGGTAGTGGGCAGCCTGCCACTTTTTCTTGCCTGCCAACCGCTTCAATCGCCATTAAGTAATCTTTAAAGTATTTACTGGCATCAGCGCTAGTGAGGGCAGCCTCACCTAGCATATCGTATGAGTGCGTAAAGCCTTGTTTTTGCAGGTTTACGCTGTTCTTCTGCGCCTCACCAATAGTGCGACCAAGCACAAACTGATGCCCCATGATCTTCATCGCTTGATGCATCGCACGTCGAATGACAGGCTCTGACATTTTATTCATTAAACGATTCATCGCGTTCGCTGGGGTTTGCTTGTCACTTTCCTGCAAACCAATCACTTTGCCGGTCAGCATTAACCCCCACGTGGAAGCATTAACAAATACCGAATCGGAACTCTTTAAGTGAGATTTCCAGTCTGCCACCGTGAGTTTATCTTTAATTAAGGCATCGGCGGTTGCAGCATCAGGAATACGCATCAATGCTTCAGCGAGACACATCAACAAGATACCTTCTTGCGTGTCTAAGCTGTATTCAAGCAACAGTGCATCGATCATTTGGATCGACTGTTTATCCGCGCGAATGGCTTCAATCAGTGAGTGGGTTTGAGATTGGATTTGCTGTTTTTCCAAATCCGAAGGCGTAGCTAATGGAATTAGTTGTTGTAGCCATTGCGTTTCATCCACCATATACAATGGAGAAATATGCGACCACAGCACCTCGAGCGGCTGCTCGATAAACGCTGGGGTAAATACATTTGATGCAGCAAACATAACTTCCCTCTATCTGTGACTGCCTCGAGTGCGTCTCGAGAATTAAACAATGGCTAGCAGTCTATTTTGAGGGGGAATGAAAAACTTGTCAAAAACTCTGGTTTTTTATTTAAAAACTCCTATACATAACGAAACCGAAACAATATCACAAATAATGTGCCACAGCCGTCACATTAACCTTTAAAGCGCTTACGAAATGATGATGGTGTTTGACCCACCAAACGACTAAAGGCATGGGCAAAAGTGCTTTGGCTAGAAAAGCCCGTGAGTTCAGCGACTTGACCTAAAGTAAACTGACCAACCTCAATCAGCTGCTTCGCCTTATCGACTCGTCGACTCAATACATATTGATGCGGTGTGATGTTGAACTGCTCTTTAAACAGGTGATGAAACTGACTCTCACTCAAAAAGACGCTACCCGCTAACTGAGTGACTGAGATCTTACGGCTAATATGTTGATCGATATAACGATTGAGCAAGTCGATATCAAATCGGGGAGACTTCTCTACTAACTGAAATTGCTGACTGTGGCGATGCAAAAGAGCAATCACGGTATCGTTACAAGCGCGACGAAGCAGAACATCATCAGGGTGTGCGCGCATCTCTTTGGTCATCAAGTGGATGAGCTGTTGCACCGAAGTGTCCAGTTGAAAATAGAGCTCTGTCTTGGCGACTTGATTAAGCTTGTGTAATAACAGTGGGTCACTGTCTTGTGCCGCTGGAAGGTTTAGTACCAGAATATCTGACGGATTATGTACACTCCCGAACGCATGCCCTTCTCCCGAATTGACAATACACCCTTGCCCTGGCCCCACAATATTGCCCACCCCCGATACCTCGAACTCGGAACTGCCATCCAAACCAATCACGATCTGGGTGTAACTATGATCATGGCAATCCATAAATGAGGGCAAAGTAACAACTTCTGCAGGCGTAGGCAGTTGTATCGATGGGGTATGAGAAGGGATTGAAGACTTTGACACGTTTCACCTAGCAATATAATCAGCAAACGCGGCCAGTGTATATCAGGGGTTCGAGCTTGAATAGTGGATTGTATAAGCGCTTGTTCTACATGTAAATGGACGTACATGATTGGACATAACAAGGTAAGAAATGTGATCAAACTCTCTCGGAACGATGATCAAGAGCGAATAAATTACGGTTAATGCTTCACCAATTTTAGGGAGAGAAATCCGTTGGATAAATGAAAGGCTACTATCGAGAGTAGCCTTGAAGCATGACAAAAAATAGGAGAGCGTTAAATTACGGTGCTAGGCGCTCTATATCCCATTGATTTTGCGAGGAAGAGTAGAGAAATCTGTCATGTAAACGATGTTCGCCTCCCTGCCAAAACTCGATCGATTCAGGCCTGATGCGGTAGCCGCCCCAAAATGATGGCACAGGCACATCGCCCCTCTCAAACTTCTGCTTCAACTCTAAATATTTGGCCTCTAAAACACCACGCGCTGAAATGCGGCTACTTTGCTTACTGGCAATGGCAGCAATTTGGCTCTCTTTCGGGCGAGAGAGGAAGTACTTCATGTTCTCAACCGATGACATCTTTTCTGCAACACCGGTAACATGCACTTGACGCTCTAGCGGATGCCAAGGAAAGTGCAAACTAACGCGGTGGTTATGTTCTATTTGCTGCGCTTTACGACTGCCTAAATTGGTATAAAAAACAAAGCCTTGCTGGTCTAGATTTTTGAGCAGAACAATACGCTGAAACGGCTGACCACGCTCGTCAACCGTTGCCACCGTCATCGCAGTTGGATCGGTCATACCAGCATCAATCGCTTGCTGTAACCAGAGGTTAAATTGGTCAATAGGGTCGTCTTTCAGATCGTTTCGTCTTAGACCATCGCGACTGTACTCGCGACGAATATCAGCTATATCCATGAGCTTACTCTTCTAACAATTTTACTAGATTGTGCGTTGATCATAGTTCCACTGCAAGTGGCTTTAATTATTACGCCTTGGAAAGGGCAAAAGATTGTCCTTAACTAGTATTAGTTCACACGATGCAATCAATTTGTTTACATTAATTGTATCAAACAGTTAACATGCAATGACCTAGCGACTAAACTAGTAGCAATGGCCGTTTTCAAGGATTGAAACACAATGAGCAAAGACCGCTTTGACAAGCTCTCCTCCACAGAACTGGATTATGTGGACGATAAAACTGCTGCACTGCTGCTCAACACCCCGAGCAGCGCACGTGTTTTGCTATGGGTTATCGTCCTATTTTTTATTGTGGCAGGTGTTTGGGCAAGCTGGGCTGAGATTGACAAAGTGACAGTTGGTCAGGGTAAGGTTGTCCCCTCTTCGCAAATTCAGGTGGTTTCCAACCTGGAGGGCGGTTTAGTAAAAGAGATCCTTATCTCAGAGGGACAACAAGTCCAACAAGGTCAGCAACTTCTTCTACTCGATGACACGCGCTTCCGTTCAGACTTCAAAGAGCGTGAAAAGCAAGTCTCTAACCTCAGCGCGACGGTACAGCAGCTCTCAGCTTCGATTTCCAGTGTCATAATCAATCGTGACTTCTCTGAGCGTAACTGGCGCGACAACGTGAAAATCGATACTGACAAACTTAACTACGCGGAAGCCTTGATCGCTCAAGACCCAAACTTGGTGGCCCGTCAACGCGCTGAATATATTCAAGGCCTCAACGAACTGCGCAGCCAATTGTCACTCATCGATCAAAAGGTTAAACAGAAGCAGCAAGATATTGTAGAAGCGCAAGCGAGAGTCAATAACCTGCGTCAAAGCTATAACTTTGCACGTAAAGAGCTTGAAATTACTCAACCGTTAGCGGATGAAGGCGTGGTTCCGAAAGTCGAGCTACTCAAACTCCAACGTCAAGTGAACGATACACGCCGTGATATGACTTCCACTGATCTTAAAATTCCGGTATTACGCTCAGAAGCACGAGAGGTGATGCTAAGCCGTATCGATGCTGCTCAGAAGTTCATTATCGAACACCAAGAGTCTCTCAACGAAGCTCAAGACCGCTTATCTGCGATGACCGAGTCTGCCGTCGGCCTTGAAGACCGAGTCACTCGAACCACGGTGATTTCACCGGTAACCGGTACGGTAAAAACCATCAATGTGAATACCGTGGGCGGCGTAATTCAACCCGGTATGGATATCGTCGAAATCGTACCGACCGAAGATACCTTATTGGTTGAAGCCAAAATAGCGCCGCAAGATATCGCTTTCTTGAGACCAGACCTTGCTGCCACGGTCAAATTCAGTGCTTATGATTTCACTAAATACGGCGGGCTAGTCGGTCGACTAGAACACATCAGTGCGGATACCACTCAAGATGAGGAGGGCAATAGCTTCTACCTTGTGCGCATTCGCACCGATAACACCAGTTTAGGTACGGATAATCAGCTGCCGATTATTCCTGGTATGACAGCCAGTGTGGACATTATTACTGGCAAACGAACAGTGCTCGATTATTTGCTCAAACCGATTCTTAGCGCTCAACAAAATGCGCTGAAAGAGTAAAGGTGAAAAATACGGATGTGGGTTAAGCCTCGATCATACAGCAAGCTGTTGAGTGGTAGCCTGCTTGCTGGACTATTGTCGTTTAGCCCATCGATAACTGAGGCGCTCAATCGTGAGGAACAGCGCTGGGTTGACTTAGTTTCGCGAACCTATGGACCCAGAGCTGGCAAACGAGTTGAAACATGGCGTTCACTGATGGGTGAACTAAAAAATGAACCGGAACAGGTGAAGCTAAGCGAAATCAATCAGTTTTTTAACCAGATGAACTTCGTTGATGACATCCGTTTGTGGGGCAAGAAAGATTACTGGGCAACGCCTCTTGAGTTTTTAGGAAGCAGTGGCGGTGATTGTGAGGACTTCACCATTGCCAAATACTTCTCTCTGCTTGAGCTGGGTGTCTCCGATAAAAAGTTGCGGCTAATTTATGCCAAGGCGATTCAATTGGATCAATTCCATATGGTACTCGCCTACTACTCCAAGCCCAGTGCAGAGCCACTGATTTTGGACAACTTAGACCCAACTATTCGCCTCGCTTCAAAGCGCACAGATTTACTGCCTATCTACAGTTTTAACGGTAAAAACTTGTGGCTAGTTAAAGCGCGGCAAAGTCAGCTGGCAGGAGATGCTTCCCGCCTAACATTATGGAACGATTTACGCGCTCGTGAGCGAGCAGACAAATTGAACAAACCGATCATTAACTATGATGAGTAGGGACTATGACACTATATAAACAGCTAGTCGCAGGGATGATTTCAGTGTTTATGCTGTTGTTGGTTTCGGTGGCGATCATCGAACTCAAGACAACGCGCAATAACTTGGAGCAACAGCAGCGCTCCGAAGTGTATAACACCATTAACACTGTCGGACTCGCTCTCGCACCTTATTTGGAGGACGATGATACCGTTGCAGTTGAATCGGTCATTAATGCGCTGTTTGATGGCAGCACCTACTCGGTTGTGCGCTTGATTTTCCTTGAAAGCGGTGAAGAAATATTGCGTTCATACCCCGTCAAACCTAGCACCGTTCCCAATTGGTTTGTTAGCCTTGATCTATTCGACAAAATCCACGAACAACGCGTGATTACCAGCGGATGGATGCAGCTCGCTGAAGTCGAGATTATCAGTCACCCCGGAGAGGCATATCAACAACTTTGGCAAGCCTTTCAACGAATTCTCGTAGCCTTTTTTATCGTTATGATCCTTGGCCTAGCGGCTATCGCCTTTATCCTCAAGCGCGCTCTGAGCCCACTAAAACAAATTGTGTCGAAAATGGAGCAAGTTGCCAATAACCACTTTGGTTCCCCTCTGCCACTGCCCGTCACCAAAGACTTGCAATACGTGGTCAATGGCATCAATAAAATGTCTTCACAAGTTGAAGAGTCCTTTAAGTCCCAAGCCAAAGAAGCACAACGATTACGTGAACAGGCGTATATCGACCCGGTTTCTCAGCTCGGCAACCGTAAGATGTTTATGACTCAACTGAACAGTTGGCTCGACGAGGGAGGTCTAGGAGGTGTCGCACTGCTAGAAGCCAGTTTTATCCAGAGTATTTATGACCAAAAAGGCTATCAAGAAGGCGATGAGATGGTGCGTTCTGTTGCGAAACAGTTAGCTAACTCTATCAACGAATTAAACTGCACGATTGCTCGATTATCCAGTGTCGAAATTGCCTTTATCTTCCCAAGTATTGATGAGTCAGAACTCAAATTATTGGCTGATAGCATCATAAACTACGTGCAAAGCGTTAACCCAGACCCAACCGCCACCGCAGCGCTACCTTTGGCACTGGGTGTCATCTATAACGACCGCAAACAATCGAGCAGTGATATTTTGGCGCAACTCGATAACGCAGTAGCCACCGCCAAAGGCAACCCAGAAGAACTTTATCATCTTGCAGCACAAGAAAGTGCTAGCGGGGTTATGGGTAAACAGCAATGGAAAGCCCTGGTTGAAGAGGCGATTCACAACGATTGGTTCGACTTCCGCTTCCAAGCCGCCAACAATAGCTGGGGACAAACGTTCCATCGCGAAATCTTTACCGCAATTGTCAGAGGAGATGAGCGATACACCGCTAACCAATACTTGTTTGCTCTCGAGCAACTTAAGTCGAGTAATATTTTTGATGAGTATGTTATTGAAGCCGTCATCAAAAAGCTTGAACAAGGCGAATTCAAAGAGCCAATCGCCATCAACATCTCTCCTTCTAGCGTCGAAGAGGCGAGCTTTATCCGTTGGATCAGCTACAAGTTAAGTAAGCATAAACGGGTGGCAAGCCTTCTCCACTTTGAATTACCTGAACGCTGCTTTGTGCAAACTCCACATTATGCTGCCCTATTCTGTAACGCAGTCAAAGCGGCTGGCGCTCACTTCGGGGTAGACAACTATGGTCGTGACTTCCAAGCCTTAGAATATCTCAGCGAGTTCTCTCCGTCTTACGTGAAGCTCGACTACTTGTTTACGCACAACCTAGACGATGAAAAGCAAAAATATACCCTCACGTCTATCTCTCGAACTGCACACAACCTTGGTATCACGACCATCGCGTCACGAGTGGAGACACAAACTCAGTTGGACTTCCTTTCTGAGCACTTTGTCGAGGCTTTCCAAGGCTTTATTGTCGATAATTCGTAATTTTATGAGCAATTTAAGAAGGTAACGCTAGTCATGCAAGACCCACTACTCAATTCGCTCATCTATGTCAGCCGATATTATGGGCTCGCCAATTCGCCAGAGGCACTCATCAATGGGTTGCCGCTGACTGATGGCCGATTAACCCCGTTTTTATTCCCTCGCTCTGCTGAGCGAGCTGGACTTGTGGCGCGAGAAAATCGCAGCCCATTGCAAGATATTTCCGCTCTCGTTTTGCCTGTTGTTCTACTTCTCAAGGGTGGCGATGCTTGCGTTCTTAACTCGATAAACAATGAAAAAAGTGAAGCGGAGGTCATCAATAGTGAGTCAGGTCTTGCGCCTATTTCTATCCCTTTAGAGGATTTGCAAGAGCAGTACAGCGGGCGTTACTTCTTGGTCAAGAAGCAGTTCCGCTACGATGAACGCTCTCCAGAGGTGCTCAAAACCAAAGATGGCCATTGGTTCTGGAGTACGTTGTGGCAATCTAAAAAAATCTATCGTGATGTGCTCATAGCGTCGATTTTCATCAACCTGTTCGCCATTGCTGCCCCCATGTTCACACGAATTGTGTATGACAAGGTGGTCCCAAACCTTGCGTTTGAAACGTTATGGGTACTCGCCAGTGGTGTGTTTGTCATTTTCTTCTTTGACTTATTCCTAAAGCTACTACGTAGCTATTTTATTGATGTTGCGGGGAAAAAGTCTGACATTTTGATCTCATCTAAACTGTTTAGCAAAGTATTAGGGATCCGGATGGAGGCCAAGCCTGCTTCTGTCGGCGCTTTCGCTCGTCACCTGCAAGAGTTTGAGTCAATAAGAGAGTTCTTTACCTCTGCCACCATTTCGTCGCTTATCGACTTGCCCTTTGCGATTCTATTTTTGATTCTCATTTGGCTCATGGCGGGCGATTTGGTCTACGTACCGCTGGCTGGTGTGATCATCTT
This sequence comes from Vibrio agarivorans, assembly GCF_030409635.1. Taxonomy (NCBI): domain Bacteria; kingdom Pseudomonadati; phylum Pseudomonadota; class Gammaproteobacteria; order Vibrionales; family Vibrionaceae; genus Vibrio; species Vibrio agarivorans. The sequence goes on along the minus strand of NZ_JAUFQF010000002.1, from coordinate 284,593 downwards.
AATGATTTATTCACTGTTGATTCAAGGGCCGTTAAAACGCGCTATCGAAGAGGGTTCACGCCTTGCGTCGCAAAAATACGCCAACTTGATTGAGAGCCTTGCAGGTTTAGAGACACTCAAACTCTTTGGAGCACAAAGCCAATATCAATACCGCTGGGAAGAAGCCGTTGCCCACATGGCCAACTGGAACATCAAGAGCCGCCGAATCACCGATGGTATTCAAAATGCTGCGGGGTTTGTGCAGCAAGCCTGTAGCGTAGGTATGATCATTGTTGGGGTCTATTTGATTGCTCAAGGTGACCTCACTATGGGCGGCCTAATCGCAGCAACGATGTTGAGTGGTCGAGCAATTGGTCCGATGGTCCAGCTATCGCTACTGTCAACGCGCTATAACCAAGCCAAATCGTCGATGACTATCATTGAGCAGGTCATGGATATGCCGGATGAGCAAGAGGAAGGTAAACGCTACGTTCATCGCCCTATCGTTCAAGGCAAGGTCGAGTTGGATAAAGTTTCATTCAGCTATCCTGAAGCTCAAGTCGCTTCTATACGCGATGTCAGCCTAACGATTGAACCCGGAGAGAAGGTCGCTATCATTGGGCGAATCGGATCAGGAAAGACCACGCTAGAGCGTCTAATCATGGGGTTATATCAGCCCAAAGAGGGTAGTGTTCGTATTGATGATACCGATATTGAACAGCTGCATCATATCGATATTCGCCGAAACATAGGCTGTGTCCCGCAGGACAGCCAGCTGTTCTTTGGCTCAATCCGCGACAACATTACCCTAGGGCGACCGCTTTCAGATGACCGCGACGTGATGGATGCCGCCAACCGCGCTGGCGTAACCCAGTTTACCCAGCAAGATCCTGCTGGCCTTGAGCGTCAAGTCGGTGAAGGGGGGGGATTACTCTCCGGTGGTCAACGTCAGGCTGTGGCGATTGCCCGAGCCTTTTTAGGTCGACCACCTGTATTGCTGTTAGATGAACCCACCAGCGCGATGGACAATCGTTCAGAAATGCAGATCAAACATCAACTATCACAGCTAAAGTCGCATGAAACGCTGATTTTGATTACCCACAAAATGTCGATGCTGGATGTTGTTGATCGTGTCATCGTGATGGAGAAGGGCTTGGTCTTAGCCGATGGTCCGAAATCTCAAGTTCTCAACGACCTAAAAAGCGGCAAAGTAAGAGCCGTTAACTAAAATCTATACTGGGTGAATGACTTCAACCTCATTCACCTAGTCACCTATAGACATTAGTCGAAGCACACCTCAAGGTGAGACTTAGCGCAAATCAAATACCCTCATAATCCGATACCTTACTTAAATAAAGGTATAACACAGTCGCAAAACCCCATATCTCAACCAAGCGAAGGGAAAAGCACGAGGAAGGTTTATGAACAGCGCGATTTATCACAAGCTCGCCACACAGCTCAATCAAAAACTCCCTGAAGACCGCATCATTACCGATCCCCATCTACGCATGGCATATGGTACTGATGCCAGTTTTTATCGCCTGATCCCTCAACTGATTGTGCGCCTAGCCTGCTTAGAAGAGGTGATTTTTACCCTCCAATTGTGTAACGAGTTCGGGGTTGCCTATACCTTTCGAGCCGCAGGGACAAGCCTCTCTGGTCAAGCAGTCTCTGACTCAGTATTGATTACCTTAACTGATGATTGGCGACACCACGAAGTCATCGAAAGCGGCACGCAAATTCGTCTACAACCAGGGGTGATCGGCGCGGATGCCAACAAATACTTAGCACCTTATCAACGTAAAATTGGACCCGACCCGGCCTCTATCAACACCTGTAAAATTGGCGGCATTGCCGCTAACAACGCCAGTGGCATGTGCTGTGGTACAGCGCAAAATTCCTACCACACTATTGCTGCGATGAAAGTGGTACTGCACGATGGAACGTTTCTAGATACCTCAGACGAGCGGAGTATTACTCGCTTTCGTCAAAGCCACGCGAGCATGCTCGATGCTCTCTGTTGTTTGCATCATGAAGTGGCACACAATGACGAGCTAAAACAACGCATTGAGCACAAATATCGCCTCAAAAACACCACAGGCTACGCTCTGAATGCATTGGTGGATTATCACGATCCGATTGATATCCTGGCACATCTCATGATTGGCTCAGAAGGTACGCTAGGTTTTATCGCCGAAGTCACCTACAACACGGTTATAGAGTACAGCCAAAAGGCCAGCACTCTGGTGGTATTCGCCGATATTGAAACCGCTTCTAAAGCGGTCAGTCAGTTAGCGAACAGCCCAGTTGCTGCCGTTGAAATGATGGATGGCCGAGCACTGCGTTCAGTGGCCGATAAACCCGGTATGCCTGGCTTTATGCCACAGTTAACTCTTGATGCCTCAGCACTGCTCATTGAAGTGCACGCCAGTGATGAAATAGAGTTGGCCTCGAAACGCGCACAGGTTGAAGCCATACTGGCACAATACAGCATTATTGAATCGGTAGCCTTTACCCAAGCACCAGATGTGGTGGCAACCTTATGGGGCATTCGCAAGGGGATGTTCCCTGCTGTAGGAGCGGTTCGTGAGGTAGGAACTACCGTGATCATTGAGGATGTGGCGTTTCCCGTAGAGCATCTGGCTGAAGGGGTGCGTGATTTACAGAACCTGTTTAAGAAATACCACTATAACGAGGCCATCATATTTGGCCATGCGCTTGAAGGTAACTTGCATTTTGTCTTCACCCAAGGTTTTGAATCACCACAAGAAGTCTCACGCTACGGCGGATTCATGGATGATATTGCCGAGCTTGTCGCAGGCAAATATCAAGGTTCTCTCAAAGCAGAGCATGGCACTGGGCGTAATATGTCACCCTATGTTGAGCTAGAGTGGGGAGAAGATGGCTACAGGCTCATGCAGCAGATCAAACAGATCTTTGACCCTCAGGGGCTGCTCAACCCGGGAGTCATTATCAATGCCGATCAACAAGCGCATTTAAAGAACCTCAAGCCGATGCCACAGGCGGATGACATAGTTGACCGTTGCATCGAGTGTGGCTTCTGTGAGCCTGTGTGTCCGTCGAAAGGGCTTACCCTAACACCACGCCAACGTATCGTACTTTATCGTGAGCTGTGTGAACGCCAACGACACAATGAGAATACACAAGAGCTCGAAGAAGCCTTTAAATATCAGGGCATAGACACCTGTGCCGCCACTGGCTTATGTGCTGAACGCTGCCCTGTTGGCATTAACACCGGCGATCTCATCAAGCAACTACGCCAAAGCCAATATCAACGCTATCAACCGATCGCTCGCTGGACAGCCAAGCACTTTGCCACCACCACCAAGTTAGTAAAGGTCGGACTCAAGATTAATAGTATGACAACCCAATTAATCGGTGATAAACGTATGGACACCGCTATTAATGGGTTAAGAAAGTGGACCGGTGAGCGAACACCTTTGTGGCTGAAAGAAACACCACAAGCCAACGATCATCAACTGACAGCAAACCACCTAGCACATACAGCCAAAACGGTGGTTTACATGCCCTCGTGCGCAAGTCGCAATATGGGACAACAGCGTGACGCTCAAGACCAGCGTTCACTCACTGAGGTGACGCTTTCGCTGCTTGATAAAGCGGGGTATCGCGTTATTATTCCCGAGCCGTTATCCGACCTATGTTGTGGTATGCCTTATGACAGCAAGGGAATGGTGGACATCGCGCAAACTAAATCAAAGCAACTAGAGCGGCAACTTTGGCAAGCCAGTGAACGGGGAAAACACCCTATCCTGATGGACACCAGTCCATGCAGTAAACGCTCAAAAGAGCACTTTACTCAGCCACTATCCATCTATGAACCCGTCGGCTTTGTGAGTCGTTTTCTGTTGTCTGAACTTTCACTGTCACCAATAGATGAAAGCATTATGCTACACATTACTTGCAGCGCTCGCAAAATGGGGTTGGTCAACGATATGCTGATGGTCGCCAATCAATGCGCCAGCAATGTAATTGTGCCTGAACATATTGAATGCTGTGGTTGGGCAGGAGACAAAGGTTTTACCACACCAGAGCTCAATCGTAACGCCCTTGCGCCTCTTAAAGCGCAAGTTCCAAATCATGTTCGTCGGGGTTTTAGCAACAGCCGTACTTGTGAGATCGGCTTATCTCATCATAGCGGTGTGCCTTATCAATCGATTCTCTATTTGATTGACGAAGCGAGCATACCAAAATAGAACAGGGTCTGGGGAAAGCCTAGCTTTCCCTATTTCCAACCCTGCTTCCAGGTGTGTGAGTCTTTCAGGTCTCGCCAGTCTATCTCATATTCGTTGTCGGTTATCACCGCTTCAATAAGGCAGTGGATCACCGCCCCATCATCGTCAAACTCAACCTCTGAGACCATAAAATGCTTCTCGCGCTTTACAGGAGCGACGGCTGTCCATTTGCTGTTGAGCAGTTTTTTCGGGTTGACTCTATTCATACATCACCGCTGCTTATATTGCGTGGGACAGTAGCCTCTTTCAACGCTAGGTGAGCGCAGAATAAGATGTTTGGTCTTTCTTCCACTTACTCGCTGACGCCACAATTTGAAACTCCGAGGTTTTAGACTACGCCTCATCAATTGGATTACTTGACTTTCGCTTAGACCAAACTGTGCATAAATCGCCTCAAACGGAGTTCGGTCTTCCCATGCCATCTCAATTACTCGTGACTGTTCGTCATCTGTCATACTTTGCTCACTACCTAATCTTTGTCTTTCTCAGCTCCTACTACGCTTACCGTCGACAATAAGTTCATGTTTATAAGTACAAAAAAGGTGCTACCCAAAGGCGCACCTATTTTTATTTTAAAACTGCGGCTAGCAAAAACTACATACTACACTGCTCAGCATCAGCGCCCTGCTCAACGCCCTCTTCAATCACTTCTACTGCTTCTTCGTTGTTGATTGATGAAAGGAGTTTTTCGATCACCTGTTGCGCTGTGACATCAGACGAAGCTCCAACTAAACAGCTGTAGGCATTCGCAAGCTTGTCTTTCACAGCTGTCACAGCCGACATATCAGTGAAATCAGTATTCAACACTTCTTGCACCGAATCGGCGAGCGCTTGGACTTGCTCTCCGGCACCGCCGAACTGCTCTAAGTTAAGGCTTTCCATATCAAATGACTCAATCTTCTCTTGCATGTCACCGACAAGTTGAGAGGCTGAGTCTTTCGCTTCATCAATCGCTTTTGCTGAGTCTTCACAGCCCGCTAAAGCGACAACCATTCCTACTGCCAAGATGAGTTTGTTCATATACCTACCTTTAATAGCTTGCATGCGTAATTAAAAGATAGCAGCTCTTTTCAATATTTATAGCTTTCTCCCCAAACGCTTTTCTATTTGACGCTTTTCCCACTTCGGGCCAAAGAAGTTAAACACTTCAAACGTATTCACTCCATGACTCAATAAGCCAATACCCCAACCGAGTGCTGGCCACCAAGCCCAGATATAACCTGAATAGCTAATAAAATTGATGACAAATAATAGTGCTATCACAAAAACATAGGTGATGGCGTGAGAGTAAAATCCTTTAATCGCGCGCACATGATCAATCACCTCGCGCTCTTGTTGGGTAATATTGATATCGTCTTGCATTATCGGCTCCTGCTGTAACTCAGCAACGGTGGTTTCAAATACAGCAGCCAAAGATTTAAGCGATTCTAAACCTGGTTTTGCCCACGTTCGATACGTTGAACTGTGCGAATACTCAAGCCACTTAACTCTGCTAACTGCTCTTGAGTCCAACCTCGTTTTAAGCGTAATTTTCTAATAATCATCTTTGAATCCTTTCTGCTTTTCTGTATTTAAATCTAGCCAAAGACTCGATTAATATGAACGACGTTTATCTGACACCATAACGACAGTTATTATATATCAATAACTTAAACCAAACCTTCACTCACACAAACAATCGTCCTTTGAGGTATAACACACCACGACCAGAGACCATTACCCGCTCACCCTCGACACAACAGTGCAGCAAACCGCCTCGCTGAGAGGCTTGATAAGCCACTAAATGTGTTCGATTGAATTGTTTCGCCCAATATGGTGCAAGACCAGAATGAATAGAGCCCGTTACAGGATCTTCGTCACCGCCATTTGCTGGCCAAAAATAACGAGAGACAAAATCATATTGCTCTGATGCAGCAGTTACCACTACATCAAAAGGCGCTAGCTGTTTGAGTTTTTCGCTCTCATATTTAACATTTAAAACGTCTTGCGCTGACGGTAATACAGCAAAATACGCTTGGCGGTTTTTCAATATTTGAATCGGTTGAATTGAAAGCCCTTGCAACAGAGCCTGAGGCACTACAGGTAGTTCTTTTGGCATTTGGTTAGGGAAGCTCATCTCAATCTGACCATCGGATGTCATTTTGACTTCCAGATCACCGACTTCTCCAGTTGAGTAACGTAGAACGCCACTCACCCCTATCTGGTTGAATAAAACATAAGATGCAGCAAGAGTGGCATGACCACAAAAATCAATCTCAGTGAGTGGTGAGAACCATCGAATATGGTAGTGATTTTCTGATATCGCCTTGATAAACGCTGTCTCAGAGAGGTTGTTCTCTGCCGCGATGCTTTGCATTAGGCTCTCATCAAGCCACTCTTCTACAGGCACTACCGCCGCTGAATTCCCACAAAACTGCTGGCTAGTAAACGCATCCACCACATAAATATCAAGTTCCATCACACTCTCCCTGTTGGATAAACTCTATCAACCTAAATCAAAGTCACCGGCTAAACCATAGCCAAGCCCACATATCTCCTCTAAAATCCCTTCAAACTACTAAAACGAGACTACCCATGCTGCAAATATCCAACACCGTTACCATTGCCGAATGGGAAATTGAACTCTCAGCCATAAGGGCAATGGGCGCGGGTGGACAGAATGTAAATAAAGTATCAAGCGCAATACACCTACGTTTTGATATCAAGCGCTCGGCGCTGCCTGACATCTACAAAGAGCGACTATTGTCGTTATCGGATTCACGCATAACCAAAGAAGGTGTAATCATCATCAAAGCACAGCAATATCGCACGCAAGAGCAGAATAAAGAAGATGCTCTCAATCGCCTCAAAGATCTGATTGTGTCCGCTATGGTAGTGCAGAAAAAACGCAGGCCAACAAAGCCAACACGAGCATCACAAAAGCGCCGAGTCGATGCGAAAAAGCGCAAAGCGCAAACTAAGTCACTTCGTGGGCGAGTGCAGTAATTTACTCAAGCTTTGAGACATTAGCTCATATCTAAACTCTAGTTAGGCATTTCAAATATCCGCTTCCCTTCCGCTCCTGTCATCAAGTGGCCATTAGTTTCATTTAATGGCATTTACACTCCACCCATCCATTTGATTCCAAGAGCAGACAATGAACCTCAAACCATCAAATTTACACATTATGATCTTCGCGGCGTCAGCGGCTGGCCCGATCTTGGCGGCGAACTTTGAAAGCCCAGACTCTGTAGATAACACGATTGCCCAACAAAATTCGCCACAAAAAAGCTGGCGTGAGTCGCTAGCCGAAAATAGCATCAGATTGGCTATGTGGGCATGATAGGCTCTGCCTATAGCGACCAAGGTTTTAGGGTCACCAACCTACACTGGAAGCTTAAATTCAATAACGGTAAAACCTCTCTTATCGCGGGTTGGCAAGATGTCACAGATTATATCGATACGTATGCTCTAGCCAGTCCGTGGTCAGGTTTTAGCAACCTAGCCTTCTCAACTGGTTCTGGGGCTATGGGTTTGCCAGATGATGGCATACTGGCACTTTCAGCCGGTCATATGTTAACTGACAACTACTATGTCGTTGCGGGGTTCGCCGATGAAAATGGGCAATCTGATGACATTTTTGACGGCTTCAATACCCTATTTGATGAAAGTGAATTCTTCACCACACTAGAGATCGGCTGGACGGCCTCACAAGAGCAAATCTACACCGACAACATCCATATTACCCTATGGGATTTCGGTGAAAATACGCGTCACAGCAACGCTGCAGGAGAAGGCGGTAAAGGCATCAACTTCTCTGCCAGCTATTTCGCCACTGAGCAGTTAATGCCATTTATTCGCGGTGGTTTTTCAGAGGGAGATGTTGCACTCTACGACACCTCCATTAGTGTCGGCTTTGGTTATTTCGGCTTAGGGAAACCTACCAACAACCTAGGTTTTGCTATCAACTACGCCGAGACAAACAATGAAGCCTTCGGCGGTGACGAGCAGTGGACAACAGAGCTCTACTACAACATGCAGTTCGGCGATCACTTACAGATCACCCCTGATATTCAATACATCAAAGATCCCGCATTTTCAGGAGAGAGCAGTGCTTGGGTGTTTGGGGTTAGGGCTCGGGTGTTTATTTAAAGAAATGGGGTCAAAGCCAATTCCCTCAAATTGACTCTGACCCCAATCTTTATTGATCCGTTGGCGTGGAAGACGAATCGATTTAGGTTGATTTGACAGCTTAAGGTAATAACTAGAGTGCTTTTCTTGTGCTGTTCCAATGCTTAGTAAAGCCAATGGCACTAATCTCTGATTTCCAATGTGAATTTGGTAATCTTGAATCACTTTCTACTCTTACAGATCCCGATGCCTTTGTTAAGGCTTTAATAACGAAGTCAAATCCATCGTATGTATGAGGTGAAAAATTCAAGTACCGTACTCCTTCATTGTTACTGCATTCATATTTAACTTGAATAGGTTGTGAGTTGAAAAGAAAGACCATGATGCTACCAGAGTGTTCTGTTGAACAAACAGTGTCATCTCCTACAGCGGTAAACAAAATGTCCTTATCATTGTTATCGTTAAACCCAATCCCAGCGAGTAGTCGAAAACCATTTTGGTCAGTATACGCGTATGACATGTTTTGATACTCATGCCAATGTGTAAGCTCTGTTGGGGAAGAGAAAAGATGCTTTGCTACATTATCAAAACCATTTGAACTATAAACCCAAGAATTGAATACGACTTCACGGCCATTCAGTAGTGGCTTTATGGCTTCCTCGGCTTCTTTCGGTGATATTAAGTCAGTGGCTGCGAGTGCATCTGCTACGCAGTGTGTTTCTACCTGCACTTCTGCATCATTCATACTACGATTTCCACTGGCAAGAACTCCTGGTCTAGCTGGGTAACACTCAGAAAATGATGGATAGAATAACTCTCCTAATGCGATATGCTCGCCAACTCGACTAACGGCTAGAATATGATAGCTTTCAAATTCAACACCCACAGAATCATTTTTTGCTCGAATAACCCATGTGCCACTATCACCAAGTTGAGTCCAATGTGTTGATGGTGTGTCGAGTAGACTTGCATTGGTGCTCGATGAAAAAATGATAAGTAAGAGAAATAATTTTGGAAACCATGTAAGTAAGTTATGCATGTTCTTAAGAAGTTGTGAGTAGTGAGTCGAGTTTATCCAATGTTGTTATTCAATTAGGAATATCAACTATTCCAAAATGACATTGCTTGACAGAAACAGTAATCGTTCACCAAGTTAACTAAACTTAATATTAACGGAGGAGTCTGCTTTGCCTACAAAGTTAAGTCATTCTATTCTAACGGTTAGATTAGGTGCGAGAGAAGCTGCACCTCTCTTTGATTCATGTTTTTACCATCGAGCTGAACCCTGAAACCGTGTATCAATAATAGTGGCTTTCAAATGTTACTTGATCGGTTCAACCGACTCCTCAATGCTCATATCAATAGAAGCGACCTAATGATGAGCACCTCGCTGGAGTATCGTAAATTCCTAATTGAACCTTATCACCGTTTATAATATGTGGTAAGGCATCAGAAAATAGGGATATACTGGGTTGAATTAGGACAGTGAGCACAGTGCTATGAGCATTAAAGCCCTTTAACTTTGAATAAGATTTTACTTAACATGGTGAAAATTTATGACTCATGCAGCCTGATTTTAAGGATGTGATTAGAGCTTCTAATGATTGGATAGCGAATATTGAAGCTAAAAGCACCAATCAATCGTAGTAGGAAAATAGGTTTGAAACTGAATTATAGTGAAACGAATATGAGGTGTTTTTATGTCTGATTTTGAAGATGTATTTGGTGCGGGATCTGACTCTGTCGAAGTCATAGAGCATCTTTCGAGTTTCAATAAAGGCCAGAAAAAACACTTCGTCCGAGCTGCGCCTAGATACCTGACTCGAACTCAAAAAAATATAGTGAGCTTAAAGATACCACTCGAAGATTGGGTTTTAAATGGTGTTTGAAGCATCATGTAATTGATTACCCACCGTACTCTATGAAGGCTGTTTTTCTAGATCGCGTTGATGATAACCGAGTTAGTCGGTTGATTATTGATATAAGGTATGACCAAGATCGAAGCCAGGAAGTAGTTGTTTGTTTGTTGATTACTAAAGAGTTTAAAGTAGAGGTTAGTTATCCTATTGATGATTGGAACTCTTTTGATAACGCCATGCTGATTGCTGTGGATTTTAAGTTCAGCAAAGAATCGCCTTTTGTAAACCTAGACACTTTTAATGAAAATAGTGTCTATGCAGCTTTATAAACCTAGACATTGCTCAACATAACGTTATAATTTTTTTGCTAGGGCTAGCTCGATAGTCTTTTAGGTGTGATGTTTCGTCCACTGGTTGGACTATCAAAAACGCTCAAATTTGGGACGCAAGCGTCCGAATTGCTACACGTAGCCTAGCTAACCGAGACGTTTAGCGTCTCGGTTACTCAATTGAGCTTATCCATGAATATAGACCAATTAGAGATGGGGCATTTTTTTGATGCTTAGCTGCTCGCAATTTTTTCAACGTTTTCCTTGTGGGGTAGACCCCAACATCATCAACACCAACGCCACATATAATTCTTCTCCCATTTCGATAGCTTTGAACCTTAGTTTTCTTTATGTTTATCTTCAGTAGATGCTGTTCTAAAATTAAACAAACATTGCTAATGATAACATCTATATCTTCAATAGAATTTAAGCTGATAGTTAGATCATCTGCATAGCGTGAGTAGCTAAAATCTTTAGGGTCTTTGATTAAAAAAGGGTCCTTATCAAATTTAAGTTCCAATGGTTTTTTATTTTTGGATAGTAATCCCTGTAAGTAATCGTTAATTTCAATATCTATTTTATGAAATGCAATATTGGTAATCATCGGACTTGATGGCAGACCTTGCCTCGCAACACCATTAATGAACAAAAATGGAATTAAGTCTTCAGGAATCAATCCTTTGACTAGTTCAACAGAAACACTTTCAAAAAAATCCTTCATATCTAGCGATATAGTATATCTGTACCCAACATGCGCATTCGCTTGAGTTATGCAGCTTTTTCTAGGAACAAAGCCATGAGCAAATTTAGCGTATTGATGGATGCTCTCCCACACTTGCTTATCAGCCAAGGTATCACTGATAGGCACGGATGGAGGGGTAATTAAGTCAAAATACTTCCTATACAAAAATGGTAGGATTAACTTATGGAAGTCAAGAGAGGAGAAACCACGTTTATAAATTGTACGCTTTTTTTTCCCTGTGCGAACTTCAGACTCTATGAGACTACAAGTATTCCATTTTTTGTGATCAAAACTGAAAAATCCCCACTTCAGTGAGTCAGATTGACCTATGTATTTATCAATAACCGACTCTGGAATTGTAGCTTCCCATTCACCGTATGAGTTTTGTGTCCAAAGATTTTGTTTAATCATTACGTGCTATTAATACTTTAGTTATTGCAGCATCTAACTCCATCTGTACTTCTTTAGACAGACGACCAAATTCATAAGAGAAATTATGACCTTTCACTCGCTAGCGAGCAAACATACCTTTACTATCAAACTCCGCTAACGAAGTAGAAGAAATGGGGTCAGAGCCAATTCCCTCAAATTGACTCTGACCCCAACTTACAAAGTTAGCTCTGAATCCTTGCGGCTTCACCTTCAACCTCTACTGCAAGTCACCTAAAACCGAACCCCAAACGCCAACTTTGATATGGTTTTATCATCACTACCCCATATCGAGGTGCTCTTTGCTGGCTGTAAAAGAGAAGCATCAATGCTAACGAACTTGTAGGCAACACGCGCACCCACGCCATAGAAAAAACTGCTTTCTTTTGTTGTCACTGAACTAGCACTGATAACTTCGTCTAGTTCTACTTCGGTGGTATGGAGGCTCTCTTTCATCCAGTTATAGCCAAGAGCTGCATAAGGCTTAAAAGTCACCTTCTGACCAAAGGTGTAACCAATGTCAGTGCCGATAAAGGTGGTTGATACATCGTTACGGTGCTCAAAATAATTAGCCCCTCCTCCCTCTCGAAAGGAAAACTTGTTGCCACCTGTTTTAGAAAGGTAAAAGCCCATCACTCGATTAAGTTCATAGCCGATACCCACCGAGTAGCCATCAGAGTATTCCGTATCTTGCTGGGCGATCGACGAGGCGCCGTCTGTTCCGTTGAAGCTACTTAGCCCATATTCAAACCGAATAGATGCATTGGCTAGGGTTGGAATAAGAAATAGAGCAAGGGCTAACGATTTACGCATGGTTAATGGGGTTCCGTCTAACTGTGACCAATAGGCGAAACGAGCATAACCATCTTCGATAGTAAATTTGGAATATTAAGTATTCCATATGAAGAAAAAGGGCCGAGCCAATTTCCTCAAATCGACCCGACCCCAAACCTTAAAAGCTAAAGCTCATTACTACTGCAAATAAGCATTCAACATCCACATCAGCTTCTCTTGCTCGCGGATGTAGTCACCCATCAAGGCTGCGGTACCTTCATCTGAAGCATCACCTGCTTGGTCTAGGATATTACGCTGAATAACCAGCAGTTGGCCAAACCCATCAACCAATCCTGCTACGCACTCTTTACCTTGTGTCGCATTCTGGTGCTCTGTAATCGCGCTTACTTCTAGGTAGCGACTGAAGGCGTGATCAGGAGTGTGGCCTAGCGTTAGGATGCGCTCTGCGAGCTCATCGATTTTGGTTTGTAGATCGGTGTAGATCTCTTCAAACTTCACGTGAAGCTCAAAAAACGCCTCGCCTTTGATGTTCCAATGGTAGCCGCGAGCGTTCATATACAGCACTTGGTAATGCGCAAGTAGGGTATTGAGCTCATGTGCAAGCTGTTGTGATTTTTGATTGTCTAGTCCGATAAAATTCGTCGTCATATCAAGCCCCTCGTATAATATTGTCAGGCAAAACTGTTTAATTGCGTTTAGTTTATGCCGCCGATTAACGAAAAGAAAATGGGCAAATCCTATACATTCCATAGCCAAAAACTATCAAATATTACTTTCCTAAGGCGTCTGTTTGTGCGGTATGTGTAAACGTTGCACCTAGCTGATACTCATTATTTTCAATTGAACAGAAATTAGTCATAGAATCCCCTAATAAGATCGAGTATATTGCCGCGTTTTTGTAATTATTAGTGCTTCGAGTAGAAATTGATGTCAAAAGCTCAAAACCTCGATAAAAGAATGTCCATTGTGGCTTTAGCATGGCCGATTCTTATCGAAATTCTATTACGTACTGCGCTAGGGACCAGCGATGTATTCATGCTGAGTGGGTATTCCGACAAAGCCGTTTCGGCGGTTGGGGTGATCACTCAGATTACGTTTTTCTTAATCATTGTCTCTACATTTGTCAGCAGCGGTACCGGGATCTTAATCGCACGCTACAACGGTGAGGGACGCACGGCCGATTCAACCCATGTGGGTGTCGCGAGTGTTTGGTTGTCATTTGTGGTGGGTGCGCTGCTCAGCGTATTGGCCATCGTAGTCGCGCTCTATTTCTTGCCACTGTATGGACTTGAAGCCCAAGTTGAGCAGTATGCGGAAGAGTATCTACTTATCAGTGGCGCGCTGACCTTTAATGTCACCATCGGGGTTGTATTGACCACGATTTTGCGCAGCCACGGCTATTCACGTTCGCCAATGGTCGTGAACCTAATCAGTGGTGTGCTCAACGTCGCAGGTAACTACGTTGCACTCTATCAGCCTTTTGGCTTGCCTATTTATGGTGTTCAAGGTGTCGCAGTTGCCACTGTTGTCAGCCAAATGATCGGCACACTTCTGCTCGTTGTGATTGTGATGCGCAGTTCGATTGAACTGCCACTGAGCAAGGGTAAAGAGGTGCCTAAACCAATCTACAAGAGTATCTTGAAGATTGGCGGTATGAACGGCGGCGAAGTGCTGTCATACAACATGGCGCAAATCTGTATCGTATATTTTGTTGTGCAGATGGGCACGTCATCTCTAGCGGCGTTCACCTATGCGCAAAACATCGCTCGTTTTTCGTTTGCTTTTGCATTGGCTGTTGGTCAAGCATCGCAAATTCAGGCGGGCTACTACATTGGACGCGGTTGGGTAGACTCGATCTACAAGAAAGTACATACCTACTTCTTTATCGGTTTTGCTGTATCCGTCTCGATGACAATGATTTTCTACTTTAATCGTGACCTAATTCTGCCAGTGTTTACTGATCAGCAAGAAATTTTGCTGCTGGCATCTTCATTGCTGCTAGGTTCAATCCTTCTGGAAGGTGGCCGTGTGTTTAACTTGATTTATATCTCGGCGCTAAAAGGCGCTGGGGATGTAAAATTTCCCGTGCAGATGGGCGTATTAAGCATGTGGGGTTTGAGTGTAACGATGAGTTATATTCTTGGCATCCACTGGGGATTTGGTGTCATTGGTGCTTGGATGGCCACCGCGCTTGATGAATGGGTACGCGGTATCATCATGGCCTATCGCTGGCGTTCACGCTGCTGGGTGAATGCGAAAATCTAGACCTTAACGATACAATCAAGGGCAAGTGATGATTCACTTGCCCTTTCTTTAAGCCTTTCGACAAATCGAGTTAGTTAGTCGAGCAAGCGGCTTCACCCACTCGCTTCCAAACACCCCACTGGCCTGATTGAGTTGGGTCTTCACCTCGAGTCCACCACTTGGCCTCGTAGAGGCTATCAGCCCATGTCACTTGATCGCCGCCTGTGTAGACCGTTGCTGCATCCCACGCGTTTTCACAAGCGCCTCCTCCGGTCGATGTCGCCATGACAGTCACGCTCACCGAGCTTGTGCTTAAGGCCTGACCATCGCTCACCTCAAGCGTAAAGTTAAAAGAGGTGTCTTGCGTATATTCACCTGCCACAAAGCTAAGCTGAGCGCCATTGACCACCGCGTTCAGGCCGTTTGGCAATGTCCATGCAAAGCTCAAAGCATCACCATCCGCATCGCTTGATGAAGATGCATCTAGCACCACCGTTTCGCCAGCACTGGCGCTAGTCGGTGCGCTAATCACAACAACCGGAGCGGTATTACTCGGCTCCGTTGGTAGCGGGTTAAGTGTCACTGTTACACTATCTACTGCCGTCGCACCTTCATTGTCTGTCACCATCAACTCGAAAGACAACGATGTGGTTTGAGCCACTTCACTCACATCAAAAGAGGCTGCTGCGCTGTCTGCTCCCACAAGCGTTACTGCGGGGCCCGAGATTTGACTCCAAGCATAACTGGCAATTACGCCATCACTATCACGTGACGCACTGCCATCAAGTGTTACTGTCCCTGCGCCTTCAATAACAATATCTCCACCAGCATTGGCTGTCGGTGCTCGATTAACTGGCGTTGTTGCACCACCTGCGAGCCCCTCATGCATCGCATTGAGAATGTCACCGTTATCAGCATCGATTTCCCATGAGAATAAACCGGCAAGACCTAAGCTGCGTACGTACGCGCCTTTGGCTTTCACCGAACGCTCATCATCAAACGTGATCAAATCACCTGTTGAACGGTTCCATACCCAAGGAGCCTCAGCTTGCTCATCATAGCCATACTCAAAGCCATTAATACCTGTGTTTGAAGCCCCCAGCATGAATGATTTAATGCCTTTATAATCAATGACGCCATCTTCCCATACGCCTTGCGCTGTGCTGCCTTTAAGTTTGCCAGCGCCAACACCAGTCATTGGATCTGATGGATCAGAGAGCGTGTCGGGCATCACCCCTGTCCAGCCACGGCCATACATCGCAGTACCGAGAACGAGTTTTTCAGCGGGTACACCTTGCGCTAGAAGCAGCTGAATGCCATTATCAGAGGTATAAGCAGGGCCTTTATAAGCCTCTCCATTTTCATCAACGCCTGTTCCATCACACTGACCAGGGCGCATAAATGAGCCACAATAAAGCGCGGTTTGATGGCCCACGACATTGTTCCAGCCACCATAAAAGTCGTAAGTCATAGCAAAGATGTAATCCATGTACTGAATCGCTTCGGCATAATCGACATCTTCAATTTTGTCATGACCAACACCAATCGCAGAGGTCAACTCATAGCTGCGACCATTTTCAGCTTCAAGCTCATCAAGCATGGCGCGCAGTTCACGCATAAGAGCAATATAGGCTGGGCCATCATTTATAGGATCGCCCAAGTCTGGGGCTGCGCCATCCCCACCAGGAAACTCCCAATCAATATCAACCCCATCGTAAAACTTCCATGTGGTTAAAAATTGCTTAACAGAGGCCACGAACGTATCGCGATTGGCCTTAATGGTGAAATCAAAGAAGGGGTCTGAAAGTGTCCAGCCACCAATAGAAGGGATGATTTTTATATCTGGGTTACGCTGTTTAAGCGCCATCATCATCGCATAGTTCCCCTTAATTGGAGTGCTGTATTGATGCCCCGCTTGCGGAAAGCTCTTTTGAAATGCAGCCCAAGGATCATGAATCACCACTTCATAGTCAGGCACGCCACTACAGGCTGTTTGCAACGCGTTAAAGCTATTGCCTCCTACTGATTTTACTGACTCGTTAGGTCCACAAATGGGAATGAAGCCATAGAGAATATGCGTCAAATTATCAGCGGGTAGATTATCTATAGTGTAATCTCGACCATATATCCCCCACTCCACAAAATAGGTCCCGACAACGGTATTAGGATCGGTATTAAACGTGCCATTGTTGAGATCGATGTTCATTTCAAGCGGCGCTAAGTGCGAACCATCCGTATCAGCAACAACAATCTCCGCTGCGCTGCTGCGACTGCAGCCTGAAGCATCACAGGCTTCAATCTCCATTTGATAGCGACCACCTTGCGCGTATTGAAAACTGGCCGTTGTTTGGCTGCCGGTAATCGGGCCGCTCGCCACTTTCTGCCCGTCAAAATAGATATTGTAGGAGTCGCCTCTCTCACCACTCCATTGATTGAACTTGACGGTGATGTCAGCGTGATCACGATATTTCACCATATCGTTATAGCCCGAAGTCGTCTCCATAGCTAACTCGATTTTGGAGAACTGTAAGTTATTCGAACCATACACATCAATGCTCGGTACACTCGGGGCGGCATTGACACTGCTCGCAGATAAAGCAGCCGCTATTGCAGCGACCTTAAAGGTAAAACGATTCATTGTATTGTCTCTCATTCCTTGAATCTTAAATCTCTCTGCCCGTGCTATGTGCATACGGGCATCGGATGAGAGTATTTGCGTAGGCTTTATTTTTAACGCGAAAAATTAAAACTCTTTGCGAGAAACACGAGGAAATCTGCTTGCTACGGCTACAACGTTTCAATCAAAAACCAACCTTGAGTCAGTAAAAAATAAAATTACGTCAGTTTAGTGGAAAAACTGACGCTTACTGACTAGCCACCTATTGCAATCTCGCACATAGCTAGGCAATCTAACTGCAAATCAGCAACCTTGCTGGCTCGTCAAACCATTCAATTAGGACAATTGCAATGAAACGTATTCACTCTCTAGCGGCCCTAATCGCACTATCAGTGAGCGCACACAGCATGGCGGCTGTGACCATCGAAGTTCCAGAAACCATCTCTGTATTGGCAGTCAACCAAGAAAAAGCCGACCTTTCTGGCAGCATTTTCTCATCAACTAAAACTCTGACTTTGCCAGACGGTGAAAACCAAGTGGTGTTCCGCTACTCTCCATATTTTGACAAAGGCGATGAGCGTATCATCATCGACAGCAAAGCGACGATCGCTAAGTTTGATGCTGCAAACCAAGAGCTGAAGTTTGAACTCCCTACCTACCGTCACGAGCGTGATGCGAAGTCGAAGATTGATAGTTTTGACTGGAAGCTTGTGAATAACTCTGGTCAAGCGGTTGAAGTTACACAAGATCAGCTCATCAAAGACGGCATGCAAATTGGCCGCGATTACGTCCGTGAAATTGAAGACTACAACCGTGCTGGTGGTATTGCAGCAGTGGGTGTTGCGGCAGCTATCCCAACTCAACTACCAGAAACAGGCACCGTACCCGCACAGCTACCAGAGCCTGTCCCTGCGCAACTGCCTGAAAATGGTGTAAGCACCGCAGAAGAGATGCTTTACTTCTGGTACAGCAAAGCGGACGCTGATGCACAAGCTCGCTTCAAGGCGTACATCAACGCACAATAATTGCGACACCTAGAGCAAGACACAAGTCTATAATTCCAGTGGGACGACACACACAGTGAGTCCCATTTTTTCTACTCGAAAATTACGCTACAGCAACCCACTTCCGCTGTTAGGTTACTAAAAAGTAACCACTTGTCCCTTTTCAAATCCCTCTCTATATTGTTTTAACAACGGAAAGCAAAACAGAACAAGGGGATATAGCATGGCGTACTCAAATAAACTCAAAGCTGGGGATTCGTTTCCTTCGTTAACCGCGACATTACTCGATGGCTCCAGTGTCACTCTGGGTAAACCTCGCAAAGATGCGACGTGGCAAGCAGTGTTTGTCTATCGTGGTAAACACTGCCCGTTGTGTACCAAGTATTTGAATGAAATTGAATCCTACAAACAGGCGTTTGCGGATGCAGGGGTCGATATCCTTGCGGTCTCAGGGGATTCAAAGAGCCAACTAGAACAGCATTCAGAAAAACTCGACGTCTCCTTCCCATTGGCATATGGGCTATCAGAAGAACAAATGAAAACCCTTGGGGTATATATCTCTCTTCCTCGCTCGGAGCAAGAGACAGATCACAACTTCGCAGAGCCAGGCTTGTTCGTGGTAAATGAGAAAGGTCAACTTCATGTGGTTGATATTTCTAACAACCCATTTGTGCGACCAGAGTTAGGAGCGCTGACTCGTGGGCTGGCTTGGATTCGTGATCCAAACAATCACTACCCTATCCGCGGCACACTCGACTATTAATTCAGCTAGTTTTAAGCAACGGCCACATAAAATTAAAGCGGCGCTCACTCACTGTGCGTGCCGCTTTATTGTTATTTCGTTGACGGTTATTTCGTCAACTGAATATCGTATTTTTCTGACCAAATCCTCAAATCTTCGAGGATTTGTAAGGCCGTCGATCCAAACTCAGTTAACTCATAACTCACTGCTATAGGTCTATCACTGAGCACCTTACGAACCACCATGCCTTCGCTCTCCAGCTCCTTCAGACGTTGATCAATCATCTTCTTGCTCGCCCCACCAAGCATTCGGGCTAGGTCATTAAACCGCACAGGGCCATCTTTTAGGTGGTAAATCAAAGAGCCTTTCCATTTGCCACCAATGAGACGCATCCCTTTTTCGATTGCACAAGGCTCAGCACAGACATTGACAACACTTTTTCGTCCTTTGGTATCGATGCTAACTTTACTTTCCACGGAGATCACCACTCACTTGCTGAATGGTTGAAACAATAAAGATTGTGTTATCGCCTCAACCATTAGTTGACTAGGTTACTAGTTTATACCTAGTCAAATAAATCACAACCCTACCTTATGCCTAAATCGGACTAGAAGTTACTGTTAATATGCGCTTCAAAGCGTGTAAAGTCTTGTTCAAGATTTGGGTTTTTCATTACATCAAAACTGGCGAACGTTGGCAGTGCAGACATTCCAAAGAAACGGAAGTTGGCGTGCATGTGGAACATCAAGTCATCCACACCCTTACCCTGAAACAGATACTCACTGTCATCATCAAATGATTCTTGAGGGGCATTAAAGGTGAGTGAAAGCATGTACTTGGTGTTGGTGCGTGTGCCACCCGTGCCATAATTTTTCTTTGGCGCATCTTCGCTTCGGCCATCAAAGGCACATAAAGCGCCCCCCATCCCGGCAGTGAAAACGTCATCCATGTATTTTTTAAAAGACCATGGCACACTCATCCAGTTAATCGGTGATTGAATAATCACACGATCGGCCCATTCAAAATGGGCAAGCTGTTCATCAACAACGATGTCATCTTGCATCGTCACTACGCGAACAGCATGTCCTTTTGCCTGCAACAGGGTTTGAGCCTTGTCGACTAAGGTCGCATTAAGTCGACCAGGTGAAAAGGGAGACACTTCATGCGCGTTAATAATAAGTACGTTACTCATCGTCAATACCTCTTTGCAATTTTCGATTGTTAGTCAATAGAACTGGCTAACTCATGTGGTTCATTATGGTAACCTGAATACCTTTTGCAATTAGTATACTTTTAGTAACCTACCTATTTTTAGGCTATACCTCTGATTTTAAATGACCTTTAGTTTTGAAATTTCATCAAAAGCATCCAACACCTGCTGACAGTTCATCACTCGACCATGACCTTGCCCTTGTGTCGTCACCAAATTCACCCGCTCCATCTCTGCTGCGGCTTTTTCAGACACATCAAACGCTGCAAACTTATCGTTTCTATCGTGAACGATCACCGTTTGTGGTGCACGTAGACCCAGCTTTTGATACGGATCGATAGACTGGATCGGATAGCGGTATTGCTCTTCAAGATCAGAGACCACAGCATTAAACAACCGCATGGAATACCCTGAACGGGCGACACTTCCAAACAAGTTCTCAACATAGTTAAGGACAGGCGCAATTAAAATCATCGGCACAGATTGCAGTTTTTGATGGTGACACTCTAGTAGGGAGGCGGTTCCCATGCTATGAGCAATCACACCCACAACCTCATCGACACTATCTAGAATCGCCTCAAGCCCCTTAACGAATGCTGGAATATGACCAAACGCCCCTTCACTTTTACCGTGCGCAGGGTGATCATAGGCTAATGCCGTAAAGCCTTGCGCAGCGATATGCTCCATCAATGGAAAAAAACTGACTCGCACTGCCAGACCAGCCATGTGAAAGCACCCACAATGGCCCTGTGCCTAGTTGATAGGTGGTCAGTTCTCCCTCTCCACAGGCCACTGTCGACTTAATCAAACCTGCTGGTTCGGCATTCTTTGGCTCGGAGCGAACTGGGGTCAACAAGAGCTTTCTCGCGGTCTTTTTGGCGTGATTTGGGGCAAGAGTGTGGTGTAGTCGAGTTGTCACACTCACCATGCTGCGGCGTAAGTTAAACTTTTTACCGGTATTGAAATAGATTTTGTCGCTCATCGACGCGTTCCTTTGACCTTTAGCGCTAACGGTTATGCAGCGAATTACGACATATCACGACAGATAAAGCAAATTAACCTAATTTGGATCAAGTTAATTTAAATTGTATGACAAATAGATATTCAATATAAATAACCTATGTCAGAATAGCTTTAGTTTTAATCACTTGGATGCGTTTATTTATGCTTGAACAGCTGCTCTTTTCCGCTTCTGTCACTGGACCTATCTGCTTAATGCTCGTACTTGGGGTGTTTCTAAAGCGTATTGGGATGATTCACGATGCCTTTATAGAAAGTGCATCGAAGCTGGTGTTTCAGATCACCCTGCCAACCATGCTGTTTCTGAGCATCGTCAATGGCAACTTTGATCTTGCAGGTAGTGGAAAGCTGATTTTGTTTGGGTTATTCATCAACACGCTGGTGTTTGTGGCCACGATTTTTATTACCCGAATTGCCCTGCCTAACCACCAAGACCATGGTGTGATTGTACAAGGTGGATTTCGCGCTAACACGGCAATTATCGCACTTGCCTACATGGCGAAGCTCTATGGTGAGGAGGGCATCGCGATTTCAGCACTCTATGTCGCCACTACCACCATATTGTATAACATCCAAGCAGTGTTCATCTTAACACCGAAAGGCAGTAGCAATGGTGGGATGGCTACCGTGGTGGATATGACGAAGAACATCACCAAAAACCCGCTGATAATCGGCATCATGTGTGGTGTCGTTGCGAAGCTAATCGCGCTGCCTGTGCCGAAAATGGTGCTCGATACCGGTGGCTATTTTGCCAATATGACACTGCCACTGGCTCTGTTGTGTACAGGTGGATCGCTCAACCTGAGTGCGCTCAAGCATGACCAAAAACCCACCGTCTTTGCCACTACAATAAAGCTGGTCATCGCCCCTATCATGGTTACGGCAGCCGCTTACTTATTTGGCTATAGAGACATCGAGTTAGGCTTATTTTTTATGATGAGCGCAGCACCAACCGCAGCCGCAAGCTATGTCATGGCACGCTCGATGGGGGGCAATTCAACACTCGCAGCCAATATCATTGCTTTAACTACCGTGGCTTCGATTATCACCTGTACATTAGGTATTTTTATTCTTACCAACCTTCAGCTGATCTGATTTACATTGTAAATAAAAACACCGTGGCTTATTCCACGGTGTTTTTATTTGTGGCATAACCTGTCCTAATCACCAAACTAAAAAGTCGCCCAAACTCAGAAGAGTCAGGGCGACTGTTTTCAATCAAATTGTCTAAACTAACGAGTCTATTGAGACTTTAGCTTATAGAACAGCGTTGATAGCGGTGGAAGTGCAATCTCGATAGACTGAGCCAGCCCCTCTGATTTTACCGCCTCCGTAGACGCTGCTGCGACGACATCAAAGCCACTACCGTCGTACTTGGTGTCATCCGTACTCAACACCAGCTCATAAGTACCCTCAACTGGCATACCTAGGCGGAAGCTTGAGTGTGGTACAGGTGTAAAGTTACTGATCACCAGAATGCGCTCACCGTCTTCACTAATACGCTCATGCGCAATCACACTGCGGTCCGCTTCATCTTGCAAACGCCACTCAAAGCCACGTGGATCGGCATCCAATTCATGTAGCGCTTTCTCATTGCGATACAGCAAGTTCAAGTCACGAGTTAAGCTTTGCATCCCTTTATGACGTGCAAACTCAAGCAAGAACCATTGCAACTGATCGTCATGATTCCACTCTGCGGTTTGACCCAGCTCTGCACCCATAAAGTTGAGCTTTTTACCAGGCTGACCATACATATAGCCATAGTAAGCGCGGCAGTTCGCTGTTTGTTGCCACTCATCGCCCGGCATCTTATCGATGATTGAGCCTTTACCATAGACCACTTCATCATGTGACAGAGACAATACGTAGTTCTCACTGAAGGCATAGATCAGTGGGAACGTGAGTGTGTTGTGGTGATATTTACGATGAACAGGATCTTCTTTGATATAAGAAAGACTGTCGTGCATCCAACCCATGTTCCACTTAAAACCAAAGCCTAAGCCACCAGCAAAAGTTGGTGCTGATACACCAGGGAATGCCGTTGATTCTTCGGCAATGGTCATGGCATTCGGGAAGTGTTTGTACACCTCTTCGTTCATCCACTTAAGTGTCGCAATCGCATCGTAGTTCTCACGACCACCGTCGATATTAGGGATCCACTGATCGTGGCTGCGCGAGTAGTCTAGATACAGCATGGACGCCACAGCATCAACACGAATACCATCAATATGGAACTGCTCAAACCAATACAGTGCATTGGAAACAAGGAAGCGACGTACATGCTCTCGACCGAGATCGTAGATGTATGAGTTCCAATCTTGATGCCAACCACGGCGCGGGTCTGGATCGTGGAACAGTGGTGTTCCATCAAAGTTCGCTAAACCGTGATCATCCGACGGAAAGTGCGCAGGCACCCAGTCAAGGACCACACCTAAGCCCGCTTTATGACACTCGTCGACAAAGTACTTAAAGTCATCTGGCGAACCAAAACGACTGGTTGGTGCAAACATACCGACAGGTTGATAGCCCCATGAACCATAGAACGGGTGTTCTGATACTGGCATCAATTCAACATGGGTATAACCAAGATCAACCAGATACGGTACCAATTGATCCGCAAGATCGCGGTAGTTTAGGAAGTCACCGTTTTCGTCACGACGCCAAGATCCGGCGTGTAACTCATAGAAAGACAGCGCTTCTTTGCGTTTTTCTGTCACTGGACGCGTTTGCCAGTCACTGTCGTTCCACTGATAACGATTGTGATCGTAAGTCAGTGAAGCAAAAGATGGGTATTGCTCTGAATGGAAACCCCATGGGTCAGCTTTATGTGGCAAGCCTTTACCATCTGGGCCTTTCATCTCAAACTTATATTGAGAGCCTTCAGGTAGATTCGGGATAAAGATCCCCCAAATCCCATAGTCTAGGCGCTGCATCGGGTTACGACGACCATCCCATTGGTTGAAATCGCCCACAATGCTGCACGCTGTTGCGTGTGGTGCATAGACTAAGAAACGGGTACCAGAAATCTGTTCGCCACCACGCTCTAGAGAGATAAATTGCGCTCCTAGGTAGTGATACATTGATTTCGGTGTATGAAGATCTTCAAACTCTGCGTACAACGAATGGTATTGGTATGGATCGTCGAGCACCTGCTCTGTGCCGCTCCAATCCACCGCAAGTTGATAGTGTTGCAGATGAAGATCAAATGGTTGTTGTAGTGTAAAACCTGACGCTTCTTCTCGAGCCATTGGCAGACGTGTGCCGTCATCTAGGATAACTTCTACACCCGACGCTCCTGGCATCCAAACGCGCAAACTCCCCTCTTCTGCGCTTAGAAACGGACCAATAAATGAAAATGGATCCGCGTACGATGCGTCTTCTAACTGATTGTATGCAAGCGCAATATCCTTAAGCCCTTCGCTCTTCAATTTTTTCTCTCCTAGACCTGTCGAACATGACCTAAAACAGCTCTACCTTTGGTCTTTGGCAAACACTTTTCCCAAAAGAGTATTTGACGGTGGTAGTGGCAAGCCCTTGTTCTTTTTTACGTTGTTATAATGCGCCTAATATTTGAGTAAATATTCAAATTTAGGCAAAAAAAAGACCCGCTAAAAGCGGGTCTAAAATTAGCGTCCGGTCAGTTTACCTAATAAATACTACTATTAGAGTGACCTAACCGAAATTTCTGTTCAACAGTGACTATTTACTCGCCTCAGCGCGCACTTCTGTTAGGCGTTTTGCTAAGCGGTTTACATTGTCGCGACCAAAGATCTGATCCAGGTTCATCGACAGCTTACGACGCCAGTTCGGGTACTCGTCGACAGTGCCAGGGATGTTGACAGGTTTGTCCATCTCTAGCCAATCTTCAAGCTGAACACTGAGCAGCGTTGAAGAGCCCGATGCAACATGAAGTTGCAGCGCTTCCGCTAGCATGGTGTCCATCGGTACGTACTGTGCGTCACGGCCTACGCCTTCAGGCAAGTAGCCGTGCCAAGCCACTGAGTCTAGAATACCCTGCTTGCTCTTCAAGCGATCAGCGAACAGACCTTCTAGCTGCTGCTCATTCGGGTATAGACCGAGCTCACGACCCATTTTCAGGTCATCACAGTGCCAGAAACCACGCAGTGTTGGCATATCGTGCGTACACAGTGCCGACATAGATTGATTCGCGTAGTGCTCTGGTGAGATGTAACCACCATCATCTTCAGATGTTTCGAAGAAGAATACCTTGTATGAGTGAACGCCAGCATCACGCAGGATACCTACGATTTCATCAGGTACTGTACCCAAGTCTTCACCAATCACTGAACACTCATGACGGTGCGACTCTAGTGCTAGGATTGCTAGCATATCTTCTACCGGGTAGTAGATGTAAGCGCCGTTTGTTGCGTTCTCACCCTTAGGAATCCACCAAAGGCGTAGAAGACCTAATACGTGGTCAATACGCAGTGAACCACAATGCTTCATGTTGGCACGCAGCAGCTTGATATAGGCATCATAGCTGGTTGCTTGTAGCGCTTGAGGGTTTAGAGGTGGTAGACCCCAGTTTTGGCCAAGAGGACCAAGAATATCCGGTGGCGCACCGATACTTGCGTCCATTACAAGGTTGCCATCATCAGCCCAAGTTTCTGCGCCAGAATCAGCCACACCCACCGCTAGGTCGCGGTAAAGGCCAACTGACATGCCCTTCTCTTCCGCTAGCGTCTGAGCTTCGTTAATTTGAGTATCCGCAACCCACTGTAGATACATGTATAGGTTAACGCGATCTTGGTTGTCTTTAATGTACTTTTGAACGGCACTGTTTTCGAAGTGACGGTATTTCTCAGGGAATACCGGCCAGCCCCACATGTTGCTATCTTCTGCGTGCAACTCAGCGTGCAGCGCATCAAATGCCGCTTGGTGTACTAAGCTATCGCCCCCTTCTGCAACAAATGCTTCAAACTCTTTCGCGCGGTCTGTGCCTTTGTCTAGGTGACGAGATTTAAATTCATTAAATAGCAATGGCAGAATGCTCATCTTCATCGCTGATACTTCTGAGTAGTTCACCCAGTGAGCATCACGCGCTTCTTGAAGACGCTTTTGGAACTCTGCGCTGCCAACTTGCTGCTGTGCTTCTGCACTTAGAGAGAACTCTGGTACAGAGCTCACATCAATATACATGATGTTTAACCAGCGACGAGAAGACGGGCTGTATGGGCTCGCACCTTCTGGGTTAGCTGGGAATAGTGAATGAATTGGGTTCAGACCCACAAAATCACCACCACGTGATGCGATATCTGCCACCAACTGTTTTAGGTCACCGAAATCACCGATACCCCAGTTGTGTTGTGTACGTAGTGTGTAAAGCTGAACACTCGGGCCCCACATTTTTTTGCCCGATTCCATTTCTGGCTGTTTGAAACACGCTTTCGGCGTGATAATCAGCGTCATGCAGTATGGAGATTTACGACGTTTGCGAGAGATCTCTAGCTTGTGGTAACCCCAAGGTAGGTTGCTTGGTAAAGCAAATACCAATGGACCACCTTCCGCACGCTCATCACGAACAACTTGCGACTGTAGGTAACCTTCTAGTACCTCACCCTCTTCCGTTGTTAATGACCAGCTAAACTCGCTTTCACGCGCGCTTGTACCTAGGTAAAGAGGTACTTCTACTGGCTCTCCGCTGCGTAGCACTAGAACTGGGTCAAGTACGTCTTTTTTATGTTTTTTCTCTGCAGACTTTAGCAAAGTCTCATCATTTGTAGTGTCGTAACCTAGGGAAGCAAGTAGACGACGTAAGGTATCTTCTTCCACCTTAGCCTCATCTCCCCAAGCACTGACGTAACTATCAGCCAATCGCGCCATTTCAGCGACTTGTTTTAGTGCACTTTGTTCTTTCATCGCTCTCTCCGAAGGACTGCTAACCTTCATCCTGTAGGGTTTGACTAACAAAATGTTAGTCTAAAAATATCTTCAATAGTGACAGAAGAGCCAAGGCGGTTGCCTTGGCTAATCTTTGTACTTTGGAAATTAACGGTTAACCGCTTCTAGTTTCCAAATGTTGTTCACGTAGTCGCGAATCGAACGGTCTGAGCTGAACTTGCCAACTAGCGCCGTGTTTAGAATCGCTTTCTTCGCCCAACCTGCTTGGTCACGGTATTGCGCGTCCATATCTTCGTGAGCTTTCACGTAAGACGCGAAGTCAGCAAGACATAGGTACGGGTCACCGCCATCTAGTAGGCTGTCGTATGTTGCACGTAGTAGACCTGGTTGACCTGGAGTGAACTCATCACCTAGTAGTAGGTCTAGAGATGCTTTCAATAGTGGGTCAGCGTTGTAGTAGTCGTATGGGTTGTAACCTGCCGCTTGTGTGCGTTTCACACCATCAACATCTAAGCCGAAGATGTAGATGTTCTCATCGCCTACTTCTTCACGGATCTCAACGTTAGCACCGTCCATCGTACCGATAGTTAGGGCACCGTTAAGCGCCATCTTCATGTTACCCGTACCAGATGCTTCTTTACCTGCCATAGAGATTTGCTGAGAAACGTCAGCCGCTGGGATCAACATTTCAGCCATGCTTACACGGTAGTCAGGGATGAATACCACTTTCAGCTTACCGCCTAGGCGAGGGTCGTTGTTTACTTTCTCAGCAACCTTGTTAATCGCAAAGATGATCTCTTTCGCTAAGTGGTAACCTGGCGCCGCTTTCGAGCCGAAGAATACAACGCGTGGCGTCATATCAAACGTTGGGTCATTCAGTAGGCGGTGGTATAGAGACAACACGTGTAGCAAATCAAGCTGCTGGCGCTTGTACTCGTGCAGACGCTTGATCATCACGTCAAAGATAGCATTCGTATCTAGCTCGATACCCATGTTCTCTTTAACCCAATCCGCTAGACGCTGTTTGTTCTGTTTCTTAACAGCCATGTACTCTTTTTGGAATTTCGCATCGTTAGCAAATTCCGCAATGCCTTCTAGCTGTTCAAGCTTAGCTGGCCACTCAGAACCAATCTTCTCAGTGATAAGAGCCGATAGACCTGGGTTACAGAATTTCAACCAACGACGAGGTGTCACACCGTTCGTTACGTTGTGTAGACGAGTTGGGTACATCTCGTGGAACTCTGGGAATAGGTCAGCTTTCACCAACTCAGAGTGAAGTGCTGCTACACCGTTAACTGCGTATGAACCGATAACACATAGGTTAGCCATACGAACCATGCGGTGGAAACCTTCTTGGATGATAGAAAGCTTAGCTTGCTTCTCACCATCACCAGGCCACATTGCACGTACTTCTTGTAGGAAGCGGTGGTTGATTTCAAAGATAATTTCCATGTGACGAGGAAGTAGACGCTGAATTAGCGACTCAGACCAAGTCTCTAGTGCTTCTGGCAATAGAGTGTGGTTTGTGTACGCGAATGTGTGCGAGCTGATTTCCCATGCTTCTTCCCAAGATAGGCCTTTCTCATCAAGAAGGATGCGCATCAATTCTGGGATAGCGATAGTTGGGTGTGTATCGTTAAGCTGGATAGTCTCTTGCTTAGGAAGATCCGCTAGTGTGTAACCTGCTGCTTCGTGGCGACGTAGGATGTCGCGTACCGATGCTGCTGAGTGGAAGTACTGCTGCATTAGACGCAGAGTCTTACCTTTCTCGTGGTTGTCGTTCGGGTAAAGAACTTTCGTGATGTTACCTGCATCGATCAGTGCGTGCTGAGCTTCGAAGTAGTCACCGTTGTTGAAGCTCTCTAGAGAGAAAGGCGCAAGAGCCTGACATTCCCAAAGACGCAGTGGATACACTGTTTCTGACTCGTAACCTACGATAGGTAGATCCCATGGCATTGCTTTCACAGTCATGCCTGGTACCCATTTGCGGACTTCTTTGCCGCCTTGGTTAACCACTTCTACGCGGCCAAAGAAACCGATCTCTTGAGCAAGTTCAGGACGAGCCACTTCCCAAGGGTAACCCTCAACACCACGCCATGCGTCTGGTGCTTCTTTCTGGCGGCCATCTTCAAATGACTGCTTAAATAGACCGTATTCGTAGTGCAGGCCGTAACCTACAGTTGGGTATTCTTGTGCAGCACAAGAATCCATGAAACATGCTGCTAGACGACCTAGACCACCGTTACCTAGTGATGGGTCACGTTCTTCTTCTAGAAGATCTGTTAGGTTTTGACCTAGCTCTTCCATCGCTTCAGTGATCTGCTCGTACAGACCCATGCTGATCAGGTTGTTACCTGTCAAACGGCCAATAAGGAACTCTAGTGAAAGGTAGTTAACGCTTTTCGCTTGTTTGATTTTTGGGTCTTGCTCTGTTTGTAGCAAGTCAAGCGTTGTTAGTTCTGCTAGTGCGCGGCCCATTGCTAGGTACCATGCACGAGGAGAAGCTGTTTCTACTGTTGTCGCGTAAGTCGCTGAAAGGTGTTTTTTAACATCTGCTTGGAATGCAGCTTTGTCAAAGTTTTTCTGTTGAGTAGGTTTCATTAGAGAAATCTCACTTATTGGTTTTAATCCATCTACGATATATCGTGCATTGTCCCCTATTTCAAAACATCCTCCCGTATAGGGTGGAGGATAGGAGGAGAGCACAGGGCGTAGAGCCTATTACTTTGCAAATAAAGTGATCTAACTCTCACTGACACTCGATTTGCTCAAATTTGTGTTGAACCGGATCACACTCATGGTCGTTTTATAAACAACCGTAAACGATGACAGAAAAATTAACCTTTTTAGAGTTATCGGGATTTTTATAACCTTGGTCACAAATATTTATCGAGCCATCACTTTTGTGCTAATAAGCAGTGCAATCGATTTCAATAATAGTGAACAAATGACTACATTTTGTGACCAAGCCCACAGATATGGGGCGTAGTTGTACCAGATGTACGAATTGCGAGCGAAAACGAGGGTTGGATCAATGCCATTCGCGTTTTTCTTTCAGTAACATGACGATACCCAGTCATACCATCCTACTTTTAGGCACGTATGACGAATAAATAGAGACACCGTTAACGGTGCATTGGATAAATCAGGGTAAGAATAAGATGTGGATACCATCAAAGTTAACTCGCCCGGGCCGATTACATAACGCGATTCTACGCCCACGAGTTTTAGACTTGCTGCAAGAAGCTAACTGCTACAAATTAGTACTGTTCCGTTCGCCAGCTGGCTACGGTAAAACCACAATGGCAGCTCAGTGGCTAGCAGATAAAACGCATGTCGGTTGGTATAGCGTAGATGAGAGTGATAACGACCCATTTCGCTTTATTAACTATTTTTTGCAAGCGCTGAACAAAGCGACAGATAACTGCTGTCCAAATGCTCAAAAACTGGCTGAGAAGCGCCAGTTCTCATCATTGCATTCACTATTTGGTGAAGTCTTCACTGAGCTTTCTGACTTTTATCAAGAGAGCTACATTGTTATCGATGACTACCATCTCATTAATGATGACGAAATTCATGAAGCGATGCGCTTTTTCCTTAAACATATGCCTGACAATCTCACGCTAGTGGTCACAAGCCGATCTGCACCGCCATTGGGCACCGCTAACCTGCGCGTTCGTGACCTGATGATTGAGATTGGCAACGAGCTGCTCGCATTTGATACTGAAGAGACGACACGTTTCTTCAATCAGCGAGTAGATGATGGCATTGACGATCAAACTGCGAATAGCCTTCGCACCTATGTGGAAGGCTGGCCATCTGCGCTGCAGTTGATCGCTTTACAAGCTCAGCACCAACAGCGTACCTTAGTACAATCGGCTGAGTCAGTTTCACAATTCAATCACGCCCATCTTTGGGACTATCTGATTGAGGAAGTTTTCGATCTTCTTGATCAAGAGACACGCCAGTTCTTGTTGGAATGTTCTGTACTGGATCACTTCAACGATACCCTCGTCTGCACCTTGACTAAGCGCGAAGACGCACTAAGCATGCTTGAGTCTCTCAATCGCTATGGTTTGTTTGTCTACCCTCTTGAGGGAGAGCACAACTGGTATCGCTTCCATAATCTGTTTGCAGAGTTTCTTGCTCACGAGCGTCAAGCACGGATCCCACAAAAAGAGGGAGAGTTACACCAAGCAGCGGCGCAAGCTTGGCTAGAACAAGGTATGCCTCATCGCGCCCTCAGCCATGCTCAAATGTCGAATGATACTGAGCTAATGGCAGGTATTCTGCGTGAGCACGGATGGAAGATGTTCAACCAAGGCGAGCTAGAGTCCCTTGAAAAAGCGATCAGCAGCCTATCGCCAGAGCAGCTTTACACAGTACCGAAACTCGTGATGCTGCAAGCGTGGGTTGAGCAGAGTCTCAATGGCTATAACAAGGTAGGTGACATGCTCACCACCGCGATTGAGCACATGGAAGAGTACGATGTCACTCTATCCTCCAAAGAGCAAGGTGAGCTTAATGCACTAAAAGCACAGGTAGCGATTAACCAAAACCAGCCTGAGCAAGCACTTGAGCTGGCGGAACTGGCGCTCAGTCAACTTGATCACACGGTATATCGTAGCCGCATTGTCGCCACGTCTGTTGTCGGCGAAGTCAACCACGTACTTGGCCATCTCAGTCGTGCGCTGCCGATGATGCAACAAACAGAGAAGCTTGCTCGTCAATATCAGGTTTACCATCAAGCGTTGTGGGCAATGCTGCAACAGAGCGAGATCTTAATTGCTCAAGGTTACGTTCAAGCGGCCTACGAAGTACAAGACAACGCCTTTAAGCTCATTGAGGAGCATCAACTTCAGCAATTGCCAATGAATGAGTTCTTGCTGCGTATCCGCTCACAGCTGTTGTGGTGCTGGAATCGATTGGATGAAGCTGAGGTGTGTGCTTACCAAGGGATTGAAGTACTTGGCAACGACAGTGACCCACGTCACCTTCATTCCTACTCTATGCTGGCACGCATCGCGATTGGTCGTGGTGAGCTTGATAAGGCAGCTAAGTTCATCAAGCAAATCGAGCACATGATGAAGCAATCCACCTACCACGTTGATTGGACGGCGAATGCCTCACTCTCCTTACTGCTCTTCTGGCAGGCGCGTGGTGACAGTGGTGCGATCCAGCAGTGGCTAGAGACTGCTACTCGCCCAGATAAAGCGTGTAACCACTTTACTCAGTTACAGTGGCGCAATATCGTACGCGCCTACATTAACTTAGGTGAGTTTGAGCAAGCACAAGAGACGCTTAGCTTCCTGCAGCAAGAGGCAGATAAGCATCAGCTAGTGACGGATACGAACCGTAACCTAATTGTCGAAACTATTTTGCTTGCGAGCAAAGGTGAAGACGATGAAGCACGAGCGAAGCTCAAGTACGCCTTAGAGATGACCAACCAAACCGGTATTTTGGGTAACTTCCTTGTTGATGGCAGCAAAATTGGCCACCTGCTTGAAAAACTGACCCACAAGACCGAACTTGGGGATCTTGAGCGTCACCGAGCGCAGCAGCTGATGAAAGACATCTCAACCACGCAGCGCAGTCGCTCAGTACACTTTGATGAAGAGTTTGTTGAGAAGCTGGTCAATCACCCAAATATTCCTGAACTAGTGCGCACCAGCCCTCTCACGCAGCGAGAGTGGCAAGTACTTGGCCTGATCTACTCTGGGTTTAGTAACGAGCAGATTGCGCAAGAGCTGGATGTCGCAGGTACAACGATTAAAACCCATATTCGCAACTTGTATCAAAAGCTCAACATCGCCAACCGCAAAGAGGCAATCCGCACGGCAGAAAACCTACTGCAGTTAATGGGCTATTAGAGATAGCGAAGCGAAAAATAGAAAGAGCGCCTGCGTTACTCGCTGGCGCTCTTTTTTTCGTTCATTTTTAAGATGAGATCATGAAAGACCCAAAACGCTGAAGACTAAGTCAAAGTCGCTTTGGTTCAGCTTGTTTAGGCTTCTCACATTTACAGTGTAAAACTGTTTACTGCTCTTGGCGCAATGCGCGAATTAATACCGATGTATCCATTCGGTTGTCACCTTGCGAACTCAGCTGACGATACTGCGCAATCACTTTTTCCGTCAGAGGTAATGTGACGCCTTGGCGCTCTGCTTCATCAAGACAAAAACCAAGATCTTTGATCATCCAATCAATCGCAAAGCCAAAATCGAACTTATCTTGCGACATGGTGACACCGCGATTCTCCATTTGCCAAGAGCCCGCCGCGCCATGCTTTAAGCAGTCAACGACAGTCGCGATATCTAAACCTGATTTTTCCGCTAACAAAAGCCCTTCCGACAAGCCAGATAATACACCACCAATACAAATTTGATTGACCATCTTGGCGCGCTGTCCCTGCCCTACCGCACCCATCAACACCGACGACTTACCGTAAGCAGAAAAAACCGGTTGCAGTTCATCAAACAACGCTTGGTCGCCACCACACATAATCGTCAGAACGCCATTCTCCGCACCGGCTTGGCCTCCTGAGACTGGTGCATCCATAAATCGAATAGAATGGCTCTGAGCCGCTTGTGAGAGCTCTTCCGCTAGGCTGGCAGACGTCGTTGTATGATCAACAAGAATTGCCCCCGCTTTCATGGAGTGAAGCGCCCCACTTTTACTTGTGGTCATGCTACGAACATCATCGTCATTGCCGACACACAGCAACACCACGTCGGCTTCACACACTGCCTCTTGTACCGTTGAGGCCACGTGGCCAGAAAATGCTTCTCCCCACGCAACTGCTTTTGCGTGAGTGCGGTTAAATACTGTCACATCAAAGCCCGCTTTGGTGAGGTGCCCTGCCATAGGGAATCCCATGACACCTAAGCCAAGAAAAGTAACTTTCATTGCCAATCCTTTCATCGTCGATTTGTTTACAACACGTTAGCGCTATTGAGCAGCGATGTCACTGCCTAGACGCACTGTTGAGATATTATTGGTCAAGAGACGCATAATAAAATGCCCGCACAAGCAAGGCGCTTGTGCGGGCATTTTTGATACCAGATTAACTTATCATACGCGATTCACTGTCAAAGACAGCCCGCAATGATTAAAGCTCAGCGTTATGATAAACCTGTTGAACGTCATCACAGTCGTCAAGCATGTCCAGGAACTTCTGGAACTTCTCAGCATCTTCACCAGCTACTGGCGTGTGAGTCTGAGGAACAAACGTGATCTCTTCGACATCAAGAGTCACATCTGGGAATGCCGCGTTCAGTGCAGTTTTAGTTTTGAAGAACTCTGTGGTTGGAGCGAACACAGTGATCACACCGTCTTCTAGCTCAACGTCAGTCACATCAACGTCTTCCATCATCAGAGCTTCAAGTACCACTTCATCATCTTCGCCCTTAAACTGGAATACCGCTTGGTGAGCAAACATGTGAGAAACCGAACCTTCTACACCAATTTTCGCGCCTGTTTTTACAAAGCATTGGCGAACATCTTGGAATGTACGGTTGCCGTTATCAGTCAGACAGTCAACGATCACGCTAGTGCCACCTGGGCCAAAGCCTTCGTAGCGCGCTGGTTGGTAATCTTCACCACCGCCACCGCTCGCTTTGTCTAGTGCCTTATCAATAACGTGTGCTGGAACTTGGTCTTTCTTCGCCTTTGCAATTAGGTGCTTAAGCGATAGGTTCATATCAGGATCAGAACCGCCATTTTTTGCACAAACGTAAATCTCTTTACCGTACTTAGAATAAACTTTAATTTTTGCGCCTGCAGTTTTCGCCATTGAGGCTTTGCGCACTTCAAAACTTCTTCCCATCGGGATGTTCTCTCTAGTGTTTCGATTTTTAACGGCAAAGATTTTAGCAAAACCATTGCCCTTTTCAATTAACTAAACCGTTTAGTTCGGTGTTCTTTGACCAATAACAACCCTTACAGACCCATCATCTGACGATATTTCATCACTGATGCTTGAAACGTCTCTTGCTCTGCAGGATCGGTCAATTTGTCCAACTGGTTTTGAACTTCCTCGAAGGTTCCTTTGCCATTTTTGACTTTCCAAACGATAAACGAAGCTTGCTTGTCCAGCTCAATAACATTTTTTGCGCTGGCGTCTAAAAGTGACAAATTATGAGACATTTCGGGTTACTCGCACTGACAAGTTGGTACATAAGGCACACAGTATACACGGAAGTGAACCAAAGGTGTGAGTTTGAAATCTAGGCGGTAGTCTCCATACAGCGATTACTGAAGGGGCACTACAAAAACAATAAGGGTGACGTGAACGCCACCCTCGAAAGATTAATGGATCAAACCTAACTCTCTCGCCTCTTCCATTGTGAGGCCGCTCTCTCTAATTTCCTTGAGCATTTCGATACGACGACGAGCTTCCGCACATTTCACCTGCTTGGTTGGCTGAACATCGTCAGGCATGTTGTCGTGATCCCATTTATGAGTGATGGTTGACATTTCATCATGGTCAATAGAATTAATGGACATTGTTTCCTCCTGATAAAACCATGTTTCAACACCTAATCAGTAGCAAATGACGATTCCCTTGTTAAGATTTTCTCTCTCTTTCTGTGACTGAGATTACGCTTCCAAAACTCAACTGACAATTCACTCAATATTGCTTTGCGTTGGGTCAATTTCACGATTACATTTACGAAAATACGCTGTTTGTTTTATCATCAGCGCTGTGTCACATTTTCTCGCTCCAACGCCTTCAAATCGCGCTCTCTACTCACTACGAACTACTACGCATATTCACCCTCGACTAGCGGTGCGTTAACTCTCGTTCGGAAAGATGATCAAGGTAAGTCACAAAATAACGAAAGCATGATCAAGGAGAATACGATCTCGTCATTGAATCTACGAAGGCACAACAAGAGTAATAACAATTACAGCAAAGTGGCAGGAATGCCATGGGGAGGGAAAACACGAGACAAAAAAATGCGAGCTCCTAAGAACTCGCGAACTATTCAGAATGAATGTAACAATATGAGCCAATCTAATTTCATCAGAAAGGACAAAAGGTTGTCTATTCGCTTTCTATACTAGGAGGCAGCCGGTGTCGTAATGTCAGTTAAATGTCAGAGAAATGCACGAAAACGGTTGTTTTTATCGCCAAGTGTAAACAGTCATTTCAAACATTAAACGCTGTTACACTTGTCACACTCTTTGATTCATACCAACGGCGTTGTTCTCTTAAACGTTGCTTCTCGCAAACAAACATCTAGGCTGACATCTCGTCTAGCGCTCGGAACACGGCTTCATCGAGGTGGCCATCCAATACTTGCTTACATACCTTACGTCGCACAGCAAGACCAGCAATCAAGCGTTCAATCGTCAGGTGCTTAGCGTCAGATTGTTTGTTGTAGAGCTCAACGAGCTGACTCAGCGTTTCATACGGCAATACCTGATCTTTTACCTTTAACCAATCGAGCTTCTCTATGAGCCCCTGACACTCTTCTTTGATCGAAGAGGGTGAATGACCTGTCATAGCCGATAACGCTGCTATACTGCGTTCTAGCGCTTCCTGAGAGGTATATTTAGTTAAGGTAATGGTGATCTCGTCAGCATTGATCTCCACAAGGTGCTTACGCTGCTTAACACGTCGCCCCAATTTGCCCTTGCTTGCGCCTGTTTTTCGTTGAATCGGCTCAAACTCACCATCAATCACGGTTGAAAGCTCATCCAACTGTTGCTTCGTCACCATTTCGTTGCGTAGCGGGTTAGGCAGAGTTGGCGCCATATTACGCTTCCCTGCATTGGTGGTGCGGGCACGACAGAATCTCAATACTTCTTCGACATCACATTTAATATCGACTTGATAGTCGATCACCTTGTCGTTTTCATTGATCGTCTCGATCGTCAGATGGTAACCCCACAAATTCACTAAGAAATGATCGTCGCTCCCCTCCCCTTTTGACAACTTCTTAAGTTCACGGATCAAATCCATTGAGAACCGGCGCCACTCAATATTGCGCGCCAACTTCTGATTGAGCTCACTCAAAAGCATGGTGTCGGTATGACGACGGGACATGCGGCTGCGGAAGTAGGAGTATAACTGAAACACCAAGGTATGCTGTTTCAGCACTTCTGGTGGGAACAAGAAGAAATAATCTCGGGTCATGAGCTCTTCGTAAAACGACGGCTCCCAAACCAAAATATATAAGTTCGGCTTGATACGAATCTCACCATCCGCATTTTCCGTTGGTGCTTCTTCTGACGCGGTTATGGTTCGAGCAAGGAAGCGGAAGCGGTCACTTTTAAAGCCCTCGGGCATGTTTTCACTTAACCAACGGCCAGTAAGCTCATGCAATTGAAAGTCGGTAAATTCAATACGATCGATACTGTCACGAATAGAGTCGCGCGCTGGTCCACTGTCTTTTTTGCCGCGCAACGAGAGAATATCCGTAATGTAGAGCGGTGTTTTGTTTGGGGCTGCAACGCCATGTAGTTGATATGCCTCGCGGTGGTGATCATGATACTGAACCGTCAACGTAAACAACGCAAACAAGGTCATGAGATCATCAACCGTCATGATATTTTTTGATGATCGTGTCTCGATCACAGCGCGAGTACCAGAGATCGAAACCATCGATTTTTGGTAGTTTTTGCGTGTACGTGGTGGAGCTAACGCTTGATCAATGATGCCGGCCCAATTGGTTGGTGATACCACAAATTGGTCTGCCTCATCTTTCATGGCTGGTGGCGTATTGAGTCCATGTTCGGTGAGTAACCGACGATTAACTTGCGTTTGGGCCAACGCTTTCGAGCGCTTCTGTTTTTCTGTTTGTTTTGCGGTTTCAGTCACCAAGCTTGTACTGCCAAGCGCTGATATCAGTAAGTTGGGGTTCACAAAGCGATGCAGCATTGTTTTACCCGCTAAGCCTTCTTCGAATTTGACTCGATGTTGAGTAAATAAACCTATGCTCACTGCAGCACGAAGGCGTTGTTGTATTGCCGCTCTTGTTAACACGCCTTCAGTCGCATCGATAAGTTCAGTTGTAGAAACATAGCCATCTTTGCTGCGCATCCCCTGGAGCGCGATGAGATTAAGAAGTTCAACAATACTTTTGGTGACACCTTTAAAGTGTGGGTATTGTTCGATCCATTCAATGGCGGATTCTGATACTTGAAAAAGGTGACCACCTTTGTGCGTGCGCGGGAGTTTGATCAATATTTTATCGTCAGTGCTCATAGTATCAGACTATCTTTATCCGTAAGTTTGCCATAGTTCCGTGAGGATAAAGAAATTTGGATCATAAATAAAGAAAAATCTTGTTGTTTTATAAACTGATCTTTTTGATACCTTTGATATATATTGATTAATATGATCTTATGATCTGGCTGTTTTTTCTGTTGTAAGGTATTGATTTTAAGCGACATTGTTCAATCACCTTTCGGAACTATGATCAAGTATTCCCTGAAAGCGTGATCATCACCCACCCGCAACGATGATCAAACGTAGACGCAAGCATGATCATGATGCCACAGGAAACATGATCAATGAGTATAGAAAGCATGATCATCATTGTTTCACAAGTTATCCACAGAGGTCGGTCGCCAATAAGTCAATTGTTTGGCATTGGTGATTTAAAAAAGAGCAATAGTAGTGATATTTTTGCACCGGATCTCTTTTCATAACCACGAAACGATGATCAAGGCACGTAAGATAGAGCTATTTTTTCCCTTTTAACAACCGAACTGTTCCCATGTGGATCACGCTTACATGTGTACTGAGCTTCAACAGTGCCGCTGAGCTTCTCGAAAACATGATCAAGGTATGCGATGTTATGCTTCCTCAACCACTTCGATTGCCATTATTGCTTTGGATTGGACGCGTTTTTCAAACAAACCCAGTATTGACAAGCATTCTTCCGTAATTTGGCCAGAGATTTACATGCTTCCGAGAGTGATT
The DNA here is from genome assembly GCF_030409635.1 of Vibrio agarivorans. NCBI lineage: Bacteria > Pseudomonadati > Pseudomonadota > Gammaproteobacteria > Vibrionales > Vibrionaceae > Vibrio > Vibrio agarivorans. Next base: position 245,445 of record NZ_JAUFQF010000002.1, on the reverse strand, counting down.
CTACCCTTGATCATTGATCCGTTAGAAGATCGTGATCATGGGATAATTTAAACCCTTTAAGGATGTTAGCTAGATTGACATTGTGCGGCTCAACTCCCTTGATCATTGTTCCATCATATAGATTTTTGAACGAAAGCATGATCAAGGTAACTCCTTGATCATGCTTTCAGAGGCTTCGGTGTGATTCACCGTTCCTTTCAGTGCTAAATATAGATAGGCACTCCCGCTAAAACTAATATTACCGCAGGGATTATTTTTTGGCGTGAAGCGTTTTGGGTGTAGAAGCTACGCGTGATGGTCATGTTAGAGACCCGTTTGTTTGTAATGAGCGCTAAGTGATTATCCAAATCGTTAATCAAACAGAGTCAAAAGTGCAAGCGCCGTAATTTAGCGGTTGATTGGAATCGTTCCGAAGGTTAATGCTTACATGAGTCGTTTACATTGTAAATAAGTGATGCTGTAACATTTTAAAAGTAGTTGTGTTTTGAGGATTGAGTATCGATAAAAAACCGATTGAAAAATTATATTTTGAGCTGAAAAAATCATCGTGTTCATAATTAAACCAATGTGACATTAAATTAATGTGATTTCTGCCACAATCAATTTGTACACCTTTTAATTGATTGTATTCTATTTCGCTGTACAATAGGCAAAGTATAATCTTACGGAAGCTTGGCGATGAAAAGAGAACAAACGATCGAGAATTTGTATGAACTGGCTGAACAAACCCAACAGGTTCAGGCAGATCGTATTGAGATAATTTTGGAAGAGCGTAGTGACGATCATTTTCCTCCGATGTCAAAGGCATTGATGGAAACGCGCTCTGGCTTAACCCGACGCAAACTGGACGATGCGATTTCTAAGCTAGAAGCTGACGGTCATCAGTTCACGAAAAACAATGCAAATCACTATTCTATCTCTCTCCAAGAAGCACATATGCTGATGGATGCTGCCGGTGTCGCTAAGTTTCATGAACGTAAGAAAAGCCAGGATAACAAGCCTTGGATTATCAACGTTCAAAACCAGAAGGGTGGTACAGGCAAGTCAATGACAGCGGTTCATTTGGCTGCGTGCTTGGCGCTGAATTTAGATAAGCGCTACCGCATCTGTCTTATTGACTTGGACCCACAAGGCTCACTGCGACTGTTCCTTAATCCAGAAATTAGTGTTGCGGAACACGACAATATCTATTCTGCAGTTGATATCATGTTGGATAACGTCCCTGAAGAGACAGAAGTTGATATCGAATTTTTACGTAAATCAGTATTGTTGCCAACACAATATCCAAACTTAAAGACGGTTTCGGCATTCCCTGAAGATGCGATGTTTAATGCTGAGGCGTGGCAAAGTCTGTCTCAAAACCAGTCTTTGGATATCGTTAAACTGCTAAAAGAGAAGCTGATCGATAAGATTGCTGACGATTTTGATGTCATCATGATTGATACTGGTCCACACGTTGACCCGCTAGTATGGAATGCGATGTATGCCTCAAACGCATTGTTGATTCCTTGTGCCGCAAAGCGTCTTGACTGGGCATCGACGGTGAACTTCTTCCAGCATCTTCCTACGGTCTATGAGATGTTCCCTGAAGATTGGAATGGCCTTGAGTTTGTTCGTCTTATGCCAACCATGTTTGAAGACGATAACAAGAAGCAGGTTTCTGTGCTTACCGAGATGAACTATCTGCTTGGTGATCAGGTGATGATGGCCACCATCCCACGCAGCCGCGCCTTTGAAACCTGTGCTGATACGTATAGTACGGTCTTTGATTTAACAACCGGCGATTTTGAAGGTGGTAAGAAAACACTTGCGGTTGCTCAAGATGCGGTTCAAAAGAGCGCATTAGAGCTCGAGCGTGTTCTTCACGGTCACTGGTCTTCACTGAACAAGGGGTAATGAAACATGGCAATTAAAACTTCAGATCTCAATGCAAAATTGTTCGGTAAAGCGAATAAACGCCGAGCAACAACACCACAAGAAGCGCAAGCGGCCGCGAAAGAACAAGCACAAGTCATCGAACTCTCTGTTGCTGGCGAAGAGCTGGTGTCATTTGAGTTGATGCGTATTCCTGCTGATCAAGTAGAAACTCAAACGGTTGTGTTTAGCGAAAATGCGCGTGAACAATCGTTCCTTAACGAACACGCGCTTTCTGATGTGCTGACGACTTTGCGTGAACGTGGACAGCAATACCCAGCCGTTGGTCGACGTAACGAAGACGGAAAAATCGAGGTGCTTGATGGTAGTCGCCGTCGCATGTCGTGTATTCTGGCAGGCAAAGAGTTCTTAGTTTACGTCGCTGAAGGCATCAATGAGCATCACGCAAAGTTCTTGTCTGATGTGGCTAACGCGCACAAGCCACTCTCTTTGTATGAAAAGGGTAAAGAGATGCAAGCGAAACTGCAAAGCGGTGAAGCGGAAGACCAAAAAGCGCTTGCGAAAATTTTCCAGTGCAGTGAAGCGTTAGTCAGTGGTGCATTAAAAGCCGCTGATTTGCCTCTCGAATTGCTACAAGCATATCCAAATGTAGCCGAGCTTGGCCGCCCAACTATTGTTAAGCTTCACAAGCAATACAACGAAATGAGTGGCGAAAAACAGCAGCAATTGCTCGACAAGTGTCATGCTGATGGCCAACAAGTTTGGCAACGCAGTGAAGCACAAGGCGTGGCGCGCTTAACAAAAGAGGTCTCTGAGACGATTGAGGCGTGGATTGCTGATCTGAACCCGACACAAAAGCCTGGCAGCAAGAAGGTGGATCTGGTTAAAGGTAAGGTCTCATATTCACGTAAGGGCAACGCTGTGTCTTTGAATATGAAGAAAGTCGATGATGACACGCTGAATGATATCCTCGCTTTTATCGAGAGTAAGTTCTAATTTGAGTGATTGATAAAGAAAGCCGCGAAAGCGGCTTTTTTTGTGCCTTGCTTAAGGTAAACTTTGCTTAAGTTATTTGAGGCTTTGCTATTCCATGTCTAAATCTGATTTACCTGTCGCGACACTCATGGCTCAACTTGAAACTGCTCATCATCGCCTAGGTTTCTATCTTTGTGGTTCAGTGGTATGGGCTGATCGGGTGGTGCAGTCATTTAGTGACTATTTTTCCTCTCCACGTATCGCATTTCTTGGCGGAGTAGGGGATGAGGCACATCGCTGCATTCATTTCAAAAAAGGCGAGCAGTTGCTGGGACAAGAGCTCGACCTTCTTGTCGTCGACTTTTCTTCTGGCTTTGATGCCAATAGTTTCACTGCCGCATTAGGCGCTCTTGTTGGTGGGGGAGTGCTGATAGTCAGGCCTTGGCAAAGCGATCAAACAAATCCAGCGCAGCAATGGTTAGCTCAATGTTTAAATCAACTAATCGTCCTCGATGAGTCGCAACCCTGTTCTCTACCACACTATCAAGTCGATAGTAGCGATAGCACAGCTTCAATGTTTGAGGAACAAAATGAGGCGATTGAGCGCTTAGTTAATGTTGTAGAAGGTCATCGCAAACGTCCATTTGTCCTTACTGCTGACCGAGGTCGTGGCAAAAGCAGCGCATTAGGTATTGCGGCTGCGAGATTAATGGCTTCTCGTCAAATCCGTATAGCAGTGACAGCACCGCAATTGAAATCAGTTCAGCCAGTGTTTTCACATGCTCAGCAGCAACTCGATATAACCGCCGAAAACAAAGGTCGACTTGAGTTCGGTGCTTCCTCACTAGAATTCATCGCTCCAGATGAGCTTCTGCGGACTAGCAAAGAATTTGATTTTGTCATGGTCGATGAGGCTGCCGCAATTCCCTTGCCGCTGCTTGAGGCTATGGTTACGAGATTTCACCGCCTTGCTTTCTCTAGTACCGTTCATGGTTATGAGGGCTCAGGTAGAGGCTTCACACTTAAGTTTGTCGATTGGCTTAAAAAAACGCGCAGTGGCATGCGTCAAATGCATCTTACCCAGCCTATTCGGTGGCAGTGCAATGACCCATTAGAATCTTGGGCTTTTGCTAGTTTTCTATTGGATGCTGAGTCACAACAAGTCGACGTCGACTCAGATACCTGCCCTGATGATTTACTCTTCTCGTCACACTCGCCAACTGAACTGCTCGCGAACAAGCACTTGTTACGTCAGGCGTTTGCTTTGTTAGTCAATGCTCATTACCAAACGACACCGAACGACTTGTTTAGCTTGCTTGGCGATAAACAGAGTCAACTCTATACATTGCACAACAAGCAACAACTGGTGGGTTGTCTATTAACGGTCAAAGAAGGAGAGTTGAGTGAGGAGTTGATTACAGATATTGCCCTCGGCCGTCGACGGCCAAAAGGTCAGTTAGTGTGTGCCTCTTTGATTACGCACCTAGGTATGCATGAGTTTGGCTTGCACATGAGTGAACGAGTGATGCGAATTGCTGTTCAGCCGCAGTGGCAGGGAAGGGGGTTGGGCTCTTTGATGATCGAACAATTAAGCCAGATAACTGAAGCTGGGGCTCTCACCACCAGCTTTGGTATGACTAACGAGTTAGTACGTTTTTGGCAGGCTAATCAGTTTCAGCCATTAAAGCTAGGCAGCGCCAGAGATGCCGCAAGTGGTACCTATTCTTTAATTATGGCCAGAGCATTGTCTTTGTCGTCTGCTATCAGAACGGATTACTATCCAAGACAAGCCCCTGATTGGATGCTTGACCGAGGTGAGTATCTTGCTCCCGATCTGATTCGTGAACTCATGCCGCTAACTAAGCACAGCACGGTTGCTACAGATCGTCAACTTGTTACCAACTTCGCCAATGGTGGAAGCAACATCGAATCGTGTGCGTTTGTTCTGCACGACTGGTTGTCGTCGCTGACTAAACAACAACGCCAGGCGTGCTCAGATTTATTGTTGCTGCACATACTCTGCCGTTTACCTGTGGAAGTATGTTGTCAACGGTTCTCGCTGACTGGTCGCAAACAGTTTGATAAGCAGATTCGCCAAGATGTACTACAACTGCTTCAAGTGAGTTAGAGCAGTGCTGTGATTTACAGTGTAAACGTGGTGGGGGTTTACAGTGTAAATTCAGAGGCTTCAAGTTTTCAATTTGATCAATAATAGGTAAGAGGTTGAAGGACAGAGGTGATTGACATAATTGCCTCTAAAATATTTTTGTGATCTATTGTCACTACAATTATTTCGACGACTATCTTTTTCAACCTTCAACCTTCAACCTTCAACCTTCAACCTTCAACCTTCAACCTTCAACCTTCAACCTTCCCCCTTTACACTGTAAATCCCTCAACCCCCCTCCCTAAACCAAACCGCCAATCTCCCGTCAACGCGTGACGCAGCGCTGACTTTTGTATTAGTAATATGTATATCATCCCGATAAATGATTAATATCTAAGTACTAAATAGAATGATATTGCTCAGTTGTATGTGGACAGATTTTCTCAGTTGGTCAGATGACAAGACACAAGTTATCGCTATGCTTCCCGATGATTCAATGGGAGTGCCAGCGAGTTTTAGCCAGCAAGGTTTAGACGATGCGCTTAGCCAAATTGATGCCGCGAGTTTGCGCATTGATGAAGCTGGCGTGCAGAGTTTTATCAACTTCGCTAAAGAAGACAAGAAGGAAGCTCGCGCTGGAATCTCAATTGCTCAGCGTGTTGATGCTACGCTTGAGGTTTCTTTTACCCAAGACTGTCAAATCGCGAGTTTGATTTGTACTGGAGCTTACGGCGGTGAGGCTCTAACACCACAGAAAATGATTGAAGTGATTCAGTTTGCTGGCGTTAAGAAAGGGATCAATAAAACGGCGCTCAAGAAGTTACTGCTAAAGAGTGCTCAGTTGAAACCCGGAGAGCAAGTGACTCAGCCTATCGCGCAGGGGCGTTTACCGATTCATGGTAAAGACGCCAAGTTCATTTCCTTGATTCAGCGCAGTAGTAAAAAGACGCCAGAGCAGGAGAACCTTGGAAAAATCGATATGCTTGACCGAGGTGTTGCTCTGACTGTTGAGGTGGGGCAGCCACTAATGAAGCGAGAACCTGCAACGGCCGGTCGCCCAGGCATTACGGTTTTAGGCGATATAATCCAACCAAAACCAGGTAAAAATACCGAGCTAAAAGAGAGTAAAGGCTCACAGTTTAGCAAAAATCACCCGGAGGTGTTGGTCGCCACTAAAGCTGGTTTACCATTGATTCGTGATACCACGGTTGAAGTTGATGATGTCATGAAGGTTGCGACAATTGGTGTCGAGTCTGGGCATGTTCAGTTTAACGGCAGCGTGATCGTATCGGGTAACATAGAATCTGATATGCAGGTCGATGTGACCGGCAACCTCATCGTTGGTGGATTTGTTGAATCAGCTAACATCCGTGCCGGGGGAGATATTACGATCGCTAAAGGCATCATTGGGCATAATGTTTCTGAAGGCGAAGAGAAAAGTTGTCGTGTGTCTTGTGGCGGTTCTGTTACCGCCCACTATGCTCAGTTTTGCCAAGTCAAAGCTGCTCAAGATATTTCATTACAGATCCACTGCTTAAACAGTGATATACAGACTGGCAATGATTTGCTTGTGGTGGATAGAACAGAGCGTCAAGGTACGGTCGGTGGCGGTGTGTTGAACATTGGCAACAAACTGACTTGCGTTAACTTAGGTGTTGAGGGGAATACCGCGACTCACATCATGGCCTTTAGTAATTTTCAGCAGCAGAAAGAGCAGACAGAAACGTTAAAAGCAAACTACAAATTGGCTCAAGAGCGAACCATGGAAGTGATTCGCAAAGAGATGGCCTTTAAGAAGATCCCAAAAGCTGAGAGAACCGAACAAGCAGAGCGTGAATTACAGCAGTTTAAAAATGAGATAGATAACAATCTGGTCGCAGCTAAGAACGCATTGGACTTGCACCAGCTAGAGTTTGAAGACAAGCTCGAGAATAATACCGTTGAGGTTAAGGGAAAGGTTTACTCTCATGTCACGATTCAGTTTGGTGACGAGAAGGTGACAACCTCAAAGGAACATGGCGCGAGTATATTCAGCTTCAACCAATACAAAATTAAGCGCACTTCTCCGTTTAGTGAAGCGATATAACGGCTTAATCAAGAACGAGTCACACAGAAACTAAAAAACGCCCTAATGGGCGTTTTTTGTTGGGTTAAGAAATGACTATTTCTTATTGTTGCTGCTCTCTTTAGTGCAGTCTTTCCAGTATTGAATACGAATGCGATGCAGTTGTGCGCGTCTCATTTTCTTCATCATGTCCTCCTGACATAGGGTTGATGCCTTTTATTATTTTTGGCACCTAATTTATTTACTCTTCGAATTTAATCGTAATCGAAGGATGTTTCCGCGATTTAGTTCACGTTTTCGCTATATACGTTTCTCTTTTCTCAATTGAAAGAGTTAACTATCGACCTCGGTCGAGTCTCTATATTCACTCGCCAAATTGACAATTCTGTGACAGATTAGAGAAACAAACATGAACGGTAGCAAGAGCTGCTACAGTAGTGAGACCAAGAAAACTCGGTTTGGTTCAAACAACAATAATCAGCCCGGTGAATTGAGATGAGACTCAAGGCTGAGCAACAACGTTAGTAAATGGAATAACAATGAACAATAAAATAGCGGTCGCAATTGTTGGTGCGGGAATTGTCTCTGGGTGTAGCGTTAGCCCTGAGTATGATAAGTCAGTTGGCGAACAGAACTCTAAAATGGTTGAAGCACAAATGGGGCTCTACCAAAAACATCAGTTAGATGAGTATGTCGATCAAGTCGGGCAACGTCTAGTGGCTCAACTTGAGAATCCCGAGTTCGAGTTCTCTTTTCATATTGTTGATGACACAACACCGAATGCCTTTGCACTGCCGGGCGGGTATATCTACATTTCTCGTGGATTACTCGCTTTGATGAATAACGAAGATGAATTGGCCTGTGTATTAGCACACGAGATTATTCACGTCACTGAGCGTCACTCCGTAAAGCAGATGAAGCGTAGCATTCTTCCGGGTTTAACTCAGGTGCCGGGCAATATCGTCGGTAGTGTCATCAGTGAAGATCTCGGGGCGTTGATTAACGCACCTTTGGCTGTCGGCAGCGGCCTATTTATGGCGAGTTATAGCCGAGGTCATGAAACGCAATCCGATGAGTTGGGTGTCAGACTGGCAGTGAAGGCGGGGTATAATCCGTATGCGATGGGGGTCATTTTGACTCGCCTCAATGAAGCGGTCGAGTTTACTACTCAGCAGCAGGCACAAAAAAGTTATTTTGATAGCCACCCGTACACCCCAGAGCGCGTAGAACACGTGAACCAATGGGCGACACAGTTCTCCAATGCATTCGCTCCGCCTGCTGACGGTGAGTTTGTTCAGGAGCTTGATGGGCTGCTGTTAGGTAGTAACCCTGATAAAGGTGTGTTCGTCGAAGATGACTATTTGCATCCGCAGTTGGGCTTTAGTATGCACTTTCCAGCTGAGTGGCAAAAAGTCAATCAGCCGAATGCGGTGGCAGCGGCCAACAAGGCACAAACCGGAATGGTCGCGCTGACGTTAGTCAACGCTGATTACAACGCCGAGCAGGTGTCTCAGCAGTTTTCTCAATACATGCAGCAGCGTTTTGATTATAAAGTTGAAATCTCTCAGTATAAGAACGACTGGGGAACGCAAACTTATCACGCGCAAGTGAGAGATCAGAAAGAAGGCAAGCCAGTTTTCCTTGATCAGTATTGGTTAGATGTCGACGAGCTGACTTACCAAATCATGAGTGTTAGCCAGTCGGATACGGTCGTTGCCACAGGCGAGAGTGCCTTGAGCTTTAAACCGATCACCGATAAACAGCGTCAATCCATCAAGCAGCGAGAGATGATGATTGTCAAAGTTCAACAAGGCGAGAATATCTCACAACTCTTAAAGCGTGTTGATTCTCCAATGCAGACCAAAGGTGTTGAGATTCTTAATGGCTTGGCCTCTGTCGATGACATCGAAGCGGGGGATAGCCTTAAAGTGATCATCAAAGCGCCATACACCTCAAACCAATAGCTAAGATTACACTTCTTGCATTTACACTGTAAAAAGGGCCTTTCCATTTGACTGGAAAGGCCCTTTTGTATTTTTTGCCTCAATTTCTTGCGAAAAAGCTATCGCAACGAGCATTCAAGCGGAGTGAATCTTTTAGCCTTGAAGGGCATCTTTGTCCTCTTCATCCGTTCCGATAAAGCCACCCGTTTGATGTGCCCAGAGATGAGCATAGATTCCACCGTGTTTGAGTAGCTCTTGGTGAGAGCCTTGTTCAACAATTTCGCCTTTATCGAGCACGATAAGTCGGTCCATCGCAGCGATGGTGGACAGTCGGTGAGCGATGGCTATCACTGTTTTACCCACCATTAGTTCGTCTAAACTTTCTTGAATGGCGGCTTCCACTTCAGAGTCAAGGGCGGAGGTCGCTTCATCAAGTACCAGTATCGGTGCGTTTTTCAAGAGAACACGCGAAATGGCAATACGTTGTCGTTGACCTCCAGAGAGTTTGACACCTCGTTCACCGACTTGCGCGTCATAACCCACATTGCCAAACGGGTCTGTTAAGGTTTGGATAAACTCATCGGCGTGCGCTTGTTGGGTAGCATTAAACAGGTCTTCTTCGCTCGCTGCTGGGTTACTGTATAAAATATTATCGCGAATAGAACGGTGCAGTAGGGAAGTGTCTTGTGTCACCATACCAATGTTGGCACGCAGCGAGTCTTGCGTGACCTCGGTGATCGCTTGGCCATCAATCTTTATTTGACCAGCTTCAACATCATGAAAGCGCAGCAATAAGTTGACTAAGGTTGATTTACCCGCGCCGGAACGCCCTACCAAGCCAACTTTTTCACCAGGCTTAATGGCAAGGTTAAGGTGATTGATCACGCCCTTGTTTTCGCCATAGTGAAAGCTCACGTTATCAAAGGTAATTTCGCCACGTTCAACCGAAAGAGGCTGCGCATTTGGTTTGTCTTCAATTGCGATCGGCTTAGAGAGGGTTTTCATCCCATCAACAACTGTACCCATATTTTCAAATAGCGAGCTTACCTCCCACATGATCCACTTTGACATGCCGTTGATCCGAAGCGCAAGAGCGATGGCAATCGCAATCGAGCCGACGGTAATGGCATTATTCATCCACAAGTAAATCGAAATCGCACCGATAGAAAACACCAACAGATAATTAGTCAGCTCCACCAGCACGTCAAAGCCTGTGACTAGGCGCATTTGTTGATAAACAGTTTTCAAGAAGCCTTGCATCCCTTTTTGGGCATACTCGGTCTCTCGGTCGGTATGAGAAAATAGTTTAACTGTCGCGATATTGGTATAGCTGTCGACAATACGCCCGGTCATCGTCGAGCGAGCATCTGCTTGATCAGAAGCGACTTTCTTGAGTTTGGGGACATAGTAAAGCTGAATTGAGATGTACGAAGCCAGCCAAAGCAGCATAGGGATCATCAGTCGAACATCAGCTTGAGCCAATAAGACAACAATTGAAGTGAAATACACACTCACATAGACGAATACATCCATTGTCTTCATAACGGTTTCACGCACGGCGAGCGAGGTTTGCATCACTTTAGTTGCCACACGCCCTGCAAAGTCATCTTGGTAAAATGTCACGCTTTGCTTAAGCAGATAACGGTGAGCTAGCCAACGAATCGACATTGGGTAGTTACCGAGTAGCGTTTGATGGACCAACAACGAATAGATCACCACTAAAATAGGCATCACTACTAGTAACAGCACTGAATACCCGATCAGTTGCGATCCGTTTTCTTGCCAGAAAGTGGCAGGATCACTGTTGGATAACCAATCGACTAAGTTACCCATCGCGCCAAATAGAGAGACTTCAACCACAGCCACAACGAGCGACATCAGTGACATCAATAGTAAAGGGACTTCGAATCCGCGCGTATAGTGGCGACAAAACGCGAAAATACCATTTGGTGGCGGCTGAGGGGAGTCATCGGGAAAAGGTTGGGTAAAGCTTTCAAACTTTTTAAACATATTGCTTCCTAGCAAGGGGATAACAAAGAAGCGGCTCACAGGAACGTAGGGGAATGCCTTAGTACTGGCAGGGTTGAGTCTATGGTTAATTCCTATAGCAACTTCAGGTTCTTAGACCGTTACCATCATCATATACCCATAATCCATTGATGACTAACCCACTATAGGGTAGAGGCTTAGGTTAGACCTCAAGGCCACCGATGAAGATAGGACATAGAGGTATTTTCGCAAAAATGTTTACTGAATTTTCATTGAAATGCAGTAAAAATTACTGAATTCAAACCTATTATTCATTTAACTCGGAAAATTCAGCCACAACAAGCTGTTTACAATTGGCCAATAGCAAGGAAAGCGAACTGACTCGCAAAAATAGTGGGATGGATTATGCGTGTAAACCAATCGGCTGTTTCAGCCATCGATTCTCGTCAAAATGCCAATTGTGTGGTGATGGTGCCGCCAAAAGAGTTTCAGTTTAATCAGGAAACGGCATCAGACAACGAATTTCAAATTGCAGTGACATTAACGCCAGAACAGGTCACTGAACGAGTGATGAGGGAATATCGCACCATGGTTACTGGCCTACGAGCCAATGGTGTCCAAGTCATAGAGTTTGATTATCCACTGGCTGATAGCGCGACACCGGATGCTGTCTTTCCCAATAATTGGTTCAACACGCAGCCAAACGGCCACATCGCCACCTTTCCTATGGCGTGTAAAAATCGTCAATCAGAAGTCCGCGTTGATGCGCTGCTTAGCACGCTGGAGCTGCAAGGTCGCAAGGCGACTCATGTTGAGGATCTCACTCATTGGTTGCCGCGAAAGCAATATTTGGAAAGCACGGGTGTGATGGTGATGGATCATCTGGGCAAATGCATCTATGCCGCCTTATCACAACGGTGTGACCGAGAGGTGCTTGATAGCTATGCGCTAAGTCAAGGCTATGAGGTTGTCGCGTTCTCTACTGAGCTATCTTCTGGTTCAAGTATCTACCACACCAATGTGATGATGTCGGTGGGTGAAAGCTTTGCGGTTATCTGTGATGAAGTGATCCCTGAGTTTGAGCGTCGCATGGTGCTGAAGTCGTTAGCAAAAACCAAGCAGGTTATCTCAATCACTCAACAGCAGATGAGTCAGTTTTGTGGCAACCTTCTTCAGTTAGAGAACGCTCGCGGAGAGAAGTGTATTGCGATGTCGCAAAGTGCTTATGATGCATTTACGTCAGTGCAGAAATCTCAACTCTCTACACATGGCAAGTTGCTTGCCTTTGATGTCTCTACGATTGAAACCATTGGCGGGGGGAGTGTGCGATGTATGCTGGCTGAAGTATTTCTTCCTCAGTCATAGAGAGCAATAGTAAGTTGGGCGACAGAGAGGCTTTCAGCTTCTCTGTCGCTAGCTGCCGTTATTTATTTTTATATACGGAACCTTCTTTGCGCTCGCACTCTGTAATAGGCATAGTGCCAATAAATTCTCCCGACACATAGCAAGGTACGGTAGGAATGCCGGTCGAGCCTCTGCCTGCCATAGAAGAAGCAAATGAGAGGGTTGATACAGCGAGTAGCAGCATAGTGAGTATGATTTTCATCTTGTTATCCTTATCGTTTGAAGCAAGGCTTCAATAAATTGGGGGTACAGTATGTGTGATTAAGGTCACATTAGTAGGTATATGTGAGCAAAAATCAGTGTCAAATACTGCGCGCAAAAAGGATAAAAATTCCGATTTATCATTCTCAAAAGAGAGGCATTTTGTGCAACAGTTACATCGAGTGCATACATTTTCGTAGATATTGAGGTAAAATCACCGCTCAATCGTCGAGATTAAGGTCAAATGAGCTTCCCTGAACTGCAACGTCAACTTGCCTCCCTCCCTAACATCGAAGCTCTGTTTGAGTATTTCGAGGTAGAGGTCAATCGACAATTTCTCTATCAGAATCAAAGTGCCATTCTTAAACGCTTTAATGGCTATCTTTTGCTGCAAAAGCCTGAAGATTGGTTTGCTGCGCGTCGCGCTCTACGCACAGCCTTTTGTAAAATCCATCGTGGTCAACTCGATACTCAGACACGCTCAGCTTGTAGAGGCTGCACATCCTGCTTACGTCGCTAGTAATTTACATTGTAAAAGCTGTCAAAACTGCTCAAGGATATACTCTTTGATCAGCGCCTTGCGTGCGGGTAGGTGTCTTTGCGCCTTATGGATGAGTGATAGGGGTAGCTTCACTGGCGTCTTCGGTTGATAGACCACCAGCTCGTCTTTGAAAGCGCAGCTTTCAACTGCGGCTTGCGCCAAAATGGTAAAGCCTAAACCTTGAGCGACAGGCAACAAAATCTGATGAATTTGATTCATGTACCCAGAGCGATAAAACGTCTCTGCGTTGAGCTGCTCAAGAGCTGGCTCGCCGCAACGAGAGAAGTAAAGATTAAGATAGCGCTGCGCATCTGGGTGACCAATTAACCCCAACGCATTTAACCCATCAAAATCGAGCGTCTTGCCAGCATAGTCTTTGGGCAAAATCAGGCATAGTTCTTCATCACCCAGGGGATCTATATTGTAGAGTTCAGGGTGATCGATGGTAGTCACAATGCCTAAATCAATTTTCCCTTCATGAACATGAGTCAGAATACTTGTGTTCGGCGCAGCCTCTACCGGCAGTTGCAAGCGTGGGTACTGCTTTTGTAACTCAAGTAGCTTTGGATATAGATAAAGAGCGATAGCGCCTGAACACGCCAGTTTACATTCACCAATGTGCGGTGAGTCCAACTGCATCGCTTCTGCTAGGTCACTCTCTTGTTGTTCAATCTGGCAGGCATATTGATACATTAACTGCCCCTGCTCGGTGAGATCAAAACGTTTTTGATAACGAGTCAACAGCGCATGCCCACACGCTTGCTCGAGTTTACGCACATGTTGACTGACCCCAGGTTGAGTCATAAACAGCTTTTCCGCTGTTTGAGTAAAGTGGCCAACTTCGACCAGTGTTTTGAATGTGCTAAGCCAAGTGCGATTGATCATAGAGAGTGCTTAATGTTGGGTTTGTTGACAGTATACCTGTTGTTAATAGAGGAGGGCGAATGTTGGGGGAGAATTGTGTTGTGGCTGGGGTGGTGAGAAATAATAGAGAAGGTACAAGGTAGAAGGTTGGAATTCAAGAGAGCCGGTGTGGTGACTCTCTTGAGGTGGGTTAGTTGTGGTTATTCAAAGGTGTTCAAAACCACCTGATTACGACCTAAACCTTTGGCTTGGTAGAGAGCTTTGTCTGCTCGGCCAATGGTGATGTGTTGGCTGTCGCGGATTTGGGTGATGCCGATACTGACGGTATAACGTACTTGATGTTGATTGAAGGGCAATGGCGAGTTTTCGATACGCTGTCTGAGCAGTTCGCACTGGTCGTAGGCGTCATTTTCATTGTTGGCACGAAAGAGAATACAAAACTCTTCACCGCCGTAACGCGCGATACTGATGGCACCCGGTTTCGGGAAGCACTTTTCCATCAATAGTGCCGCTTGAATGATGACCTTATCCCCACATTGATGGCCAAAGTTGTCGTTGATCTGTTTAAAATGATCAATGTCTAACATGGCAAAATAGGTGTGAGGCAAGGTGAGGTGTTCATTGATCTTTTCACGAATGGTCAGCTTATTGTCGAGCTGAGTCATAACATCTTTGCTTTTCAACCGCTGTGATAGCAGCAGGTTGGCCAGAGCCACTTCGCTGTATGTTTGTATCGCACACAGCAGCGCATACGGGACAGGCAATGCGGTTTGCAGATAGACCACACCCAACAGCCCCTCATTGGTTTTTAGCGGAATACAGTAGTGTCTGTGGCGCAGTTTTAGGGTTTTAGCGACCTTATCGGCCGACTTTTGCGTTAAGAAACGCACCGGGCGCTCAACAAGCACCTTGGCCAAGTTTGGGTCTTCTACCACGTTTTGTAAGTTACCGTGATAGTCGAGGGTTTGAAACTGATGGTGGTGGGCGTCATACACGCAGAAGGTTAACCCTCGATGGTAAAAGAAGCGATCAAAAATGGCTTTTAATGCTTGTTTGAACTGGTTCAAATCCTCTTGCTGCGCAAGTGCCTTGAGCGCTGAGTTCAGTTGGTTTAAAAGATAGCTTCTAATCACCGCAGAAAAGATAATCACCAACAGGATTACGCCCGCTATCGCGAACTGGTGCGAGGCGGCTAAGATCTCTTTACGGTCAGTGCCTGAGACATAAACCCAACCAGTGTCGTCATCAAGATCAAACTGACTCACTTTAAACTGGGTTTTGTAATAGTACTCGTGCTCACCAGAACGTTCCCCTTTAAGAACACGCTGGGCAATACCCGATTGATAGCTGACCGATGGCGTGCCAATGCGTTGTAAGTCGGGATGAATCACGATCAAACCACTTTGCTGCTCGACAATAAACAAATAGCCGTTAGACAGAGTTTTTAACGCTTCAAGTCGTGAAGAGGTGATCTGAAGATCAAACTGAATCCAAAACTCTTCGCTTGAGTGCGATTTTTGATGTTTCAGTGCAAACACCCAGCGGTCTTGATGATTTTTATAAATCGACGAAAACCAAAATTGTTTCGCTAGATCGTTGATTGGTCGCCAAGTCAGTTCAGCGTTAGGCAAAGCATAACGTTTCTGATCAGTAAACGAGAAGTAATCACCGCGACTGCTATCGACTGACATGATGTCACTATAGGCAACATGCTTATCTAAAATAGATTGAGCGATTTCACCAAGGGATTGTGTTTGCTGCGCTTGTTCAAGCTGAAAGATTTTACTGACGGCTGCGTTGAGCAGTGAGTCAACAATCTGCTCTGCGATTTGCAGGTTTCGTTTCGACTCAATTTGTGCTTGATGTTCCGTTAACTGCACTTGTTGAAAGGCGGAGTAAAGTAGCCCTGCGCTAAGTAAAAATAGACTTGGCGGTAGGGTTTTTATCAGTATTTTAGGTAAAGCCATTCCTTGCTCTATTTGACGTTGTTGCTCTGCAGATTTAAGACAGCGACGGAGTAAAATGTAGCACTTTCTGCGCATGTCTTATTTTTGTTACAGCTATTTAGTTTTATTAGTTTTTAGATGTTAACTAGATCACACTTTGTGCGCAAGCCAAATTAGCTAGGTTAATTTGTTAAAAAATAGGAATTATTGACGGAGAGGCAAAACAAAGGGCAGCGAGTGCTGCCCTGGGATCAAGCTCAGAATGATCAATTGGCTTGGTAGTGGAAAATAGCAATCGAGCAAGGTTCAACTAACACCTGCTTTTCATCTACACTGCGGTGCAGCTCGTGAGAGTCGGTGTTACAGATCATTTTCCATGTCTGCGCTCTGTCATCTGGTAAAGAGAAACGAGCCGGCGCGTTGGTTTGGTTAATACAATAGAACAACTCATTGCCATCTTGGCCAATACCCATGTGCATTGCGACTGAGCGCAGTTGATTCCAATCATCATGCGACATCGCACCGCCATCTACCCGACGCCAATAGACACGGTTAAGATTGCGAGTTGGGCCACTGAACGCTTTAACAAACGGCACCATGTAGGTCAGGCGCGCTTGAAGCATTTTAGCCAACCAATCTTTAAATGCGTTTTTACGCTCATTCATCTGCCAATCTAGCCAACTAATGTTGTTGTCTTGGCAATAGGCATTATTGTTGCCTTGCTGGGTATGGGATAGGACATCTGCGGTCAAGATGTGAGGAATACCAAAGGCAAACAGCACACTGGTCATGAAGTTACGCTTTTGCTTCTCACGTAGCTCATTAATGGTGTGATTTTCGGTTGGGCCTTCAACACCGTAGTTTTCAGAGCGGTTGTCACCGTGGCCATCACGGTTATTTTCACCGTTCGCTTTGTTGTGCTTATGTTTATAAGACACTAAGTCCTGCATGGTGAAACCATCGTGGTAGGTAATATAGTTCACGGTCATGTTATATGGCCAATTTGCGGCGCTGTATAAGTCACGTGAACCCATTAATCGCGTGGCAAACTCTTTCAGGTAGCCGTGATCACCACGCCAGAAACTACGCGTAATGTCACGCAGCTTATCATTACACTCATTCCAACCGAGTGGGAACTGACCGACTTGATAGCCATTCGGACCGATATCCCAAGGTTCGGCGATCAATTTGATCTTGCTTAGTACAGGATCTTGCGCGACAGCGCGGAAAAAAGCGGCTCTTTTATTAAATTGATCGCCGTTACGTCCTAGTGTTGCAGCAAGATCAAAGCGGAAGCCGTCGATCTTATACTCTGTCACCCAATAGCGTAGGGTATCCATCACTAAGTTCAATGACGGTTGGTAATCAAGATCCACCGTGTTGCCACACCCTGTGTAGTTCACAAAGTGATGGTCATGCATTAAATAGTAGCGAGGATCGAGCGCCTTCAGGTTGAGCACCGCACCGCCATCACCACCTTCTGCCGTGTGGTTATAAACCACATCTAAAATCACCTCAATCCCATTGCGATGCAGTTCACGCACTGCTGTTTTTAGCTCTGTTACGGCATCTTGACGGGCAAAACGTGGGTCTGGTGCCATGAAAATGTAAGGGTTATAACCCCAGTAATTAACTTTATCTAATGGCTCAAGGTGAGGCTCATCGAGACAGGCGGCAATAGGAAGCAGCTGAATAGTGTTGATATTCTGCTTTTTATAGAACTCCAACATGGTTGGATTAATCAAACCAAGGTAGGTGCCTTGATCTTGTTCATCAACAAACGCATTACGTTTCGTCAGACCCTTTACATGCGTTTCAAACAGTATGGTCTCTTCGCGCGGAATATAAGGATGGTCGGTTTGCTGCCAATCAAAGCTATCATCAACCACCAGGCACTTGGGTAAATAGAAGCTATTTTCTGAATCAAACGGGCGTGGGTAAATAGCTTGTCCATCAAGTGCCTTTGCATAAGGGTCTGAGAGAAAGTGAGGCTTGCCGTCAACACGACCAATATAGCCATAGCGTTGGCCTGCTTTGACGCCTTTAACATAAGCAGATTGCACACCCAAGCAGTCGATTTCGAGTGGATAGGTTTCGTAAGTGTTGTTTTCACTGAATAGCGCGAGCTTTAAATAAGGCTGGTGCGGCGCGTGGATAGCAAACAGGCATCCAGAATCATCAAGTGTCGCACCGAGTTGTAGTGGTATAGGTCGATTATTGTTCATTTTATCGTCGTTTTTTTGTTCATCCGTGTGAACTAATAGTAGAAAACTTTGTCCGAATAAATGCAAGAGCCACATTCTGATAAAAATTTACTATTTTTTTATTTCGTTTTTACTTTGTCATCTTTTTGAAAATTTGAGCAAGCTAACACTTTCAAATTGAACTTGTGATCAATGCCTCTCCTCCTCCCCCTAAATTGTGTGATCTAACCGAAAATAAAGGCGTACGCCCCTTTTTCTCCTCCTTTCTCATCCCCCCTAAATTAAATGGGGGTGGAGGACGTCAACCTTACCCAACTCGCTTAATCTAGACACCGTTGAAACAAAACGGGGAAAGCACCAAAGAGTGCAATCCCATCTTACCTCTCTTTTCTGTTGTCCCTATTTCTGCCTTTTAGGGTGATAAGAGAGGAAAAGAATAAAAAACCTAAACGGAGTTAATAATGAAAAAAGTAAGTGTAATTGCTGCTGCTGTTGCTATGACGCTATCTGCTGGCGCTTCTGCTGCTGCTGTTGATTTCCACGGTTACATGCGTGCTGGTGTTGGTCTAAGTGGTGATAATGGTGAGAACGTTGAGTACAACAAAGCAAAAGTTGGTCGTCTAGGTAATGAGAAAGACCTATATGCAGAGCTTGGCCTTAATGCGGAGCTTTACAATCAAGGTGACGTTAGTTTTAAACTTGAGTCTCTAGTTGCTTACGGTCAAAACGGTAACAATAACTGGGAAGGTACTGAACCTGCTCTACGTGTTATGAACGTACAAGCTAAGGGTCTGTTTAGCGATAAAGATGCGGTTCTATGGGCTGGTCAACGTTACTACCAACGTAAAGATATTCACATCACTGACTTCTACTTCCTAGATACATCTGGCGGTGCTGGCGGTGGTATTGAAAACCTATCAGTTGGTCCAGGTAAACTATCACTTGCAATCATGCATGATGATGCTGAGGACTTTGAAGGTGGAAAAGTAAATGGTTATACATTTGATGCACGTTATGCTGGTATTGACCTTTGGGATGGTGCAAATCTAGAACTTGCTCTTGCGTACGATTTTGCTAATGAAATGCAAGACCAGAAACTTGGTGCTGACGACGGTCTATTGCTAACAGCTGTTATTGGTCAAGGCCTATCAAACGGTTTCAACCAAACAGTTCTACAGTACGGTACTAAAGCGTACGGTAAGCAAATGGCTACATACGGTGGTGGCGGTTGGTACAATCGTGGTGAAGATAACAACGATGCAGACGGTTTCCGTATCATCAACTGGGGTGTAACTGGCTTCGGCGAATCTTGGGAAGTTGGTCACACTGTAATGTATTCACAAGCATCAGATACTGCCGACGGTGATATCACAGCGTACAATGCAGTTGTTCGTCCAGTGTACAAATGGGATGATCACATGAAGACTATCTTTGAAGCGGGTTACTACGCTGACGAAGTTAAGCAAAGTGGTACAACAGAAGACTCAGCTGGTTCTAAGCTAACTGTTGCTCAAGCATGGTCTGCGGGTTCAAGCTTCTGGGCTCGTCCTGAAATTCGTATCTACGGTTCATACTTCATGGATCATGAAGATGACAACGCGTTTGGTACTAATAACGACACTGAGTTCAGCGTAGGTATTCAAGCAGAGGCTTGGTGGTAAGCTAAGCTCCTAAATTTTATAAGTCCATAAATCAAGCCGACTTATGTTAAGTCGGCTTTTTTCATCAGAGAATGAGGTGCGAATGAAACAATTAGTCTTAGGTTGCGCGATCAGCATGGCTTTGCTGGGTTGTACGACAACAGAAACGGTTGTTTTTGATTCAACGAACGTTGAGCGAGTTGCGGAAAACTACTCTCAAGTTAAGTGGTTAGAAGTTGAACCAACAAAGCGTATTAACTTCTCAATAGATGAATCAAACCAAAAATTAGTTCTTCCAGAAGGAAAGAGCTACATAGCAGCGTTTAATATAGACACACAAGGTAAGGAGCTTGACTTACAAATCGTTAGCCACTTTAAAAAGTCCGTGTTCTATCCTAATGCGCTTCTTCTAAATGAACAAAACCAAATTTTAAAGGCTTTTGGCACAGATGATTTTGAGTACAAGCATGCTTATGGCTTGGAAGGTGATCGGTTGGTGTCAGAAGTTACTTTACAGCCTGTAGGTAAGCAGAAAGTAAAGTTACTGATTTACACTACGCCAGAGCTCATTAGTGGTGAGTCCGAGGTGTTACACCCGGTTAAACTTGACGCAATTGCTCGTGGTAATTATCCACCGGATGTACCAAACCCTGTGATCCCTCACTCTCCGTATGGAGAAATGACGATTGTTGCTACTGTCGATGATGCGATTCTTATTGAGGATTCTGCAGTTGTGGTGGGTAGCTCTGACACTGCACATGAGGAATTCAAGCGCGAGCTTGAACAGCGTGAGAGTCAAGCTCAATTAAATAGTAAAGCTAGCGTTCCGACAATTGCAGTTATTGAGTCAAATGAGACGACATTGTCAGTGGAACAACAGCAGTTTTATATTACTAGTATTGAGAATGCCGTTAATGCAGGCATGTTAGACAAGGCTTTAGCTCTACTAGATGAAGCAAAAGCTCTCAATGTAGAAGGCGCACAAGAAGCCTTCGTTAAAGCCGTAAACAGCAAATAATTCATTTTATAGTCTTATCTAATAAGATATTTGGGAAGCCTAGATGCTTCCCTTTTTTTATTCAAAAAAGGAGTTTTCATGAGTAAAAAAATAACCCAATCACTATTGGCAGTTGCCATTGTTGGCGCACTGCAAGCATGTGGCGGCTCTTCTGGTGGCGAAGGTGGTTCAGGAGGAGAGACTCCCGTTGATGCTTATCAGTGCTCCTCACAAGTTGCTGAAAACAGTAACCAACTAAGAACCTATCAAATCATGGTGGAGAGTTTCGTCAATGGTGACGATAGTATTGGTCATGGAACAGGTTACGGTACTAGTCACCATAAAGGCGATCTTCAAGGGATTATCGATTCTTTAGAGTATATTGAATCTCTGGGTGTGAATGCGATCTGGTTAACGCCTATATTTCACTCTGAAGCTATCGATGGCCAAGATCACTGGGCTGACAGATTGGATGCGACAGGGTATTTTGCAACCGACTATTTTTCCGTCGACCCTCGTTTTGGCGATCTTGAAACAGCCCGTGAACTGGTCGATGAGGCACATCGACGAGGGTTATATGTCTTTTTTGACGGGGTTTTTGGGCATCATAAAGATGGTTTAATTGAACACTCACCATCTGGCTTAACCCCTTCGGGGCCGAGTAATCCGGTTGATTACCCACAAAGCCTCGAGTTTTATCAAGAGGTCGCAACCTATTGGATTAACGAGCTTAAAATCGATGGCTGGCGATTAGACCAAGCCTATCAAGTCCCAACAGAAGCCTGGACACAAATTCGTAAAGCCGTAGATGAAGCCTCACAAAGCGTAACGTACACCAACAGTGAAGACCAAGAAGTCAATCCACTAGGGTATATGGTGGCAGAGATTTGGAATGGTGAAGATTACATTGCTGAAACTGGGTATGGCTCAACACAAAATCCTGCACTGTGTTCTGCTTTTGATTTTCCCATGCGTTACCGCATCGTAGAGACACTGGCTGTCAATGAAAACAGTGATGGCGATAGAGCGGCCGATTGGTTAGATAACGGTTTTACGACTCACCAAGCGTATCCTTCTCACGCGCAACCCAATTTAATGATTGGCAATCATGATCTAGTCAGATTTGGCGATCTTCTTCAGCGTGGTGACATTGCTCAGCCAAACGATGAAGAGTACTGGCTGCGCCATAAAGCCGCGTTTGCTTTCCAAGCTGCTTATACAGGACCAATTACGCTTTACTATGGCGATGAGATAGGCGATCAAGTCGATGATTTTGCCGCCAAGGAAGACAATAATACTTGTGCAATAAGAGGTGTTTGTGATGATCACGTTGCCAGAAGCAGCGCAAAAATAGAGGGAGTAACGGCAACGTTAGATGCCAATCAGGCTGATCTCAAAGAGTACGTGTCAACGTTAATGAATCTGCGTGAAGACTACCCAGCGCTTTATCAGGGAGTTAGAACGAATATTACTTCGAATGGCGATATATATGTTGATACGAAACAGTCGGGTGATGAGCAAATTGTGTTTGCTTTGAACATTGGTGAATCGCATCAGTCGTTGAGATACTCGCAGGATGAACTTGGCATTGAAGGAACTTTGAAAGATCTGTTGTCGAACGAATCAATTGCGCTAAGTAACGGTGTTTTCGAGATTGAACTCGCACCATTTGAGGGGAGATTCTTAATCGCCAATTAACGCACAAGATATGAAGGCTCAGGCTTGAGCCTTCATATCTGTTTACGGCTAGACGATCAGCGTCTGTTTTCCTAGTAACACGAACTCGCAGGCTGACAAATCAAGTAACTCAACATACTCTTTAGGCAGTTTCACGATTTTCTCATCATCTGTTAAATTCATCCCCACAATCACCACATCCTCCTCAAACTGACGCGCAAAGACAAAACACGCTTCATCACAATACAGCTCTAGCAAACTGCCGTGCTGTAGCGCAAGGTGGCTTTTACGCAGCTGAATCAGCTCTTTAAAGAAGGGTAAAAACTCAGAGTCTTTAACGCGATCCCACTCCATACAGCGGCGATTATCTGGGTCTGAACCGCCTGCCATACCAATTTCAGTGCCGTAATAGAGACAAGGCGTACCGACATAGGTGAACAGGAAGGTGGCCGCAATTTTAAACAGCGCTTCATTCTCATTCAGCAAGGTGAAAAAACGCGGTGTATCGTGACTGTCTAACTGGTTGAGTTGTGCCAGTTGATTGTCCCACGGCACTTTGGCGCGCGCCTCTGCTAGCCAATCACGAAACTCCAACATATCGATGCTAATCGGGTCTAACGCAATGTCTTTATTCGCAAGCAAAGCGCGCAGTGGGTGTGCGAAACCATAATAGTTCATCGAGCCATCTTCTTGCTCACCTTGCAGCCATGAGGTCGCTTCAAAGAAGTGTTCACCTAAGATATAGCTATCCGGATTGACCTCTTTAGCGGATTCGCGAAACGCTTTGACATAGTGCGCGTTGTTCTTTGCGCCGTCTCCTTCTCCTAGCATATGAATCACATCAAAGCGCCAGCCATCGATGTTGTAGGGCGCTTTAAGCCAGTGTTTGATGATGGCGTCATCAGATTGATAGATAGCCTCACGCACTTGTTGATTCTCAAAGTTCAGCACAGGTAGGCTGCTTACCCCTTTCCAACCAATGTATTGCTCCGTTTCACCTTCAAAGAAGTAGTAGTCGCGGTATTGTGATTGGGCAGATTGGTATGCGCCACTCTCTTGATGCCAGCCCAAACGGTTAAACCAAGGGTGCTCTGTGGAGGTGTGGTTAAACACGGCATCTAATACTACTTTCATCCCACGCTGGTGGACGTCATCACACAGCTCGGCAAAATCCTCATTGGTGGCAAGGTGAGAATCGATATTGTAATAATCCATCGTGTCATAACGGTGATTACTTGGTGCCGCGAAAATAGGGTTAAGGTATAGGGTCGTAATCCCTAACTCCTGAAGATAATCGAGTTTGCTCTTAACGCCGTAAAGGTCGCCACCGTAGAACTCATATCCACCATTGCCTCCATGGCCGTCAACGGGCTCCCCCCACTCTTTTGCAACAACGGTTTTGCTCTCATCGGCAATTTTGTATTCATCGCTTTGAGTGCTGATTTCTGGTTTCCCATTGGCAAAACGATCCGGGAATACTTGATAGAAAATCTGCTCTTTCACCCAGCTTGGCGGCTGATGTTCAGGGTTGGTTTTGAAGTGTTTTTCAAGCCCTGGCATGCGCTTGGTAATGCCATAGCCACTGAGCCAAAACTGCTGATTGTCAGTGATGAGTTTAAAGGTATAGGTGTTGAGTGGCTGGTCGTGGCGCAGCTCAAAACTCCCTTGCCAATAACGCAGGTGCTCGGTCTCTTTCGAGAGTGTCATTGGCGAAAAGTGTTCTTCGTTATCGGGTTCGTGGCGGATTAAAACCTGAGAAAAAGGCGTCGTTTTATCGGTCACGAGAGTGAGGGTAAGTGTGCGCTGATTAAGGCTGACCCATTCGTGGGTTTGTCCATGATAGAGGAAAGGCAAAGACATGGAAGCTCCTGAAAATAACGGTTTGGAATGCGCCTAAATTATAGCGATGACACGGTTTTTGTTATTGAGCTTTGTATTGATGGTGTGCACGATTTGGCATTTTGTATGGGTGAAATGAATCACAATTACAGCAGGCTGTAAGATATCGAAAAGAGCACATAAAAAATGGTAATGGCCTCATAAATAGAGGCCATTTGAGTTGAATCATAATTACGCTTTGGAGGTGGCGTTTTCGAGCTCAGTTAGCGCTTTTTGATACATCACCCAAGCGGCTATCCCTGCAAACACGTTACCAACGAACGCACCATAGAATAGCCCTTCAATGCCACCGATTTGCGCGCCTATCCACAAACAAGGCAGAAAGAAAGCGAACAGACGCAGAGCAGAGATACTCAAGGCGCGGTAGGAACGACCAATCGCATTGGCGCTAGATACCATGAGCATGCAAACCCCTAAAGGGCCAAGGCTTAATGGCACAATGGTCAGATGCCAGATAAGAATTTGTTCAACATTGCCTTCGTTGCTGGTCATCAAATCAGCCAATGGTGCGGCGGTGAAATAGGTGATGACAGCAATAAAAAGCTGAAAAACCAAGATAAACTTAGCCGCGATGGCGGTGAGTGTGCGTATATCTTGGTAGTTCTTAGCGCCGCGCATGCGCCCAATCATAGGGGGCATAGACATAGTGAGTGCTAACACCACCACGATAGCGAAAAACTCGTAGCGCGAGCCGAGAGCCCATGCGGCGACCGCAGCGGTGCCAAAGCCAGCAAGCAGTTTGGTGGCGAGCATCGAAGAGAGGGGCGGTAGCAATTGGCTGATCATCGCAGGTCCCATGATGTTGGTTAGCGAGCGAATACTCTTGCCAATATCGAGGTCTGCCCATTTGAAGCACATCCACTCTTTTGCCACCACTTTTGGCGCCACGATTAAGATGCCAATACCAAAGGCGATAATCGTGGCAATTGCAGCGCCATTGATGCCCATATCGAGGGTGAAAATGAAAATAGGGTCAAGAACAAGGTTAAGTAGACTTGTCACCATCATCATCGAACCAGGTAGCAAGGTGTTGCCATTCGCGCGGCAGAGGCTATAGAGAAAATACAGCACTGCACCAGTCCACGAGCTGATCAGCCACCAAATCCAATAGCTATCAATGATTGGCATAATGTCTTCAGGCGCGCTCAGCGCTGCGAGAATAGGCGCACGCAACAGATAGGCAATCACGCCAAATAAGGCGATCCCCACACTCCCTAAAACAATAATTAACCCACCGAGTTGTTGGGCATATCGTGTTTGACTCGCCCCCAGCGCGGTTGAGATCACCGCAGTGGTAGCGATACCTAGACCGACTTGTAGACCAATGACAATCATCTGTATCGGCAAGGTGAAACCTTGTGCAGCCAGCGGTAAAACCCCCAGTTGACCGATAAAGGCACTGTCAATAAGCTGAAAGCTCATAAGCGATAAAACGCCAAACAGCATCGGCCAAGTCATCTTGAACAGCTGTTTGGCGAGGTTTTTCTGGTTATTTTTGGTCATCAGTGGCGTCATCAAATTGATCAGCATAACCTTTTGGTGGAGGCGTCCAGCCACGCTCAGTATGAGAGTGTTTGTCACTCAAATAGCGCGCCATTTCATCCACAAGATGTTTCTCAGATTGAATGAAGAGGTCACGATAGTTGTTGTCGTAACGTTCTCCTTCCGAACCTCCCTTCCACGCTTGGTAAAGAGTCTCGAATTTCTTGTCTTCAACGCGCTGGTAAGTGGACTTTCTGCGTTCAACACCAAAAGGATGAAAGCCTAATACATGGAGTGCCTTACCCCCAACTTCAAGGGCAGAGTGATAAGTTTCTGACTCAACAATATCTGCGCCCGCTTGTTTCAGTTGATAGCCATGACCACGGTCGAAGGCACGAGCGATAACCGTCACCGCAGGGTAGGTATGTTTGACATACTCCACCAACTCAATCGCACGTTCGCGATCATCGATAGCGACTACTAGCGCTTTGGCGTGTTCGATGCCTGCTGTATGGAGCAAGTCAGGGCGAGTGGCATCGCCATAGAAGGTCTTGGTTCCGATATCGCGCATGTTTTGCACTTGTCCTGCTTCATGATCAAGCACCACAGTGTTAACGCCGTTAGAGATCAACAGGCGGTTAACGATCTGACCGAAGCGGCCAATGCCCGCAATAATGACCGTACCTTGTTCATCAATGGTGTCGGCTTCTTGTTCGTTCGACTCTTGCTCAAATCTTGGCAGAATCACTTTATCAAACAAAATAAACAGACCAGGGGTTAAGAACATAGAGAGCGCGACAACCAGCGACAGAGTTTGTGCCAGCTCAAATGGGATAACGTGGTTTTGTAGTGAGAAGCTTAAAAGAACAAAACCAAACTCACCAGCCTGTGCCAAGCTCAGGGTAAACAGCCAGCGATTACTGTCTTTGATGCGGAAAATGAGGGCTAAAGCAAACAAAACTAAGGCTTTTAGCACCATGACACCAATCGTGAGTGACATGATGGTAACGAACTCACCAAATAAGATGGAGAAATCGATGCCTGCGCCGACAGTGATGAAGAACAAGCCAAGTAACAGCCCTTTGAAGGGCTCGATGTTTGATTCCAGCTCATGACGAAACTCACTGTTGGCCAGCACCACACCTGCAAGGAATGTCCCTAAAGCGGGAGACAGCCCAACTAAGCTCATTAAGGCCGCAATGCCAATCACAAGCATTAATGCGGTCGCAGTGAAGATTTCACGCAGCCCAGAGTCGGCGACAAAGCGAAACAGCGGTCGACTGAGGAAGTGACCACCCACCACAACGATCACGATAGAGGCGATGATAACAATCCCGTAAGCCCAGCCTGGTAAGTCTGCGACTAAAGAGATCTCTTCATGATGCTCGGCGGCGTGACTGGCGGCTGATTGTGCCGCTTCAATCAGTTCGGGAAGTGCAAGTAGTGGGATAAACGCCAACATTGGGATCACGGCGATATCTTGAAACAGCAGAACCGAGAAGGCATTTTTACCACCTTCTGTTTTGGTTAGACCTTTTTCATTGAAGGTTTGCAATACGATCGCTGTGGAGGAGAGGGCAAAGATAAGACCGATGGTTAACGCGATGGTCCAAGGTTGGCCTAGCGCCATCGCAATACCTGTGACCGCCGCGGTTGTACCGCCTACTTGCAGGCCGCCAAGACCAATTAATCGATTACGCATGGCCCATAGCATTTTGGGCTCAAGCTCAAGGCCGACTAAAAACAGCATCATTACCACACCAAACTCAGCAAAATGCTGAATGGTTGTGGTTTCTTCACCAACCAGACCAATCACAGGGCCAATGACCACACCTGCAATCAGATAACCCAATACTGAGCCGAGGCCGAGCCTTTTGGCGATAGGCACCGCAATAACGGCGGCAACGAGGTAGATAAAGGCTTGTAAAAACAGTCCGGTCATGCCGATTTCTCCTCATCCAGTTGGTTGATGAACTCATTGAGTGTTTCTAGGTTCTCTGTGCTGTCAGGTGATACTTGGTCGAGCAGCAAGGCGTTTAGCATTTTGCCGTAAAGCAGTGTGTGTTTTTCTACGCGCTTCTCTTCAAGTGCGGTTCGAGAGCCAAAAAGAGCAAGTGGCGGTAGATAGCGCATGTGGGTTAAGCGTGCCATCTGTTCAAGCGGTTGCAACAGCTCACGGATGGTAAAGTGATTATAACCATCGGCATGATAAGCCTCGTGTTTACCTCCCGCGGTTAACGCGCAAACAAAGAGCTTATCTTTTAAGGCTGTCCCATCTGTACCGTAGGCAAAACCATATTCAAGCACCAGATCCTGCCACTCTTTTAAGATTGCTGGCGTTGAATACCAGTAGAGTGGGAACTGAAAAATGATCACATCATGGTCAAGCAGGCGCTGCTGCTCAAGGTCGATGTTGATATTGAATTTGGGATATTCTGCGTACATATCAACTGTAGTTACTCCAGCCATTTTCTGCGCTAGGTTAAACAGCGGGCGGTTGGCTTCGGAGCGGTGTTGAGCCGGATGCGCGTACAGCACTAATAGACGATTTTTTTTCATGACAACCTTTTTAATTTGGGCAAATGCGCTAATCAGGTTGAGGGCTATGTATCTTGAGTACAAACACCTCTGTGTAGTGTTCAATAACTATAGTTGGCGTTTGTGAGTGTAAGCAAATGTTTCTATTTGTCTTTTAACGAATATTAAATTAATGACATGTGAGCAGAACGGAGAGCAAGGTGGGTAAATAGAGCGCCAGCCAAGCGCTCGATTAAGCATAGAGTAAAACCTGGCCAGCTTCACACCTTACGACAGAATATCGTCCATACTTATATAAGGTGCATAACCGAGTGCAGCTCGGAGGTAGAACGATGAAAAATGAACTCGATTCAACCAAAATCTTACATGCTTATGAGCGAATTATGGCGAATGGCACGCCAACAGAGCATGGCATGATCTATGAGGGTGTCGAAGCGATTGCTGACTATGATGGGTACAACATCTATTTGCGCGGTAATGGCGTGGAGCTGAGTATCGGTTTCCACAACAC
Source organism: Vibrio agarivorans (assembly GCF_030409635.1). Taxonomy (NCBI): domain Bacteria; kingdom Pseudomonadati; phylum Pseudomonadota; class Gammaproteobacteria; order Vibrionales; family Vibrionaceae; genus Vibrio; species Vibrio agarivorans. Next base: position 216,587 of record NZ_JAUFQF010000002.1, on the reverse strand, counting down.
TTATCATATGGATTATGATCAAGCCCATCTTAAAGAGAGCTTTTTGAAGAAAGTAGCGCTGTTGGCGAAGTAGGTATGAAAAAGTGCTCCGCTCACTGGTGGATCGTATCCTTGGTGATCTCGCGGAGCACAAATTAAAAAATGTTATTCGTTTTAAAAGCTGTCTCGAAGCTAAATTAATCGTCTTCTAAAACCGCATCGAACTCTTCTAAGCTGTCGGCAGCTGAGGTACGGCGTGAACCATTAAGGGTATGAAAACGTTTGCGGCCACGAGCCAATTGAGTGTATTTCAGCCAAGTACGCTCGAGCTTTGATTTCGCTTTTAGCGGGTTAGCCAGCACTTTCAAAAAATGCTTCTCTTCGCTGTTCTCTGGTGAAAGTTCACCCAGCTCTAAGCCAAGCATGGTGTCGCCGAATTGAATCAATAGTTCCTCTTCTGCTAGCGTAAAGTCGCCTGACTTAGCAAAACCGCGTGGGAACTTGGTGTTGTCATAAAAACGTTTTCTGCCGTAGCGAAAGTGAGTTTCAGACATAATGACCTCGATATAAAATTCAGGGTGCGTGTTAAATTCGCAGTTAATTATGACACCTGACAACATCGGTTGATGCTGTGGTGTTACGCAAACATATTCGTAAACTACTGGAAAGAGAATCAAAAGATATTTATCGTGACGATAAGCATATCTCGGACTTCGGTCATAACATTTTTGAATCTTGTTCCATCGTTATGGTTGTATAATCTGTTTGAATAAGATGTCATTTGTATTGCAGGAAAAATAAATGGATGTAAAAGTCTTCCGCACCTTCTTAGAGGTGGCTCGCACCAAACATTTTGGTAAAGCATCTGAAAACCTCTATATCACTCAGGCGGCTGTGAGTGCGCGTATTAAGCAGTTAGAAAACTATTTTGATACCCAGCTTTTCACTCGTGATCGCAACAATATCAAGCTGACATCGGCAGGTGAGCGCCTAATTGGCTACGCAGAGGTCATGGTTTCGACCCTACAGCAGGCAAAGCTGGAGTTGTCTTTGGAGAGTGGTCAAGCGCTACAGCTAACAATGGGGGGTACACCCAATATTTGGGATGCCTATCTACAGAACTGTTTGAGCGTAGTGACAGAATCCTTTTCTGGCTATGGTTTTATGGCAGAAGTGCTCAATCGTGAAGCGCTCAACCGCCACTTGCTTGAGCGCACTCTAGACATGGCGTTTGCGTTTGATCAGATCAAAGCCGATGAGCTCGAATGTAAGAAAGTAGCAGATCTAGTGCTTGTGATGGTTTCAACTTCGCCGCAAAGCGTAGAGACCGTATTTGAAAATGGTTATGTCTACGTAGACTGGGGCACCAAGTTTGGCTCAGAGCATGTAGAGCGCCACGGCAAAGCGGCACCACCCTTGCTGAGAACCTCAACCGCGCGGATCGCTTTAGATTTCATCCTCGATAAGCAAGGAAGTGCTTACTTACCTTATTCCATGGTCAAACCTTTCTTAGACACCGGCCAACTGTATCGTGTAGAAAACAGCGAAGATTGGTATCGCCCGATCTATTTAAGCTACCGCAAAGGTAGCTCATCGGTTGAAGCGATTAATCAAGTTTGTGAGTTGGTGAGAGATATTGACCCATTGACGGCGTATACCTTGCAGCAAGCAGGGCGTGTGGAGATGGAGTAGGGGGTATATAGAAGGTTGGAGGTAGAAGGGGGGGGGATTGGGGAATACAGAGTTCAGAGGTGATCGCTGTTAGTTAACTGATTCTTCAACGTTTTGCACTCGTTTTAGGCACGAAGGTTTGAATGTAATAGATCCTCAAACCTTCCACCTCCAGCCTTCTCCCCCTCAACAGATCACAGAACACCCACCTCTGTATTCTTCTTTTCCAATTTTCTTCCCCCTTAAAACATCCCCCCATTCAGCCACAAATGCACCAAAATACTGGCGATATAACCCAGCCCGATCACTGGCGCCCATTTCAAGTGGCCGAAAAAGGTGTATTGCCCATGTGCTGCGCCCATTAAAGCAACACCAGCGGCGGATCCGATAGAGAGTAAGCTGCCGCCGACACCTGCTGTTAAGGTGACGAGTAACCAGTTACCCATCGATAGGGCTGGATCCATGGTTAAGACAGCAAACATCACGGGAATGTTATCGACGATCGCAGACAAGATCCCCACCATGACGTTAGCCCAGATTGGATCCCACTGGGTGTACATGATCTCTGACGCCATGCCAAGGTAGCCCAGCAAGCTTAAGCCACCGACACACATCACCACGCCGTAGAAGAATAATAGTGTGTCCCACTCGGCATGAGAAACACGGCGGAAAACATCAAAAGGCACCACACTGCCGAGACGCTTGAGCGCTAAATCATCGCGATTGGCGATAGCCATTGCCGCTTTTCTCGTTAACGATGCACGTAGCGTTTTTCTTAGATAGAAGCCGAAGAATTGTAAGTAGGCTAAACCCATCATCATCCCGACCACTGGCGGGAAATGAAGCACTGCATGGAACGCGACCGCGGTCATAATGGTTAATATAAATAAGCCAACGATTCGGCGTGCACCACGTTTTAGCTCGATATGCTGGTGGATAGTATTTGGCTGCGTGTTTGGTACAAAAAACGACATGATGACCGCAGGGACAACATAGTTCACCACCGAGGGAATAAACAGTGGCATAAACTCAGAGAAAGCGACATGGCCAGCTTGCCACACCATGAGGGTGGTAATATCACCAAATGGGCTAAACGCACCGCCTGCGTTGGCGGCGATCACGATATTGATACAGGCGATATTTACAAAACGTTTGTTGTCACCTGCGACTTTCATCACCACAGCACACATCAATAGCGCAGTGGTGAGGTTGTCAGCAATCGGAGAGATAAAGAAGGCCAGAACACCAGTCAGCCAAAACAGCGTTTTAAAGTTAAAGCCTTTCCCCACCATCCAAGCTTGCAGGGCGTCAAACAGGTTGCGCTCCTCCATCGCGTTGATATAGGTCATCGCAACCAGTAGGAATAGTAACAGTTCAGCATACTCTAATAGGTTGTGCTCAAGAGCGGCATGCGCTTGTTCTGCAATGCCATTTTGGGTGTAAACATAACCGAGAATTGCCCAGATAATGCCCGCGGCTAGAAGAACGGGTTTTGATTTTCTTAGCTGCAACACCTCCTCTAACATGACAAGTGTATAGGCCAAACCAAAGATAATGAGGCATAGATAGCCCACAGTAGAGTGAGTTAAGTCTAATGAGGTGCTTGAAGTTGCCCATGCGGGCGCAGACATCAAACCGAGTAGAGATAGCGAAGTAAGTGCAGGTGCCTTCATTGATTCCTCCATGGCGAGACAGGGACAACCTCTCTAGTCTAACCATTTTGCGGTTGTTCAAGTGTGACGAATGAGTCAAAAAGATGTTTCTAAATTGACTGTTAGATTGAGATTAGAATTTAAAATATTCACTCCAAATAACACGAATAATAGCTGATGTTTATATTGCTCATAAGTATGTTTTTGGGTTTAAATATTCACAAGGATGATGAGAGTTGCTGTAATTTGATACTTTGGTTCAATTAGCAGCAATTAACTTGGAATATATACCTAACTAATACTAAGGTTTTTATACTTCCGAAGTGAAAGGGAAGTTTATATTCTAATAAAGAAAGGGTGTCTCATGAAATCATCAAACGTCATGTCGCTAAGTACGCTTGCACTTTGTGTATTTATGGCTTTGCCAGCACAAAGCGCCTCTGGTACAAAAGACAATACTCATCTACTCAATGCAATACAAGGGATTGAAGAACATCAGATTAAATTGCAGGCAATTAAGAGAAATCTGTTTAATTTAACTGAAGATGGTCAGGCTAAAGGGGACGAGACTAGCCTGGATAATATTACCTGGAACCCGAGTCATGATTCAGTCAACTTTGCAGCAACCTATGGTGTCAATTATTCCATATTGCCAGGGAACTACTCTTTTGGTAACGGTAAAGTAAATAATAGTGTCGGTATCATTGGTGAAAACAAAAATCAACGTTACCTATTCTTAGCGACGAACCCGCAAAATATTGCAAGATTTGACCGCGAGGTGAATGACGACTTTTGGTCGTTCTATAATAATGCCCTTGATTGGCTTATTGGTAAAAGCAGACAAGAAATTCTCGCAGATAAAATAAACGTGGTTATTGCGCATCATGATGAAAGCTATTGGTTTAAAGAAGATAGTAAGCTTAAAGAGTGGTTAGGTGAGGAGTTTGGTGAAAGCGTTGCCTATAATGAGGGAGTATTTAGTTGTAATGGGCAAGCATTGAGTTCATGTATTGATGCTGATACAGACTTGCTGATTCTGTCTAGTCACTATAACCCTGAAGACGATATAGGTGTGGTTTACGAGCAGGTAAAAAGAGCCGAAGCTTTGGGTATACCACTGCTATTTACGAATCACTTCAGAGATAAGAACGAACTGAGCATACCGATTTTTGAACACTATGCTATTCGCTCAGTGAGCAAAAACTATTGGGCACAAACGGGACTAAATAGTTACGATCCTACTGCAGATTATGAGGCAATCGACGAGAGTATCGCTCCGACTTACCAGTTACTGACACATCTACGAGACAATAGTTTCAGCTTTGATATTTCAGAGTGTCAGGGTTCTTGCAATAGTGATGTTTATAATGAGGAGTTTAAACAAGGTGTTGATGACATACACAATTGGGTGAATCAACTGGATAGTAACAAAATCAATATATTTGAGAGTGATCTACCTGCTTACCTGAAGGCAATTATTCTATTAGCCGACGACTATCGCCAAAATATCACCTACCCAATGAGTTATGATACGACAGAGACCTTAGCGTTCTTACAGGCTTATTTTGCTGATCATGTGATTCACAACTATCGAATCAATACACCGGCTCAACCTGACTTAGGTAATTTTAGTCGCAGTGATTTTAGTCATATAATTCCAGATAATAAAGGCGTTGAACTTGTTAATCATGGTGGCTTTAAGTCTACAGGTGCTTATGCTCTTCCTGGTCAAACGGTTACAGTTAAACGCCAAGATAGCTCAAGTGATATAGAAGCAAAGGTATTTGTGAATACTCAACGTAGCACTTCAACAAAAGAGTTTGAACAAAATGGTTACAAGCGTCCTAAATTCTTGCGCTCCACTGCTATTCCGATTGAGCCAGGTGAAACGATTCAATTTACTTCACCTTATGGTGGCCCAATACAAGTAGAGATGTCTGGAACGAAAGAGACTCCGATTGCGCTTTTGTTCTCGAATGTTGGCGAGCATCCGCATTATCCAGGTTGGGGAGACTCTAGTTATTTTGAGCAAGAGTTAAGTAAAAACGAGTTCGACTGGGCTGAAATTTCGACTAACCATTTTGAAGTACACTCCACGGCAATGAAAATGGGCATTACTATGGCCAATCCGGTTTTTGATAATGGTAATGAGCTAATTAATGCAGTTGAAAGATATACTCATAACTACCCGCACGTATTGGCAGGTTACCAAGGTCCAGGTATTGATGAAGTTCCTGAAATTATTGATTGGGCGAAATCTAAAGGCTTAGAGGTACGTACACAACACCATACTAAGCACATGAATGCTGATCAAGCGACATGTGGTGCTGGATGCTCAGGAAACCCGTATGATGCGAATTGGCCTTTTGACCCAGTTGGACATGGTGATATTCATGAACTTGGACATGGATTGGAAAAGAGTCGTCTCCGCTTCACTGGCTTTACCGGGCATAGTGCGACTAACTTTTACGCCTATTACAGCAAGTCAATGTTCCGTGCAAACACAGGAAAACTGACAGAGTGCTCAAACTTAAACAGTGATGTCTATTTCTCCCACTTACAGGAAGCGTTCCATCAAAACGATCCTTCGGCCTACATGGCCAGCTTAAATCTAGGTAGTGATTGGCGCGCTGGGCCTGCACTCTATCTACAGATGATGATGCAAATTGAAGAGAATGGACTGCTACAAAATGGCTGGCACTTATACCCTCGTCTTCACATATTACTTCGCGAGTATGAAGAGGCAGTAAGAAGTGATGAAAACTGGATACACTATCGAGATAAAATTGGCCTGAGCATTTTTGAAAGAGAAGAAGCAAAGTCGTTGAGTCAAAATGACTGGTTAGCGATTGCGATTGCTTATGCATCAGGTATGGATTTTACCCCAGTGATTGAAAGTTGGGGGCAGGAAGTAACAGATGAGGCTAAGAGCCAAATAGCAACGTTTGCTCTCCCTATAGCGGATGCTAATAAATATTATCGATATGAGAGTGATCAATATTGTGACTCGTTAGATCATGACACACTGCCAATTGATGGTTCAACCCGCTGGAGCGGTATGAAACTTGAGGGAGTGAATGTCGCATTAAACAAGCCTGTTTCAGCATCATCTGAGCATAGTGACAAACACTCTAGGAGCAAAATAAATGATGATGATACGGGGACTTACTATCATACCAAATGGGGTTATAGCCATTGGCTCGAGATAGACCTAGAAGAGTTGCTGAACATCGATCAACTATTACTGACTAATCGAAATAAGTATGATTCGAATACCATTAATGGCGCGACAATTAGCTTATTGGATAACGAAAGGTCAACGGTTTGGTCGCAACCTTCACTCTATTTCGAATCATTGGGTGAAGCTCAACTCTTTGAGTTTACCAGTGGAGAGCTGCCAGAGAGTGGTGTTCGATATATTCGCTTAGAGCTGAATAAGGCTGGGAATATGGCTTTAGGTGAGATTGAAGCTTTTGTGAAACAGTAATGACTATAACCGAAAAAGCGCCAAGGCTGGGGGCCTTGGCGCTTTTTTATAACAAGATTAACGAATTACTTGCCTTCTTCGGCAGGAACGAAGTGAACTTCTTCTTCCTTTTCACCCGCGAGTGGGTCGTTAAAGCGATCTCTATCTAGCGCGCCCTCTGAGTGCGCAACGATGACAGAAGCGGCACTGTCACCTGTGATGTTTACAGCGGTACGAATCATATCCAGTAGACGGTCAACACCCATAATCAGAGCGATACCTTCTAGTGGTAGGCCAACTTGGTTAAGAACCATCGCTAGCATGATAAGACCAACACCAGGAACGCCCGCAGTACCAACAGAAGCCAGAGTTGCGGTTAGGATAACAGCTAGGTAATCACCCATCGTAAGGTCGATGTTAAACGCTTGCGCGATAAATGCGGTAGCAACACCTTGCATGATGGCCGTGCCATCCATGTTCACTGTTGCACCAAGAGGCACAGTGAATGATGCTACGCGGTTTTTCACACCTAGACGGTTTTTCACTGTCTCAAGCGTGACGGGAATCGTCGCGTTTGATGATGCCGTAGAGAAGGCGAACATGATCGCATCTTCCATCTTACGCAAGAAGAGCGTTGGGCTCAGACCCGTAATGCTTTTCAATAGTACACCGTAGGTCACTAGACCGTGAAGCAGTAGTGTACCGGTTAGAACAAGGAAGTATCCACCTAAACTCCAGATAGCGCCAAGACCAAGACCAGAGAACAGTTTTGCCATTAGGAAGAACACGCCGAACGGTGCGATGTTCATTAATAGCGCAACAAGCTTCATGATCACTTCATTTAGGTCAGAGAAAGCGTTAGCAACACGTTTACCTGGTTCACCCGCAGCACTGATTGCAATACCAAATAAAATGGCGAAGACAATAATTTGGAGGGTATTACCCTGTGCCATAGAAGCAATTGGGTTTTTAGGGAACATGTTAATCACAACTTGGCCAAGAGACGGCGCTTCAGCAGATTGGAAGCTTGCTGCCGCTGTCAGGTCTGCACCTGCACCAGGTTGGAATAGGTTGCCCATCGTCAATGCAAGGGTAATCGCTACTGCTGTTGTAATGAGGTAGAAGCCAAGCGTTTTACCACCCATACGGCCCAGGGTTGTAATATCTTGTAGAGAGCTTGTACCGCATACAAGAGAAACGAAAATCAGTGGCACAACCAGCATTTGTAAGCTGGAGATAAAGATTTGTCCACCGACTTCAAAAAGACCATTCACGAGATAGTCGTGAATGAAGCTGACATCAGCCAAGAAATTTTGAATAAAAAATCCAGTAAGAATACCGGTAACCATCCCCAGGATTACACGGCCAGTAAGCGACATTGGTTGCTTGGTATTCATCAAGAACACTCCTTATAGTTTTAACCTTGATTCATTCAAAGTGCGCCCGAGGTTAGCAGCAGTTAATTGCAAAGAGCGTGACGAAAAAAAAAGATGTGATCTGGATCTTGTAAAAAAACGGTGTTTTAACGAAGTTAAAAAGCACTCGTAAAGAGTTGTTAACGCAAATTACGTGCTAGCAACTGGATTTAAAGTTTAGGTTACATGATGAGAGTATTCGTCAGTCTTAGCTTGGCCTTTTCAGTCAAAATTCAGACCATAGTCAAAGAAAATACGGGATATTCTTAGTTCAAAAGTTGAGGAAAACACACCCACCTATTATTTGGGTGAATAGGGAATATAAATGCAAGGAAAACCGATAAACTATCGCCCCGATGTGGATGGCTTGAGAGCGGTTGCCGTATTAGTGGTGGTATTGTTTCACGCAGGCTTTGAGCAGTTGAGTGGCGGCTATATCGGCGTTGATGTCTTCTTCGTTATATCCGGTTATGTGATTATGCTCAGCTTACTGCATATGCTTGATAATGGGACATTCTCTATCACCGAGTTCTATTATCGACGTGCCAAACGGATTATGCCGGCACTGTTTTTTACCTTGTTGCTTACAACCGTTGTGGCTCACGCTCTGTTTCTTCCTGAGCTTTATCATCAATACCTTCAATCACTTGTTGCTTCTTTAACGTTTATTTCGAACCTTTTTTTCTGGAAAACAACCAACTATTTTGGGTCTGCTGCTGAGCTTAAACCGCTGCTTCATACTTGGTCTTTGTCTCTTGAAGAGCAGTATTACATCTTTGCGCCTATTTATGTCGCAGCCGTTTATCGATGGCTTAACAAGAACTGGTATCTAGCGCTCTATCCACCGCTGATTGCGAGCTTTGCTTTGAGTTGGTTTTTGATGGATAAAGCCGCTTCAGCCAATTACTTCTTGTTACCAACACGAGGTTGGGAGATTTTGCTGGGTGCTGTGTTAGCCGCCGCGCCACCGTTTAAGTTACGAACGGCTTTTGCAGCAAACCTGCTCGGGGTCATCGGTCTCGTCGCGATTGTATCTGCCGCCGTGCTTTATGACAAAGACACTGCTTTTCCCGGCTTGAGTGCACTGTTACCATGTTTGGGAGCGGCAGCGATTATAGCGTCTGGTTCGTTTTCCAATACTCAGCCTAGTTGGGTGCAACGCGGGTTGGCGCTAAAGCCTGTGGTGTATGTAGGCTTGCTGTCTTATTCTCTCTACTTAGTGCACTGGCCCATTACGGTGTTCTTTAAGTATTATCGCCTAGCACCGCTGTCAGTGTGGGACTCGCTAATGGTGATCGCGCTAAGCTTCACTTTTGCTATGGCAAGTTATTACTGGGTCGAGCAACCCATACGTCGACGCAAAGTGCTGTCACGCAAACAGGTGTTTTCGATATCGGGAGCGGGTATTGCTTCTTTTGTTACCTTCGCTATCACTGTGCAAGTTGTGAGTGTGGAGCGTCAACCGACAGAATTGCTGGCAACGTCCCAACCAACCTCTGACCCCTGTTTTTTGATGAATGCCAAACACTACCCTGACTGGGACTATAAGGAATGTACCCTCGTTGACTCGCCAAAGGGGGAGCGGGTTCTGATGTGGGGTGATTCCTTCTTGAACCATTACACCAAAGGGTTTGAATCACTAGCGAAGCATCAACAGTTGACACTGATTAAGTATGCCTCCGCCGGCTGTCCGCCTATCATGACGTTTGAATCTTTCGCGTTACCGTATTGCGATGAGTTTAATCGTAATGCACTTGAGCTAATCGAAGCGCTTGATATTGATGTGGTCTTTCTCTCGGCTAAATGGAGCGATCATCAAAAGGCGGGTCTTGATCGCCTGACGTCGACTCTAGAGAAGCTGGATAACCTAGGGGTACGTTATTTGGTGTTTGGTCAATCGCCACAGTTTATTACTGATGTGTCGATTATTGATGACCAAAAAGGGCAGGGAAAAGCCTCGAACGCTTGGCCGAATACAATAAAAGAGGCGATAAACCAAGAGCTTGAGTTTATTATCACCAGCGGTGACTTCATCAACCCTATGCCCTCTTTATGTGAGGCCGGCGTCTGTGAATACAAACTGAATGGTGAGATGCTATTTAGTGACTATGGGCACCTATCGCAGCAGGGCTCGTTAGTGGTGGTGAATACTCTCACTAATGATATAGCGCGCTGGCTAAAGCAGTGAGCCAAAGGCTGTAACCTTCAATGTAAAAAAAGCGCAGAGACGATAAAATCAATCTCTGCGCTTTTTGTTCTGTTTATGTCAGTTCGTCAGTCAACCAGCCTAACAGTTTAAACAATAAACTTGTTAAGTGACGATGATTGCTCTTCGACCAGGCGAGTTTGTTCGTCGACTAAGTTTGAAGTCTCTTGCGAGCGCTCTGCAACTTGGCTTGATAGATCCTTGATGTTGACCGTGTTACCATTAATCTCTTCAGCGACCAAGCTCTGCTCTTCTGCCGCTGATGCGATCTGAATGTTCATTTCAGTGATCTGTGAGATCGCTTCTTTAATGCTGTGCAGTGATTGGTTGGCTGTGTGAGCCTGCTCGACGGTATCAATCGCTAAGTTATAGCTCTGTGACATAGCAGAGGCAGCTGTGTTAGCACCGGCTTGTAGCTGCTCAATCATGTTGCGAATCTCAGTTGTTGATTCTGTCGTGCGCTGCGCCAACGTGCGAACCTCGTCAGCAACTACCGCAAAGCCGCGGCCAGATTCACCCGCGCGAGCGGCTTCAATTGCAGCATTCAATGCCAGCAAGTTGGTTTGATCAGCAATGCCATTAATGACACTAACAATAGATTCAATGTTCTCAGTCGATGACTCGAGTTCACGCACAGTATTGGACGCTTGCTCCATCTGATGAGCGAGCGTCTGAATCGACTCTGAGGTGTTTGAAACAATGCTGTTGCCCTCTTCTGCTGCTGAGTCAGCTGCCTGAGCGGCTTGAGCCGCATTTTGCGCATTTTCCGCAACCAACGAACAGGTCGTCGACATTTCGTTCATCGCAGTAGCAAGTTGCTCCACTTCTAGTACCTGAGTATTGAGAAGTTGACGTGAATCGTTTGCTGCAACGTGAGTTGACTCTGATACGTGGGTGATATTGTGCGCCGTTTGCTGACTGTCTTTGATCAGATCTTGAATTTTACCAACAAAGTTGTTGAAGCTTTTGGCTAGTAAACTGAACTCTTCATCGGTGTTAGTATCAAGGCGCTTAGTGAGATCTCCATCGCCGCTGGCTACGTTGTCCATCGCTGCGCCGAGTTCACGTAATGGGCTTGTCAACCAAAGTAAGATATAGAAAAATAGTCCTAGAGCGATAGCGACTAGCGTCGTTGCAGTAATCACAGAGTTGTTGCGCATCTCATCAAGAGGTAGATAGGTTTTCTCGTGATCAACGATCATGCCCACGTACCAATCAGTTTGAGCCACAGGATGGAAGTCAAGATAGTGAGCTCGACCATCAACGTCAAATATCGACAATTCTGAGCTGATCACCCCCCCAGGAATGTAGCTCGTCAGCGGTTGACCGTTTAAGCGGCTGTTTGGATGGCCGATGATAGTGCCATTTTGGTCAACGATAAACAGTGTGCTGTATGGCACATCCGCTTGGTTCACTATCTCAGAGAGGGTGTTTAAGTTGATGTCAAAGAAAGTGGCACCATGAAGTCGCCCGGCTTGATAAACCGGTTGAGATACCGAGATAAGGATGTTGCCTGTTCCCTCATCAACATAGGGCTCTGTTACTGTACGCTGACGCTCATTTTTCGCCTGCATATACCAAGGGCGTTGACGTGAATCCCAATCAGACGGTGGGATCCAGTTGTTATCATTGTGAACAATGGAGCCATCGCTTTCATAGCCAATCCCCGCTGTGACAAACACATTTTGCAACTGATTTTGATTAAAAATCGTTGTCGCATTATCACGCGAAGTATTCACAACCAGCTCAGAAAGGTAGTCTGCAAACTGAAACTTACCTTCCATTGTTGCCGTAAGTGTGTCGGCAACTTGCTCTAGTGAGATATCAATCGTGGTGGCTGTTGACTTCTCAACTTCTTTGCTGAGCGCATTATAATTGATAGCAGACAATAGGCTTAGCGATACCAAGCTAACCAGAGACCCTGCAGCAATAATTTTTGTACGTAATTTCATGAAACCTCAAGTGACTGATTGGTGTTGTTCTCTGCCTGCTATCTGCGCAGCATATTGGCATAGTGTTTTCTAGGAATGATAGATAAATTCAGATCCAACGCGCGATTGTAGAACAAGTCATTATTCCATTTGGAATAATGACTATTCCAATTTAAGCATGCGAATAAAGTAGACTGTAACCGCTTAATATATTACCCCGCGTATTCGCAAAAATTTTAAACACTTTGTGATTTAAGTCAATGCTCAACAGGAATAAAGTCAACAAAAACAATGGCTTATAGATGATGTGAATGCAAGGAAAGAAAAATATAAATAATTAAGCAATATGGAATAGTCACTATTCTATATTTACCAACCCAGCAGGGTATTATCATTTTCAGTAACAATCATTAAGGTGAAATACATCATGTCTGAAGATAGAAAAGACGAACCTTCAAGGAAAGAAGACAAGTTCAGTTTTCTAGGGATGATAAAAGGCATCATCCTGTTTTTGATAAAAGCAGTGGTGATTCTTGGTACATTGGTCGGCTCTTCTTTGCTGCTTGCCAAGCTAGGTAAAATTCACGGTAAAGACTTACCTGAAGAGTACTTCTTAAATGGCTACCCAACCATTTTGCGTCTGCTCGACTCTGAAGTGTTTATGGGTTTTGTCTTCTTCGTGACCGTCGCGATTGTTGTGTACGTCATCTACTTGCTTTGGCAACTGCATGAAGTTGCGGTGCATAAAGCGCACGAAATGTCTTCTGCTCACACCCAAATTGTTTTTGCCCTCTCTTTGTGTGGTTTGTTTATCAACAAGGCATGGTGGGTTTTAGCCATCATTATCGCATTCGCTCGTTGGGATGTATTAGCTGATAGTATTTCGAACATTATTCGTAAAGGTGTGAATCCAGAGAGTAATGACACTAAGTCAACAACAAAAGTAACAGAGGAGTAATCACATGAAAGAGATTATGCTGCCATATATCCTAATTTGTTGGTTACTGGTTAAGTCTGGCTTGGTTCGTTGGACGCTAAAAAATGCCACCGTTATGATTGGTACAGGTTTCTTCCTCGCCTTTATGCTGTTTACTGCGCACCGTTTTTGGTCGCCTGCTGATTTGACGGACAGCACAACAGTTAAAGCACCGCATGCTGTGCTTAGCCCGTTGCTTGGTCAAGAGGTTGAGCGTGTTTTCGTTACTCACAACCAACAAGTGAAAAAAGGCGATTTGATCTACACATTGAAAGATGTGGATACAGACTCTCAAATCCGTGGCCTAGAAGCACAGCGCGCTGCTGCAGAGGCTGAGATTCTTGCAGTTAATCACCAGATTGAGAATGATAAAAAGACGCTTGATCGTCTACAGCGTTTGAATGATTACGCCCAAGAGCAAGAGCGTGACAACATCCGTACTCGAATTGATTCACATGTCGCTAAAATTGCTTCTGCCAATGCGCAAATCAAATCGATTGAAGCTCAGATCGCTACAGCACAGTGGCAAAATGAACGTCGTGAAATTCGTGCACCGTTTGATGGCCAGATGTCCATTGCTAACATTACTGACGGTACGCGCGTAGGTAACATGCACCTTTACGATACCAGTAAAAAGTTTGTGGAGATGCGTATTGCGGATCAAAGCTATAAAGGTATTAAAGCTGGCCAGTTTGCAGAGTTCTATATTGATGCTTACCCGGGTGAAATCTTTCGTGGTCGTGTACACAGTGTGACTGCGGGCACCGGTGAAGCGCGCGTGTCAGTGATTAATGGTACACAACATGTTCGTCAACACGTTGGCAATAACATGGGTACACATGGCCGTACGGTAATCATTGAGTTTGAAGAGCCGGAAGGTTATATCGTTCCTATCGGTGCAACGGGTTCTGGTTGGGTTTCTGCTGAAAAACCTCACCCAATGCTAGGGTTTATGGATATCATTGGTGGTGCAACCGTGCGCTTGAAGTCTTACAAAGCTTATCTATCAGCACTTTAGTGTTAATAGAACCCCTAAATGAAAAAGAGAAGCCTAGGCTTCTCTTTTTCATTTAGGGGTGGGTGGATAAAGTGGCAATTTGGACTGCAGAAACTCATCAACGAGCTCTGAAATAAGCTCAGACAGCCACTGTATCTTGTTTGAGTAACGGCGGGTGGACTTTGTGATCAGTGCTGCGTCAATGTTGAGCTTAAACTGAGGATCTGGCTCTTTCATCGGGTGGTAGGATAAAGTGCAGTAGTTCGTCATTAGCTGCTCCATCAGCCCGTGATGGTCAATGATAATATTGGCTTCTGTATCCGGCAACAAGTGCTGATAATAGTTGGTGTATTCATTTACGCCTGCAACGATAAATTTGACATACTCACCGTCTGTTTTCCCTCTCAAATACCCTGCACTTGAATGGAGCTTCTTTTGATAGAAGTCTTGCGGCTTGTCACTCAAAATGTGCAGGCCAATATCGACATCTTCCTCAAGAATGAGTTGCTCACTATTTCGCGTCCATTGTCGCAAAATAATCGTGGTGTTTGACTCTTGACGAATCCTATCAATGAGCTTTTTCCCGATGTGGATAATGTATGGCTCCACCATATGAATACAGACACTATCTATGTTACGAGGGTTAAACTGTTCAGGCTCCAGCGAAATGCTGACCTGCTCAAGAGCATTTCTCAATTTTCGCTCAATTGATGAAGCATAACTGGTTGGGATTAAACCATTTCGACTTCTAATGAAAAGAGGATCTGCTAACTCTTCGCGAAGCTGCGCCAGTGTTTTTGAAACATAGGATTGAGAGCGCCCAAGCTTTTTTGCTGCTTTTTGAGTGGATTTCGTGTCGAATAGAGCAACAAAGACATGGAGAGCATTAAGATCTTGCATAAACACCTGGGGAAAAATTTGTAAAATCAATATGTCAACCGAAGTTGATTAACAAGTGACCGTTTGTTTGTAATATCGAATATTCTAACTGGAATAATGACTTTTGATAAGATTAGGTTGCGAAAATGTCGGCATGGACAGGTAGTCATTTTCAATCATAACAACCAATCAACATATCAATCGGATGGATATGCTGAGTGAATGCCTAGAAATGCTGATATGACAATTCTGATACAAAAAACCTCCAAAGCAATAATTCTTCTCTCTGCTTTGCATATTTCGACTGTACTTGCTGAAGAGAAACACCATGAAGACCCAACTAAGATTGTCACCAAGGCGGGTGTCAGTTACGCTGATGATTCATGGAAAGTCTCTGGCTCGGTAGGCCTTGATGAGGCACGCATGATCAATGGTCGTGTTAGTACTGACGGTGACGAGTGGCGGATTGGAGGTTCTTGGTTGTTGCCGATGGGGATCGTTAACTTCAACTTCAGTCGCAATGATTATGATGATGGGGCATATCGCAACAACTACAGCATTGGTACTTTTATTCCACTGAGCCACTTTAATATCCAGCCTCTTGGTATTCAGCTGTTCCCGATGGCGGGATATAGCTACAACGATGGAGAGTTCTTTGAACGTCAAGAGAGCAGTGACGATATCTTAGAAGATTATGTGTTAACGCCAAAAGCCTCACACGGTGGTTATGTAGGTATGTTTGGTTTGCGTCCTTTATCAGAAAACTGGTCAATGATGGGCTTTGGTGGCGCGAACAAAGGCTCAGATGACTATAGCGGCTACTGGCTCGGTGGGGGAGTGAGCTATAAGATCAACACCAATCAGTCGTTTAATACGTTTGGTGTTTACAGTGATGATGATTTCGGTAAGCGCGACTTTATCGGTTTCTCATACACTTATGAATTTAAATAGAACTGAGTTTCAGAGACAATAGCTGGGACTGAGCAAGCATAAGAATGGGGCAGTACTCTAATAGTAATGCCCTGATGCTGAGACTAGTTACTTGTTCAAGTTACTTGTTCAAGCGACTTTCGTTTGTAAGTGGCTTAAAACATCCCCCATTGTGGGTAAGATGGCGTGACCTAGCTTTATGACTTCTTGTGAAGGCTCAACCAGGTCAGGGATTTGGAAAGTGGCCATGCCTGCAGCAACCGCCGCTTTGACTCCATTATTCGAATCCTCAAACGCAATACAGTCATTGGCACTGATATTAAGGCGTTGTGCGGCCAGCTGATAGATCTCGGGCGCAGGCTTGCTGTGAGTGACTTCACATCCAGTGGTGATGTTTGCAAAATAGCCATCGAGCCCAGCAAGCTTGAGTTTGACTTCAGCGACATCCTTCTGTGTTGACGTAGCAACGGCGCAAGGAATGTTGTGCTCTTGTAGCCATTCCAGCATTTCAATCACACCAGAACGAACGGGAATCGCTTGGTGTAATACAACCGCGTTGTAGCGTTCACGCCATTCAACGTGGATTTTCTGATAATCGATGTAGGGTGCGTAACCTTCGGTTAAAATTTGATTGATACGCTGTGCATTGCAGCCAATGATCGATAAATAGGTCTCTTTTAAGAAAGGGGCGCCTACGGCATGACAGGCTTGCTCAAAGATCCTCATACACACCTGCTCGGTATCGAGCAAAAGCCCATCCATATCAAAAATTGCTGCTTTAAAGTTCATCAGTATTCACGCACAGTTCAAATCAGTGATCATTGTCGCATATTGCTGATGCCGTCACCAAGGATTAAAACAACGCCTAAGCCTCTAAAAATCTGCATCTACCTGAAAGTGCAGCGGCTCTTTGGTGTAGGGATGCTCAAAGCTGAGACTCTCAGCATGTAAGTAAAGACGCTGGTTCGGCTCACCATATAGCGTGTCGCCGATAATTGGGCTGTCAAAACCCAAGTGATGCGCACAGTGAACCCTTAATTGATGCGTGCGCCCGGTATGGGGGTGCAAATATAAGGTGGTGCCTGCTTCATCGCGTGTTTTTACTTGCCAAGTTGTTAAAGCGTGCTTGCCATGTTCATAACACACCAGTTGACGAGGCCGATCAAATGGATCGCCACGCATTGGCAGTTCGATACGGCCAGTGTCTGCGATATCTTTTCGTGCAATCTTCGCAACATAGCGCTTGCTTACAGTGCGCGAGATAAACTGCTTTTGCAGGCTTTTATTGGCGCGTCTAGTAAGAGCAAACACCAAAATACCAGAGGTCGCCATGTCTAAACGATGGATGACAAAAGGGCCCTCGCAATCAGGATAGTCAGCTTCAAGACGAGTAAACGCAGAATCTTTTATGTGTTTGCCTGGCACGGATAGAAAATTTGCGGGCTTGTTGACAACGACAATCGCATCATCGTGGTAGAGAATTTCCAATGGCTTGTTTTGGGCTGGGTTGATCAGCAGAGGGTTATCATCCACCTCAAGTCCTTGCAGCATGTGGCCTAAGATCGGTTGGCATTTACTTTGGCATGCTGGGTAATATTGCTTGTGCTTACGAATCTCAGATTTGGGTGATGTACCCCACCAGAACTCTGCTAATGCGATAGGCTGTAGATTATTTGAGTAGGCGTAATGCAATAATTTAGGCGCGGCACATTCGCCTGCCCCTGCTGGAGGCGTCGGTGTGCTGGTACCGGCAAAAATATCGACGAGATCTTTGTGCTCGCCCATGCCGTTCAAGAAGCGGTAGCGTTTGAACAGTTGGTGTTGAAGTTGGTTGGACAGTGTCGCGCGTTGTTTTTTTAGCGCAGTAATATCGGCGCGCTTATGGTTAAGTAACTGTTGAGCCTCATCGATTTGTGCTTGCCAGTGCTGCTTTAGGTGCTTGAGGGCATTCTTGTCTGCCACGCTCTCTTTACCGAGTTGCTCAATGAGTTGTTGCTTTTCTGAATCGGTTAAATGCTCTGCGCTTTCACGCGCTAACTTCCGTTGCGCTCTGCGCTCAATGGTCATTTGGCGCAGTGATTCCACTTCGTGTTCGGCTTGCTGGGTTATCACATTGAGCTGTTGACTGAGTTCTGGAAGCGCAATGTCACTTTCAGCTTGGCTCAGAAGCGCCGTGACTTGGTTGATATGCTCCATCTCCTTACGGAAAAAGCCTTGCTCCTCAAGCATATCAAACACCGGAGGCACAAAGCCTTGATGGTGATTGTTATCGTCTATCTTGCCAGAGAATCCTTGCAGGTAGCCCAGATGCCCACTGAAATGACGGACGACTAATACCCCAAACATTTTACCGTTGCTCTGTCTTTCGTCTTCACACTGAAATTGATGCACAAACGGCGTGCCTGGCTGTTGAAGTTGGTCCATCAATGCTTTAGCTGCCAGCGTGGCGATGGCGTGAGGCTGATAAAAAAACGGAAACGTGAACTTTTCTGGTAGCGCTATGTGCTCAGTGGGTTGAGTAAAAGTATGGAAGCAAGCTGGAAACGAAGACATAGGATTATCTGAATTTGGGAGTGTCTAGGTAATTTTAAACGAAAAATGACCGGAGAGACTAGTTAGTTAATCCGTGCCGATAATGAACAATATACGAAAGTGCTAACTATCTTAGATGAGCTTAGTCTTGATATAGCACTTTCATACGGTTGTTCATACTAATTTAACGCTATTGACGATGTTTAAGCCTGTTAAGCTATCTTTACAGTGCAACAGGAGGTAAGTCGTTAGTGCAGCAACGAATTACCCTCAAGATAAATTCGAGCGAAGGAGACGCTTAAATGAAGCAAGAAGAATCGACGGAAATCATACTACTGGCGGATGTCAGTATGCAGTCGAACTTATTTAAAGAGTCTCTAGAGTCTAACTTGCAAGTGATGGTCGAAGTGTTACCGTTTTCAGAGTTAAAACTAGGAATGCACGCTGAAGGTGCGTCTCATTCGTGGGGTGTGAAAGAAAACAGTATTGTGATTCTCGACTACTCAAGCCTCAGTGAAGAAGATGCCAATTTTTATAGTTCATTAAAAGCGGACATTGCTCGGCCGCTTCAGGAAGTCTTGATCAATTGCCCATCAGACATTTCATTCAATGCAATCTTTCGCTGGCGAGACTTAGTGGGGGTCTTCTATCTACAAGATGACCTACGCAACCTAGTGAAAGGGATGACCAAGATCCTCGAAGGGGAAATGTGGTTGTCGCGTAAGCTTGCACAGCAATACATCATGCACTATCGCAATAGTCATAGTGTCAGCACCTCTTCAACCTATCAAAGCCTTACCAAACGCGAAAAACAGATTATCCGTCTATTGGGACACGGAGCGTCAAATCACCAGATAGCGGATGAACTGTTTGTCAGTGAAAACACGGTCAAAACCCACCTGCACAATATTTTTAAAAAGATAAATGCAAAAAATCGACTACAAGCTCTTCTTTGGGCCAATAACAATATTGGTATGGAAGAGTTAAGTTAACAATAACCATATTTAAATTAAGTATAATTACGTTTTAGGCGGTTGTTTCTTAGTTCAATAGTTTATGTTAGTAAAGATAAAATACTGCGATAGTTCTGGTTCATTCTTGCTTTATAAACGCAAATATTTCTCAACTCTGAGATGCCGTTTATTTGTCAATACTAATCACTTTGATTCATAGTTTGATATCGATATATTTAGCACCTATCTGCTACTTTTAGTGCTAGAAAGGAATGAAGGGAAAAATTACCCCTACATCGATTGGATTATAAATTATGGACAATACTTATCATATGCCGTTGGCTCAGGCGTTATCCCAGGCGGAAGTGGTACAACCCTCCGTTTTCCTTGTCACACAAAGCAGTTTACAGAGCGAAAATTTCCGCCGAATGCTGCAAGACAAAACTCAAATGTTGATTGAGATTCTCCCGACATCAACCTCACTTTCAGATTTTTCATTCCCGTCTAACAGTATCGTCATTATTGATATCGCTTCCACAGGGCTTGACCATAGTTGTTGTGAGGTCTTGCGTAATAGTGAATCAGTGGCAGGGACAGTGTTATTGAACCATGAAGGTGAAATGGACGTGAATGAAGTATTGAGGTGGCGCTCTCTACGCGGCTCTTTTTCAGCACAGGACTCTTTGGAGCATGTTTGTAACGGTTTGTGCGCTATCTCGAAGGGTGAAAACTGGCTACCGAGGAAGCTCGTAGATATGCTCATTAATCACTATGAAAATAGTGTGACTCAAGTAGAGAAAGATGATTGCCTGGCCGCAGAATTAACTCGACGAGAGTTGGAAATATTAGAATCCCTTAAATCAGGAGGCTCTAATATAGAAATTGCAGACTCTCTGTTTGTCAGTGAGCATACAATTAAGTCACACCTGTACAATATCTTTAAAAAGCTAGAGGTTAAAAATAGAACGCAAGCGATGTCTTGGGCAAAGAAAAATCTCTGATATTTTTTGAACAATGGTTTTCTCAACAATAGATAATCACCCGAAGATTAATTCATTTGCAGGTGATTATCTTTGTTTTTGGTTATAATTAAGCAGTGGCTAATTTACTGTTGGGCTAAATTAAACGTGCGTTTGAATTTTCTTATGCCTCGACTAATTTGTTGAACGGTAAATAACCCAGAGCCGGCGATGCTTTTAACTACACGATACCCAGGGCGATGGAAGTGAGTTTGGTAGTGAAACCCTTGCCTATCAATGATGAACGTTTCTGGCACTTGCCCTTCAATAAGCTCAAACGACATTAGGTTTTTCTCACATATTAGGTGATAGTAAGCCACTTCTTTCCCGTCATTTAAGGTGACTTTACCCGGCGCGACGTTGATGAACTCCCTTACATATATCTTTTCTTTGATTACAGGCTCGCTAAAGTACGCGTCGATGTCACCATTTAGGTGGCTCTTTTTCACCACCCAAGTAAATGATTGCTGATCATCGAGTTCAAAAATGCTTTCGCCATTTCTTAAATCAGAATATAAGTGATGACACTCATCAAATGCCGTGTGATTCGATGTTTCCAGTGCTTCTCGCCAAAACCGACTCTGCTGATAGAGTGTCCGCATTTTGGGGCTATTTTTTATGATGCACAGTGAGCCACTAAGCCAGTAGGGAAGAAAACTGACGATGTCTTTATCTTGCCAGTTATGCGGTAAAAATTGAGGGATATCGCCATACACAACATCAATATCGCCAAATCCCCAATGGCTATAGGATTGCAGCTCTTCTCGAAATACTTCACCCCACGTAGGTTTAAAGTCACACAGTTTAATGGGATGATTAATATTAGTTTTTATCCCAAGGCTGTTTTCTATTCTCTCTGCAAGCATCGGCAAAGTGGTTGGAATCACCTTAAAATTACTTGGCAACTGTTCATTGATGACAATGTCAGTAAAAAACAGCACGTCTATATAAGGTGTATTTTTCAAGCTATTGATATAAAGGTTAAAGTAGTTAGGTAGCTTTCCAAAGTATGGAATCACCACAGCGATTTTTTGCATCTGAACAGTCCTTGTACAGCGTTTAGTAGTCTGAATCTCTGAATGATCGATTCAAAGAGATCAAAATAGGGTTAAGTAGATAGTCAGCTACCGTTCGTTTATCTAGCAAGATAAGCACTTCAGCTGGCATGCCAGGATAGAGTTTTACGGGGTGATCTTGCTCTAGCGTTTGGGCGTCGATTTTTACGTTAATGGTATAGCTCGAAGTGTCGTCTTTTTCATTCAGTATGCTGTCAGCAGAAATATAGACCACCTCGCCTTTAAGAGGGAGAGTACGCCGGTAGTTGTAGGAAGTCAGGCGAATTTCAGCGGTTTGACCTATGGCGAGGGTATCAATGTCGGTGGGGTCGACACTTGCTTCTACGATAAGCTCTCCATCTACGGGAACGATCTCGACAATCACTTCACCACTATCGACAATACCGCCTAGTGTGTTCACATGTAACTCGACCACTTTGCCGTTGATTGGGCTTGCAACCTTGGTGCGAGCAAGCTCTTCAATGGCTTGCTGCTCACGTTCTTTGAGCTCGATGACGTCGTGTTCCGCTTCTTCTAGTTCTTCTGACGCCTCTTTGATGAACTCAAGGCGAATATTGGTAATGGTTTGCGCCGCCTCAGCAATAATTAAGTCTTGGCGTTGAATAGCAGAATCATAATCATCAATGCTGCGTTGCATATCGAGTCGCTCGCGCTGAGAATACAGGAGTTGGTCTTTTGAGGCATAGCCCTGCTTAGAGAGCTTTGAAAGCATGTTTACTTGCTCGTCTAACAACGCCATTGCCTTGCGGTCTGTTTTAGCGCGAGAGAGATAAGAGGTTAAATTTTGTTTAGCTTGTTGCATGCGTTTTTCAGCCACGTTGGTCAACCCGTCAAGCGATTCCAACCTGATCTGCATTAGCTTCGTCTGTGTGTCTACCGCTTGCTGAGCGAGTATGTCATCCACCAGAAGGTCTGAATGATACTCTATATGGCGTTGCTCTTTGACTTCTGATTGTAGGCGATTGTACTTCGCAAGCGCATTAAGGTATCGCGAGCGAACTTGTAGATATTGTGTTTTTGCGCGAGTTGAGTTAAGTGTTACCAGTTGTGAGCCTTTTTCTACTAAATCGCCCTCTTTAACATGAATTTCTTCAATGATTCCGCCTTCAAGGTGTTGAATTTTTTTACGTTTTCCTTCCACGATAAGCTGACCAGGCGCGATGGCGGCGCTACTCAAAGGTGCCGAATATATCCATGAGAATGTTAGGCCTGCACCGATAATCAAAAGCGTAAGCCCAACAGTAATCCAGTAGTTTATTCCTGATTTCATTATTTCATTCCGTTTAGGCTGGTTTTAACTGCGCTTTATAAGCTTGTGCAAGCTGATGTGTTGGGGCATCAGATTGAATCTTCCCTTTATCAAGCACCACAATGCGGTCTGAAAAATTAAGTAGAGCAGAGTGGTTGGTTGCGAATAGTGTAGTGAGCTTAAGTTTTTTTCGCTCAACGAGTATCCTTTTGAGTAGCTTTTCACCGAGTGGACCAAGAAAAGCGTCGGGTTGGTCGAGGATCAGTACTTTCGGTTGGCTAAAGAGCGCCCGAGCGAGCAGCAGCCGATGAAATTCAGAGCTTGATGGAGTGACATCTTGTCCTAGTCGAGTTTCATACCCTTTTGGCCATTTTAGAATGGTTTCATGGAGCCCAACAGCAAGGCAGGCCTGGTGGACTTTTGTTGCATCAGTTAGCGCAGAAAATCGAGAGATGTTCTCTAAAATTGTGCCATCCATGAACTCTGAATCGGTGGAATAATAGCTTAATACCCCAGACAGTTTCTCTGAATACCACTGCTCATAGGTTGCCCCATCGAGACGAATATGCCCAAAGGCGGGCTGCCTTAGCCCCGCGAATGCTTTAAGCAGTGTGCTTTTGCCACATCCAGATTCGCCGACAAATGCCACTGTGCAACCTGCTGGGACATCCAGCGATATCTGTTTGAGAAAAGAGGTTGTTGAACCCGGGTGGAGAATAGTGAC
This sequence comes from Vibrio agarivorans, assembly GCF_030409635.1. NCBI lineage: Bacteria > Pseudomonadati > Pseudomonadota > Gammaproteobacteria > Vibrionales > Vibrionaceae > Vibrio > Vibrio agarivorans. The sequence continues at coordinate 192,932 of NZ_JAUFQF010000002.1, read as the reverse complement.
GCCTTGTGCTTGTATGTGGCCCTTGGCCTCCGGTAGCGAAACATCAATCGGGTGATCTTGAGCCGCTTTTGTCGCCGCCTTGAGTTTATACCAGTGATCACTGGCAGATAACCATGCATGTAAATGGGAGACCATGGCCTCATAGGGTGAGAATACTCGCCCAGCGAGCATGCTTGCGGCAATCATTGTACCCGCGGTCACTTCTCGGTCGATGACGAGTATAGCGCCAGTTGAAACGATCGCAATTTGCGCTAGATAACGGAAGAAACGCGAAAAGCCCGCAATGTTTTTACTGTAGCTCTGAGTTTTGATGCTTTTGGTGAAGCTTATTGAATCTTGGTTTGAAAAGTGTCCTGCAGCAGCTCGGGTCATACTAAGGGCTCGGATACTCTCATTTGTGCTTTTAGTTAGTTCCTTAGACGCCCCTTTATCGCTGTTTTTTTTATAGCGATAATTGAGTAACGAAAGCAATACAAGGCCAGTGATAGTAATGGCAGAGATTACGCCGTAAAGCGGGTGTAATGCAACAAGTAGTAAAAACAGTAATGACGTCCAAGGCAAGTCAAACAAGGGCGATAGTGACAGCGATAGGGTATTACGGATGGACTTCATCAACTGCAAGATACTCTGGCTCTGTGTTTTGCCACTTTTGCTTGCATAGATGGAAGTGACGTGGACAGCACTCGATACGTCATGATTCCAGTTTTCACTTAAAGCGAGAAACATGCGATTTCGAACCCAATCGAGTAGGGCGTAAAGTGTGACAAATAATAAGGCGATGGCAGAGAGCAGCCACAAGGTATCGATGCTTTGTGAAGTGAGAACGCGGTCAAAGACTTGGAGCGAATAGAAGGGCAATGCCAAGGCAAGCACGTTGATGAAGAATGAAAAAAAGACGATCCAACAAATACCAAACCTGAGTTTTTTCGAGGCTTTAGTGAAGACAGAGCTGAGTGATGGTTGAGGTGTATTCATATAGGCTAACGGCTCCTTGTTTAACCCCTAATTTTGCTCTCGCTAAGAATCGATCGCGTTACAGAAAGTAGTAAAAGCACAGAAGCATAGGCTTCTGTGCTTATCATTTAGTCAATGAAGCGTTTGTTCAAAGGACTAAGCGTCCATTGACATATCTTCAAGAGACACACCATCGAACGCAGTGATATCGTCGAGATCCATATCTGTAACGATAGTGACGCTGTTTTCTTCACCACCAAAGGTGATGGCTTTAAGGTCAAGGTTAAGTTCAGAAAAGATATCAAGGTTGAGCAGCTCGATATAATCTTGCTCTTCTTGACCGTCAATATCTTCAACGCTAAACGACAACGCACCGTCTTCCATGAACTTGTGAACGCCAATCAGTGATAGGCTTTCTAGCCCAACTGCGATGAAGGTGTCGTCTGTGTCTGGTGTGGTCTCATCACCGTCATCTTGTGATTGGCCTTGAATCGACGTTAAACTGACTCGAGCAGAAACCTCTTCTTGACCGTAAGCAACGATAGCCTCGATGCCTCGAGCTTGTGTCACATAGTCAAAGAAACCATCGTCGTCACCCGCAGCCGCTAGGTAAAGAATATCAAAACCATTGTCACCGCCGATCATGGCATCGTCCGTGCGTCCTACGATGATGTCATTACCAGAAGAGCCGAATAAGCGGTCGGCGCCAATACCACCAACGATAATATCGTCGCCCGCACCACCGCCAATCACGTCGTCTCCGTTCATACCGAAGATAATATCGGTGTTCTCGCCACCGCTGATTGTGTCGTCACCGAACTTAGCATTGACGAGGTTTACATCACTACCTGTTAGGTTTAAAACGTCGTCGCCATTGGTTAATTCGACTAGATTAGGATCATCTAGTGTTGCAGTTAGCTCATCATAAATTTTAGTAAACATAACGTCCTCTTTATATTTATCTATCTAGAAAATAAACAACCTTTACATGTCCTTGCCTAGAATCAGATGTTGTCAGAGGCCTAGCCAGTGAAGTCTACCTTTACCTATCCTCGAACAAGGTACACGATGATCTTAGCCAAACTGATTTCATGTCTTGAATGAAAATGGCATGAAAACAAAACTGCTTAATTTTCAGTGTCTTAATTTGCATCTATTTATTAGCACCATTTTGGTTCTCATACTTACCTTAGGAGTGCACAAAATCATGATAAAAGCATGGTTTGTTATCAAATGCCCCTTAATGCAAAAGGGGTATTCAAGGCCAAGATTAATGGTTTTTAGGTGTGATTTACGCTCTTCTTAGCACTTTTGATAATCTTGAAATCAATGCAGGTCGGCTCGATGCAAGCACTTTCCAGCTGTAGATTGGCTGCGCGGCTTTTTTGGGGAGTGTCGCGATACTTAGCCACCAAACAGCAAGAATTAACTTGTTGGCCACGGAGATGTTCTCTTGCCATAGATTTCGCAGAGCTTGACGGGCAATGGTTGTTCGAGACGGCGTTGTTTTGTGGTCAGGCAAATCGGTATGGGGCTCTTGAGGAAAGAGAGAGGTCGATTCAGAGAAGAGTTTGATGCACATAAATTCACTTAGAAGGCCGACATCGTTAAAGTAGAAATGCTTATCGATGACTCGTTGCTGTTGTGCAGCGGCTTTGATGATGGCTTTGTGGCGCATTTGGTTGTGTTCAATGCGCCACTGCGCTCTTTTTACTAACTGATTGGTAAAACTAGAGTGGTTTGCACCATGTTGACGATAACCCGAAAGCTCAATTTCACTGCTGGTTACGGGGCCGTAGAGTGGCGCAAGAGAGACGAGATATCCATCACCGCCTTGTCTAAAATCTTCACTTGGCATGGGCAGAACTTGAGTTAGGTATTGGCGAGAATAAATGAGGCCTGATGTAACGGTTGTTTGATAATAACCACTATGCAGCAGTTTATTTTCGGCTCTTTGCTGGGTATCAAATTCGACTTCGAGTTTGGGGAACACATCAAAACGATGTCCTTGTTCATCAACCAGTGCCATGCGGTACTGGCATAAACTCGTATCCATCTGAAACGCGTCGATAGCGGTTGAGAGTGCATTCGGTAATAGGAAATCATCCGCATCGAGAAACATAACTAAATCGCCGCTCGAAGCCGCAAAGCCGCGATTAAATGCAGCGCCATGCCCTTGATTTACCTCTTGAAAGCAACTTGTAAGCTGATCAGCATAGCTGGAGATTATCTCTCGAGAGCTATCCGATGAACAATCGTCCACTACGATGAGTTCAACATGTGGGTAGTCTTGGGCTAATACGCTATCGATGCTGTTACGAATAAATTTTTCGTAGTTGTAACTGGTAATAATGATGCTGATTTTGCGATCATTCGCTGGCGAGTTATGCGTGGCCATAGAGTTCAATATCCTTATTTTTCAACATACGAGAAATAACCCCTAGGTGTAGAGCGCCTCTAATAGCCCACCGGCGCCACTTTACGGCATCGAAGGCCATCACTAAGGCTGAGAAGTAGCAAAATAGTGCTTTCCCGGCCGCCATTGTGACGTGACGTAGTCTGGCTAATATCGAGAGGTTTTCTTCGAGTAAAACGCGCGCGTGAGTTTGCCCAAAACGATAACGTCGCTGCAGCAACCAACGCATTGAAGAGCGACTTTCTGGCACCGGCTCTTGTACTAATGCACCTTCGACATAAGTCATAGAGAGGCCTTGTGCCTGCAGCTGTTCAAACATTAAGGTGTCTTCGCCTCCGGTGCGGCCAAACCGCTCATCGAAGCGCATGGCTCTTACTTTAGGGTCGGAGTAACGGATAAGCACATTACAGGTATAGCCAGAACATATTTCGCCATTGCGAAACGTTGGGGTAGTGTCGTGAAAAGCGCCTTTAGGCATCCAGTTCTGGCGGTGATGTGGGTGATAAAGAGCTTCAACAGGCCCAAGAAAGATACCATGTTGACTGTTTGCAGTAGCGGTTTGCATTGCGACAAGCCAGTGCTTATCAATCAGTTCGTCATCGTCGATAAAACCAACCCAGTCACCATCACAATGCTCCAGACAGGCATTTCGGGCGATCGAAATATTCTGCTTAGGGGCATGAACATAGTGAGAAGAGAGTTGGCTGTGGGTATTAAATTCATGAACAATGCTTTGTGCCGATGGCTCTATATCGTTATCCGCAACGATAATAGAGAGGCTCACACCTTCGGGAATGACCATGGCATCAATTGAATTCAAGGTCTCTTTGAGCGATGCCCGACGAAACGTACAGACGCATAAGTTAACTTTCATGAGTGGCCACCTGTTTAGTTGACGGCTTGTGATTGACAAAAAGCTGCTTTAAACATTGTTGGCAAAAGCCAAGTGACCAAGCAAAATGCATCACGATAGCGGGCACACCAATCAAGTAACGAGCACTCCCAGAGAGTGTTTTAGGCTTGCTTATCAGGGCGCCTGCAAAGAGTACAAGAAGCAACCAAGCCAAGGCAGGTATGGCAGCTATAGGTGTCAAAAAGCTAAAAATGGAGAGCGCAACGGCAGGAAAAACAAACACAGGGATAAGTTGGCGCAGTTTCGGCTTCATCTTGTGCTTAAAAAGCGTTTTACATCGCCCAGAACCATAACCTTTGTACTGTTTGAATAAGCCAGCAAAAGAGTCCCTTGGGTAGTAAGTCAGGCCGGTGCTAGCCGTTAACCAAATTTTGCCACCCTGCTGAGTAATTCGGGCATCAAGTTCCGCGTCTTCATTATGTGAAAAGCTTTCGTCGTACCCCTGAACTTGCAGGAAGGCTTGTGTATGCATTAAGGCGTGATGACCATGCTCAACCCACTGGCCTTCTGAGAGAGAGTTACGATGACCAGAGCCACCATTACCTAAAGCGGAGTTTTGTGTCGCGGCAATCAGTTTCTGTTTTGCGGTTTTTCCTTGCGTGTCCATAGACACTACCACTGAGGCGGCTTGTGTGGCTTTTTGTTCTTTAATTAAGCTCGATATATAGCCCGCAGGGTAGTCTGCATGTACGTCGATACGAATGAAGACCTCAAAGTCTTTGCCGTAGGTTGTTACTGCGAGATTTATGCCGCTACTCTGAATTTTTCTTGGGTTATCGAGTACGACTAAGTTTTTGTGCTTATTCTGCAGTTGGTTGAGAATGTCGAGAGTGCCATCACAACTCCCTCCATCAGCCACAACCACTAAGCTGTCGGGGTGCCGGGCTTCGCAGAAACAAAATGTCACGATGCGTTCAATATGATTGACCTCGTTTAAGCAGGGAATGACGATAAGGACTTTGTCTTGCGTCTCTAGCGGTAAAGGTTGAGGTTGCACAGTGCGGTCGGTAGTGTTCATTTACAGTTCCCAATGTTGTTCGATGTCTGGCCATAACTCACGTAATACCGAGCGGATATTTGACTGTTTCTGTGCATCTAACTTATCGCGCCACGAATGGAGTCGACTTGCAGTATCGATATGCTTGCGGTCCTTCGCAGTGACCACCGAGGCTGCAGTGATGTTATCTGGTAGCGTTAGCTCATGACCTATTTGTTGCGTCATGGCTTGAAACTCGCGTTCTGGATGGGTCACTAAGTCTTCATAGCGAAATACCTGCGTATGACTTTGTTCCTCAGTGTATTTCTCACCTAGTGCCCAGGTTGCCGCAATCTTGCATTCTGGTGGCTGGTTGTTGAAGCGCAAGAGGGTGTCAAGAATCGCTTGTTTATCATCCGATAATGGCATGTCACGCTCTTTTACATACAGTTGGGCAAAGTCGGCTTCGTGAATACTCCATTCCCAATCGGTACGCAGCATGCTGTATGTGACTGCCATGGGGTGACGGGAAACATGCAGCACTTTCGACAGGTTGTAGCGCTCTTTAAGGTCGCCTGAAATGTATTGACCGCGAACTAATTTAACCACGACGTTGTGGCGAAAGGCCTCTTGCAGGTTGCCGCGAGACAGATAGTTAAATTGTTGGTATTTGGGAGAGATGCCCGCGAAAGCAAGATCAAGAAATCGTAAATCGTCTTTGGACAACACATCGAAAGACAATGGCACGTAAGGGGCTACTTCTTTTACTCTGCCATTATACAGTGGCAGCAGAGTGTTCGGCTCTAATGGCTCGAACAGTGTTTTGGCGCCGATACCAGCGGCCAATACATTTTGCACCCATGTCGTCCCACTGCGCCAGTATCCAGTAATCAACACCGGTTGTACTTTTTGTGTCTTAGCCACAATCTGGTCAATCACGTAACTTGTTTTGCAAAATAGGTTTCTACTAGTCAGTTCAATCATCCATGTTCCCTAACGGTCTGTTTTTGCAATTTGTTCAATACCTTGGTTGTGAGTAGGCGGCGGATAGCGCCAGTTTCATTTGGCAGAACCAGAATAAAAGCGATAGCTAAGCTCAATAGGTAAGCGGTTGATAGCACTACTATGTCAACAAGCGGATTAAACTTTGGAACTAGAGTGTCCACCAAATAGGTTGTGCCGATGGCTGAAAATAGTACGGTTATCAATGGTAAAGTGTGTGAAATGTAGGCCTTAACACTGAACTTGAGTACTAAGAAAATAGTGGAGAGATAAACCAGTAAAAGGGCACTATTGGCGAGAGCAAACCCTTGCGCTACCGCCTCTATCGAGGCTGAAAACGACCACATTAGATAACAACAGCTCATCACTAATACACAGCGCACAGTACTGAGTATGGTGACTAAGTTAATTCTTCCTGTTCCTTGCAGAAAGCCAACTATTTCGCCGGCTGATGAGATCACCGCAAAGCCAATACACAGCCAAAAGAAGGCATCAGAATGGATGGCATATTGCTCTCCAAGTACAAGACGTACAACAGGGTAAGCCACTAATGCTCCGAGGGTATAAAGCGTTGTCAGGGCCAAAAAACGGCACTTGATTGACCAGAAAAGCTGTTGCTGCTGGAGTTGTTTGAGCTGCTCATCTGCCCGCTTTGCTGAGAGTTCAGAAAAGAAAGAGAGTTGAAACGCGCGCCCTAGGATCTCCATTGGCATGCAAGCTGCTCGTGACATAGCGCTGTATATCCCAGCGCCGGCACTGCCCACGGTTTTTGAGGCAATCAGCAAAGGCGACTCAGATCCCAGCCAAATGATCGTGTTATAGAGAGTTGATTTGTAGTAGTAAGGAAGGATCTGCTTTAACGTTTGAGAATGAAACTGCTCATCCTTTTCAACCGTAACACGGCGATAAAAGAGCCCACACAGAGCACACGTAGTGAAAATATGCTGTATCAGCAAGCTCCATCCACCTAAGCCATTAAAGGCAAGTGCAATCGCAATCAGTGTCGCGACGGTTGACACACTGGCTTGGCATTTAGCAATGTAGGCAAAGGCTTGTTGTTCGATAAGTTTGGCCTGAAAGACCGACTGTAACATCACCACGGGTAGGAATAGGCTCATAACCTCAAGGTAAACTTTGGCACTAGGAACATTAATCCATACAGAAATCGGCTGTGAAAGTGCAAACACCGAGGCTGAGAGCAGAGCGCTTACCCCAATGGTAAACCATAATAGGGATTTGAATACATGCTTTGTTCGTTTGCAGTAATACACCATGGTGTCGATGGTGCCGCCATTACCAAATACCGTTGCCACGAACATGGTCAAGGCCATTGTTATAGCGACATCCCCTAACTGCTCAGGGTCAAGTAGGCGCACGATAATTGGGATAGTGAGAAACCTTACGCCGCGCGAGAATACCTGAGATAACGTATGCCAAAGGGCATTAGAAGCGATGGATGATTTACTCAGCATTGCGCTTGCTCACTTAGACTCAGAGAATCGGGCTGCTGGCAAAACATCTGCAATGAACTGACCAACCACTCAGCTTGAGTGGTATCAAATAACCAGCGTGAAGTCGGAACCTGCTTTGAGGCAGCAACTAAGCTTTGATATTGCGTTTCGTCAATACCTTGCAACATGGTTACTAGATGGTTCGCGATCTCTTGATTTGTTTTTCCCTCTAGCGCGAAGCCTATTTGTAGGTTATTGAGCGTTTGCGCTGTGTAATTGCCAGCTCGATAAAGAGGAGGCAGTGCAAATAGCCCCCCTTCATAGATACGGTTAGGCAGCAGCCATTCCGAATTGCCGCCTTGCTCAAAGAAGTCGAGTGTCCAGTTAAAATGCGCACTGTTGTAGATGTCAGCCAGATCATCAGGAAAAACATAAGGCCCCTGGAATTCGATGTAGGGCTCATTAGCAATCGTTGAGATAAAGTCATCGAACTCGGTGTAAGCGGGCTTACCATGTATCACCACTTGGACTTTCCCAGCCATTTTCCGCGAGACCTGAATCAAGATATCGAGTGAACGATGACAACGAATGGCGCCGTTCCATGTAATGATAATGGGGCCATCATTCAGTGATTTTGGTGTCGGTGCAGCGAGTGGTTTAGAGGAAAAGACCTTATTTTCCAGTACTAAAGTGGGCAGTTCCGCCAGAGAAAGGGGGTTGAAATAATGCTCGACAAAGCCTTGTGAACTCGTGATCAGCAAGCCAGCGTGCTGAGATAAGCGCTTTTCGAGCTGCCTAAAAACATGCCCTATCACTCCAGAATGAATCAGAAAACGGTGTATATCTAAGCATTCATAAACGAGGGGTAAGTGGAGAATTTTTTTCGCTGACACCGCCAGTGCTAGCATATCGAGGTTTCTAGCGACAATCAGGTCAAAGCGATCATGAGTAATATGGTGCTCTCTAAAGCGCCTTTGAAGCGTTAGCTTCTCTTTTACTACGCTTTTAATGCGGTGTATGAACGAGGCGTCATGCGTTTGGCCTAAACTGATGACATTTTCATTTATGTCAAATGCGGCTGTCCCTCGATAAAAGCCAACTACTGTGACTTGCGCACCGCCAACTTCAAGCATAGCGACTCGGCGTTTCACTGCGGCATCATTGAGATCGTGAACAATATAAAGAATATTCATGGGTAAACTCGACATCAAATTATCGTAGACAGAATCGACTGCCACTTTGGAAAAAGGTGTTTTTGTTCAACAAAGACCAGAACAAACACAACTGAAAATGTTCAATACTGAGTTCGTTAAAACCGGTGGTTTCAAAAAAGCTCTTACTGAAAAAGAAAATAAAAAGTGCCACTAGGAAGATATCCTCCCTCGACATACCCGAAATAGAGGAGCGATAGATAGAGAGTGCTGCGGTGGCTATGACCGTGACAATCGCAAGTAGACCGAGTAAGCCGAGCTCTGCGTAGTAATGGAAATAGAGGTTATGGAAGCCAAAATAACTGCCTACATCCTTGTGCATCGCTTGCCATATCTCTAGCGCGCCGCTGTTAAACTCGCTCCAATAGGCTTGCAGCCCAACACCCAACCAAGGGTTTTGTTTAATTGAGTGCAAGCCGATTTCCCAGATAATTGTACGCCCAGTGATTGTTGGGTCTTTGCCCAGAGAGAGCATCAGCGTTTCATAGCTGGCATAATCAAATGTGATGATGATGGTAGTGATAATCGCGAGAAGATACCCCACTGCCATCAAGTTAACTAATCTGCGAAAGGCTGCATCGTGGGTCTGAGTGGAGTAAAGGTATAGTGAGGTAGCAATCCCAATCACGGTGAGGATCATCAGATTCGTCCCCAATGATTTGGCCAGCCAAACCACCATGAGCGATACTATAACGCAGATTAAACCAACGGCTCGTTGCCCTTTGAGTGGGCGCTGCAATAAGAGGCAACCAAGGCCAATTAGCGTGCCGAACGCACCAAAACTCGACATGTTATTTTTACTACCAAAGTGGCCGACTCGAATCACTTCGCCGGTGTAAAAAATTGAGGTGGTATGGCTTGAGCTGAGTGCGTAACCTGTGGCGAGAATTAAGCAGCTTGCTAGCACCAAGAGTAGTATCTCTTTGCGCACGGAGTAGATCAGAGATAGGCAAATCATGCTGGAGAGCAAGATTTGCACCCCACGCTTAAAAGACAGTGCAGGGTTGTCTGACCATAGTGTTGAGGCGATCCCCACCATGCCAAATAGTAAAATTGGCCAGCCTTTGATCAGCGCCGCAAGCGAATACTCGATTCGATAGACAAGGTGAAAAAGCCCAGCCAATAGAAAAATGAGCGCACCCAATGAACTCACTAGCGACGAGCTAATGAGGCTAGCAATAATCAGAGCACTGATGAGATACTCATATTGGACATGGATGACTTGGCTGCGGGGAGCGGCTTGCGTGATTGTGTCCACATTCAGCCCTTAAGAGTATTCACCAGCGGTGTCTTTTGCCCAATCTTGTAGAGAGGTGGACAAGTCATACTGATATTGATAACCACTACTGGTTAGACAGTTTGGTTCAATATTAGTGCTTTTGATTAGCTTAGTAATTCGCTCTGGGTTGATGCCCAGCCCAAATCCCTTAAACACGGAAATTACTTTGGCAGCAGACATGATTAACACTTGAGGAATAAGGAGTTTTTTTACCTTAGGGAAGGAAACTTGAGCGAAGGTATCGATGATCTGTTCAATGGTGTATTTTTGATTAAATGCGCCATTAAATACCACGATATGCGTATTCTGTGCGTGAATGTAGTCAATGGCGTTAAGCAGCTCTTTGACATAGATACAAGCCTTAATCGTATCGGTACGACCCGGAAACGGAAAATACCCTTTGCGCAGTACTTTCGCTAAACGGGTAAAGTTTCCCCCTTCGCCTTCACCAAACACTACCGCTGGACGGACGATAGTTAAGCGGCGTGTTTGCGCGTCATTCGCCCAAGACATGTGGATCTTTTCAGCTTGCGCTTTTGAATAACCATAAGCGGAGTTAGGCGTGAGCTGTGAAGTCTCATCGAGGCTGGCTTCATTTGGCCCGTAAACTGAGATCGAACTGGTGAAGATAATCTCTTGTGTATGATGTTTTTTGGCCAGCTCAGTGACTTCGATAGCCCCAAAAATATTAGTATCAAAATACTCAATATCTTCATGCCCTGGCGTGGTGTGTACCGCCGCAAAATTATAGATGCGGTCAATTTTTTCAGGGATCTCTAATGATGTAAGATCTCGAACGTCATGTTGTAGGTAAGTCACCCCATCGTGCTGCTCGCGTGGTGGCAGTCTATCGAGGGCGTATATGTTGTGATTATTGCCAATTAACGAGCGAATGAGGTGAGTACCAATAAACCCACTGGCGCCCGTGATTAGAATGTTCAACGAATCCATGTTGTGTTTCCTAAATATTTTAAAATCAGTCAAATAGTGCCTATCACGCTCACGGCTTACTCGGCAGGGGTTGCCTTATAGGAGTAGCTTTTGTAGTAAGACTGGGCGTTAGATAGACGCTCTTCATTGCAGTAGTTCAACACCACACCATCGATTTTGACTTGATGGTTGATAAGTTCAGCTATCGCATTTTTGGCTTGATGCGTCTTTGTTGTATTCGCTTTCAAAACCAGCAGCATTGCTTCCGATAAATGCCCAATAAGTAGCGCATCGCTTACAACCATCACTGGCGGGCAGTCAATAATCACGCGGTCGTATTGCTGTTTTAGATGTTCAATTAGACGTTTGAACTTTTCGCTGCTGAGCATCTCTTGCGGGTTAGGTGGAATAAAGCCCGATGGAAGAACGGTAATGCCAGAGTCTTCATCATAATGCAGGCAGTCTTGTAAAGGTGTATCCATCAATAGATAGTTACTTAACCCGTTATCACTTAAAGAGAGATTAAACAGTGAGCCGAGTGTCGGTTTACGCAAGTCGGCATCGACAATAATCACCTTTTCTACCTTGGTGAGTGACAATGCCAAGTTCGCCGCTATAGTACTCTTACCCTCATTGGGGTTTGGTGATGTCAGTGCAAAACAGGTTCGGTTTTTGTTACTCACAGAGAGCAGCAGACGCGTTCTAAGGCTACGAATGGCTTCTGAGAATGATGGGTTGTCACTGTTATTAAACTGCGTCACCGAAGGTTTGGCGGCAAACCAACGCCTTTTGATTCTTGGAATTGAAGCGATAGGAGAAAACCCAAGCTTACGCTCGACATCAGAGGCCTGCTCAAGCTCGTTACGTAAGAACTCTCGGATGATCACTAGAGTGCAGAGCAGTGCAAATGATACGACTGCCACAGCGAGCACGATTTTTAATCGGTTAGGCTTACTTGGCTTGACGGGATAGAGTGCAGGGTCTGTGATGCGTGCGATCGCAGGTTGATAGTCGCTAGTCGCCGAAGTTTCTTTTTTACGGTTCTCAAAGAGATCCAAAATACGACGGTTGTTTTCGACGTCACGTTGATACTTAGAGTACTCCGTTTGTTTGATAGAGACCGCGTTGAACTGAGATTTCATATCTTCTAGTTCAGCTTTTAAAGCCTCTTCTTGTCGTTTGGCTGCGCGATACTCTTTTTCAATGCCACTGGCGAGCTGTCTTAGCAGTTGGTGAGCTTGTCCTTGAATGGATGTAAGCTCCGCATTGACCTGAACCATTTTGTCATGTTTAGGTCCATAGCGCTTGCTTAGCTCAGAGCGCTTCTGTTGCAACTCAATCTCAGCGACACGTACGTCGCGAATCTGCGGGTGCTTAGAAATGTCTGGTATCGCATAGAGGGTTGAGATATCGGCATTGCGGTTATCTTGCAGCACACGGTACAGAGACTCAGCTGCCAAGCGGCGATCGCGCGCGACAGAGATCTGGCTAGTCACATCGGTGAGCACGCGGCTTTGTAGAGCATCGACCCCTTCAACATCGACAAGCCCTTCACCCTCAAGGAACTCGGCGAGGCGACGTTCAGAAAGGCTGAGGTGGGCTGAAAGCTCTTTGAGTTTACTATCGATCCAGACTTCTGCCTGTTGGCTAACGATGATCCGCGCCTCAATGTTGTTTTCGATATAGGCTTGCGCAACCGCGTTGGCCAGTGTTGCTGCAGTGCTTGGGTTGTAGGATTCAAATGTGATGTTGACCAGCTGGGTTTGGCGCACCGGGCTGACCGATAGCTTACTTTTGAAGGTGTTTAACACTCTGCGTCGCTGCTCTTCATTCTGAGCTAGCCCGGGATAAACATCTGAGGTTTCCGGTGAGCCTAACAAGCGGTTTCTTAGCACGTAGAGATAACCAAAAATCGTGTTTTTGATACTAAATGTCTGAAGTTCGCCGTTAAACTCCGGGTTAAAATCGAGTTGAAACTGGTTGATAACGCGCTCGGCAACTTGGTTCGAACGCATGATTTCATACTGAGTTTGATAGTATTCCTGCTTACTGGCATCGACACCGACGATCTCTTCAATTGAAATGGCTGACTTTGGTTTAGACTCGATAAGCAGCGTGGTGGTCGCCGAGTAGATTGGCGACATTTGGCGCGTGACAAGATAAGTCGCGCTGCTGAGAGCCGCAACAATGAGCAAGATCAGTAGCATTCTGCGCTTCAGTGCAGTGAAGTAACGGCTGACATCTATCACGGTCGGCTCAATAGTGAAGGTGTTTTGTTTCGATTCCATTCTTATTTCGCTTTGGTTTAGAAGAAGCTTTCTTCAATCGTAATAATGTCGCCAGGCTGAACTTGGTTAGACAGTCTGGCTTTAAGGGTGTCATTCCCGGTCGTGTTATTGGTGACAGAGATTTTGCTGCGCGCAGCACGGTCAGTGAAGCCTCCTGCAAGCGCGATGGCTTTATCAATCGTGAGGCCCGGTTGATATTCATAGCCACCGGGCTTTTTCACCTCGCCATTCACATAAATTTTGCGAAATGAGAGGATGGAGACCATTACTTTAGGGTCGACAAGATAGTCCCCTTTGAGCTCGCGAGTGATCTGTTCAGTAAGCTCTCTAGTTGTTTTGTTTATCGCGGTAATTCGGCCAATGTAGGGATATTCAAACTGACCGGTTGAGGTGATAAATAGCTCATCAAAAGAGAGGTCAGATTCACCATAAACCTTGATTTGGATGCGATCGCCTGCTCCAAGGCGATAATCTGCTTGATTGGCCACAGCCCAAGGTGAGAGCAGGAAAAGCATCAGTATTAGCATACGTTGCATAGCGAGACCTATTGATTAAAACTCGACCTGAGAAAAGAAGCCGATGATGTGTTGAGAGTATTCGATGTCAGAAACGTTCGAGCTTTTGTCTTCGTATTCATAACGAGCGCCAAAGCTAAACTGGCGACTAAATTGGTAGCGAAGTTTAAACAGTAAGGTGGTGAGATCATCCTCGCGACCATCGTAGCCCCCACCGTTGAAGTCATCCCCTTCCCAAGAGGCGCCGACGGTAGAGATTAGGCGATCGCGCCACTGTTGCGCCCATGCAAGGCCGAAATACGTTTCATCGGTGTAGCCACCATATTGATCTGGGTCTTCGGCGGATTGAGAAGTCCTTAACTTGAACTTGGTTTGTTGTTTAGGTTGCCAAGTTAAGTTTGCGCGCCAACTTAAGCCTGAAAAGTCTTCAAAACTGTTGTCGTCGAAGTCTTTAGTTTGATAGCCGATAGAGGCTTCACCTTGGGTTTTCCCAGTGAGCTGCCAAAGGGCACCGACGGCGTAGTAATCAGAGATATTGTCGCGTTTGGCAAGCTCGCGTGCGGCGTAGTCAAATTGTTTATCTTCACGCTGCACACTAATAAACGCCTGCGCACCAGATTTGATGCGGTAGAGGAAGCGGCCGCCATAACTGATGAGCTCATAGTCGTTGTATTTTGTTCCTGTATCGCTATCGATGGTGCGGTAGTTTTGATATTCGCGAGTTTCTAATCCCGCGTGGAGCTTTATCTGTCCTTTGGCTTGCTTAGCACCAAAGGTGTAGTCGGCTAAGAACTGCTGTTGCTGATACTCGATCGTATCGTTAACCAGTCGACTGATCCCTTCAGTCAGCCCTTGACCACGCTCTTCATGGGTGTCATAAAAACCGTAAATCAGGTTAAGACGATGGCGAATGTTGAATTGCAGTGCACCGTTGAGTTCAAGGTACTGGTCAAAGTAGTTGTCATCTGAACTATCAAAGTAGTAGCCTCCATCAGCGATATATAAGGCACTCAAGCGGCTTTCACCTGTGCGGTAGGTGTAGTCGACACCTGGAGTTACCGTAACGAATCCAGAGTCGATTTCGTTGTCATTGGCATGGGTCACGTTGCTGTTATACCCCAGCTCAGCGTCAACGAAAGGAGAAAACCCCTGCGCGTCATCTTTATCAAACTGATAATTAAATGGTCTTGCTAACACACTGCCACTCACTAGCGTGCTGAGTATGAGTAGAGCGCATTTTGACTTGTTCAGTAATGTTACTTGCATGCCAACCACCTTGTTGATCAATAGGCGTTCTTGCCGGTAAAGCCTTTGAATACAGTGAGAAAGACAATCTTGATGTCCATCCAAACTGACCATTCGCGGATATAGGCCAAATCAAACTCGACGCGCTTTTCCATTTTATCGAGCGTGTCGGTTTCGCCGCGATAGCCATTAATTTGTGCCCAGCCAGTGATCCCTGGCTTTACTTTGTGACGCAGCATGTAGCGGTCGACGATTTGACGATACTCTTCATTGTGAGAAACCGCGTGTGGACGAGGGCCGACGATAGACATAGACCCCTGTAACACATTGAAAAACTGAGGAAGTTCATCAAGAGATGTGCGGCGGATAAAGCGGCCAACGGGCGTGATGCGCGGATCGTTTTTTGTGGCCTGTTTGACATCGCTACCTTGCTCCATCGTGGTCATAGAGCGAAATTTCCAAACTTTAATTTTACGCCCATCGAGTCCGTAACGATGTTGCTTAAAGATCACTGGGCCTGGAGAAGTGAGTTTCACCGCTAAAGCGACAACCAATAACACCGGAGAGATAAGTACGAGAATGAGTGATGTCAGAATGATGTCTTCTAAGCGTTTAACCCAAGATGAGATGCCCACAAACGGCGTATCAAAAACACTCAGTGTTTGGACATTGCCGATTTGATCCCAGCGTGAGTGCAGCAGGTTATAGGTAAAGAAATCAGGAACAAGATAGGTGTTTGCGGTGGTGTCAGAGAATTGGTTTAAAAACTTGGCAATACGTTCATTGGCGTGCATCGGCATCGCAATGTAGACGTAATCAATATCGCCGGATTTAGCCAGTTCGAGTGCCTCTTCGACATTGCCATAGATACGATAATTTGACTCGACTTGGGTGCGATCTTTCTGTCTCTCATCGTAGAAGCCTTCGAAAATCACCCCATGATGGGTGTGTGACTCGAGCTCTTGTGCCAGTGCAACGCCTTGTTGTGTGTGTCCGACGATAATCGCTCGGCGGGCATTGAAGCCTCGCTTACGAGCCGATTGCAAAAACAATCTCAGTGCCACACGCCAAAACATTAATAGAACTGGTGTTAGAACAAACCAACCGCCAAGTACAATACGTGAAAAGCTCTCACTGGATTTGGTGAAATAGAGCACGGTCATGATGGTCACAGCCGCAACAAACCAACACAGCTGAGTGTTAAATATGTGCGCTTTGAGTGTCGTCGTTCGCCAAGAGCGGTAGAGATGACTACTTTCAGCCACCAAAAAGTAGGTTAAAGTGCCAAGCGCACCAAGTAACACATAGTCTTTACTGAAGGCAGAGAGATAGACCTCGTTGAGGAAAAAGAGCGTGCACAGGACCAGCACAATGTCGATCACCCTGTAGACAAAGGCAAAACCTGTTTCATGAGATCGAATGAGTCCTTTATGGTGTTTGTTCATCACTTAAGTCCATT
The DNA here is from genome assembly GCF_030409635.1 of Vibrio agarivorans. Classification (NCBI taxonomy): domain Bacteria; kingdom Pseudomonadati; phylum Pseudomonadota; class Gammaproteobacteria; order Vibrionales; family Vibrionaceae; genus Vibrio; species Vibrio agarivorans. Next base: position 176,293 of record NZ_JAUFQF010000002.1, on the reverse strand, counting down.
TAAGTTTGTGTTGAGCCTGGGTACGCTACCGCCCTAGGTATCACCCCAAAACACTTGAGTTAACCAAGTTAAGTTGGCATTGCGGCACGTGGACAGCGAGATCACGACACACAATAACTAATGGATAAAGTCTATTGGTTTGTTGCAAAGTGGGCAGGCGATTAAAGACTGAAATTTACACCTAAGTGCTAGTGAGCAAATCCGTAGATATTTAATACTCGTAAATTTCGCGTCTAATAAAGTACTAATGAAAGATGATAAATAGGGGAACTAAGGTTTAGTTTCAGTTTGCTGGTCTAATGAGAAAGGGGTGTAAAACGATTTCAATCGGGTGAAATACACCAGTGAGTGAGAGCCAGATCTAACTATGCCTGCTTCTGGTTTGTAATCGAAGCAGGCATACAGTACCCAAGTGTAAGCGCGCTAGATAGTCGCTTTGTTGCGTAACCTATACGGAGTTAGTCGTAGATAGTCGGGATTGGCAGGCGTTTATGCTGAGTGACTTGATAAATACGAATAAGCGCTGCTTTGGCTTCTGCATCGACCGGTTTGCCTTCTAGGAAGTCATCAATTTGGTCATAGCTTAGGTTGAGAGCATCTTCATCCGCCTTTTGTGGGCTGAGCTCTTCAAGGTCTGCCGTTGGCGTTTTTTTCACTAGTAACTCTGGTGCACCCAATTGCTTTGCAAGCTGGCGCACTTGACGTTTGCTTAAGCCAAATAGAGGGGCGAGGTCACACGCACCATCACCAAACTTTGTGTAGAAACCGGTGATGTTCTCCGCGGAGTGGTCTGTGCCAAGCACTAAACCACCCACAAAGCCCGCGATCTCATATTGTGCAACCATACGGGCGCGTGCTTTGACATTACCTTTTACAAAATCAATTTTTGCAGGGTCTTGCGGGATTAACCCCGTACCTTCTAAAGCGATATTGCTGGCTGCGTGTAGGCCATCCACACCGGATTTAATGTTCACTGACACTGAATGAGTCGGCTCAATGAAGCTAAGCGCTAATTGGGCTTCGTCTTCGTCTTTTTGTTCCCCATAAGGCAGTCGTACCGCAATAAACTGATAAGCATCCGTTGCTTGTTCTTCATTCAATTGATTAACGGCTAACTGAGCAAGGCGACCACATGTGGTTGAATCAACACCACCACTGATACCAAGTACCAGTGCTTTACAGCCTGATTCAGTCAGTTTGCTCTTAATAAAATTAACGCGGCGTGTAATCTCAAAATCAACATCGATTTGAGGTAAAACACGCATTTCATCGCGAATCTGTTGTTCCATGGTTCTTCCCTTGATTCTTGCAAGCAGATACCCGAAATGCGGCACATCGCAGTACCTTGTCTCGGGTAAAAAATATCTTCTGGTATGATAAGCGATATTGATATCTTAAGTCACCCGATGCAGACGAACTTGATGGCCGTTTGCTGTGAATTGTTCATACGAGTAGATTGTTGGTCAGGAAGATGCAAAAATCTCTCCAATCAATGATGTGATGTCTAATCAATAACGAATCGAGCCCATGAAACAGAAAGTCGCCATCTTTGGCAGTGCATTTAACCCACCGAGTCTTGGACATAAAAGTGTGATCGATTCACTCATGCACTTTGATCAAGTGTGGCTGTTACCCAGCATTGCACATGCATGGGGCAAATCGATGCTCGCTTATGACCAACGTTGTGCATTAGTGGATGCGTTTATTGGTGATCTTGGCCATCAAAGTGTCAAGCGCTGCCAAATAGAGGAGCAGTTGCACAAACCAGGGGAGAGTGTCACCACTTATGCGGTGTTAGAGGCCTTATCTGAGCGTTATCCTGATTATGAGTTTACCTTCGTTATGGGGCCAGACAATCTGTTCAGTTTTGCACGCTTTTTTAACGCAGAAGAGATTGTTCAGCGATGGTCGGTGTTAGCGTGTCCGGAAAAGGTAAAAATACGCAGTACGGACATAAGAAATAATATTGAAAATAATCAAGATATTAGCCATCTGACCACACCAAACGTTGTAAAACTGCTAAAGAAAGTCACGTTTTAGTCGAAAAATAACTACAATCGTATTAACAAATCTGCGATATTTATTACGGTTATCGGCACCTGTATGGTTTAAATTGGTGCGTATTATTGATTTTGAGTCATCGATTATTATGAGATGACGTTGTTTTTGGGGTTTATATGCCAGCTGACAAAGCGGCCTGTTGGATTGCGCTTGGAATATGCACGCTCAGTATGACTGCGCGTGCTTGCGATCTTTTTGATAGCCCTACGTATTCTTCTAACGGTAGTGTCGACTCTGTTGTCGTGAACAGCAGCGGTTTTTGTTATTCAGTGCAAGAAAGTCTTAATTTTGTATCGGATACTTTTGCCAACTTGATGGTTTCTGAGAGCACCAATCAATTTGATCTCGATACCGAATATTGGGACCAGTGGTTGATAAAGAGTCAGTCTGACCCCTTCTTAACCCAACGTTTAGCGAATAACTATTTTGGCTTAGGTGTTTGGATGCCTTCTGAGCTGGAAGATGATGTTGATCAGATGTCTTATGACGAATGGTTACTCAGTCATGGTTTGCAGTTTAGTTTCGGAGTCGGAGATAAAAAAGCAGGAGAGCCAAGATTGCGCTTTGATTATCGTTGGCACGAAAAGCATCAAGGTGATTTCTTTATGCAGTTTGAGATTCCGATTAAATAGTCTTTGGTAGTCATTCTAATCACTGATAATGCCGACGCTGCCCTGAATTCGATACAGAGTGAACACCTAGCGCGAGTTAAGTTTTGCGACTGCCTTAGCTAGATACTGAGTTAAGCTCAGCATGACAACTTTTTGAGTCAATATATGTAGAAAACCCGCAACCAGCGTAGACTGATTGCGGGTTTTTATGTCTTAAGTGAGGCCAAATAGATTAGCGACGAAAATCGATCGCTTTCTCACCTTCTAAATGAATCTTAGTGGTTGCGGGCTGCGTTTCAGCAATTACTTTACCCGCGCGGATAGAGTAGCGAACAGGCACTTGACGGCGAACCGCATCAAAGCCATTTTCTGCTGGCAAGATCAGAAGATTACCTGGCTTACCGACCTCAATACCATGCTGATTTTGCAGGTTCATCGCTTTGGCTGAGTTATCACTGATCAGTGCTAGGCTTTGATTGATTTGATCATAGCCCATCACTTGCGTCACATGCAGACCCATGTGCAATACCTGTAACATGTTGGCTGTGCCGAGAGGATACCAAGGGTCAAACACATCATCATGACCAAAGCAGACATTGATATCTGCGGCTAGCATCTCTTTCACTCGGGTGATACCACGGCGTTTTGGGTAGTCATCGAAGCGACCTTGCAGGTGCGTGTTCACCAGCGGGTTAGCCACAAAGCTGATGCCTGACATTTTAAGCAGGCGGAACAGACGAGAAGCATAAGCGCCATTATATGAACCCATCGCTGTCGTATGGCTAGCAGTGACTTTATCACCCATCTCATACTTGTGCGCAAGTGCGGCAAGTGTCTCAACAAAGCGTGACTGCTCATCATCAATTTCATCACAGTGCACGTCAATCAAACAGTCGTACTTACGTGCAATATCGAAGGCGATATGCAGAGACTCAACACCGTATTCACGAGTGAATTCAAAGTGAGGAATCGCACCTACAACGTCAGCGCCCAGTTGTACCGCTTCTTCCAATAGCGCTTTGCCATTCGGATAAGAGAGAATGCCCTCTTGTGGAAAGGCGACAATTTGAATGTCTACCCACTCTTTCATCTCTTCACGTACTTCAACCATCGCTTTTAGCGCTGTCAGCGTCGGGTCAGAGACATCTACGTGAGTACGGACGTGTTGGATGCCGTTGGCAATCTGCCACTCTAGAGTTTGTTTAGCGCGTTGTTTGACATCTTCAATCGAGAGCATCGCTTTACGCTCCGCCCAGCGCTCAATCCCTTCAAACAGCGTACCTGAGATGTTCCAGCTCGGCTCACCGGCAGTTTGCGTGGTGTCGAGGTGGATGTGCGGCTCACAAAAAGGGGCGACAGCCAAGCCACCATCAGCATCGATCAGAGTTGACTGCGGGTCGATTGTATTATCATTGTCACGAATTTGGCTGAATGTGCCTTGTTCAATCACAATCTGGTGCAAGCCTTCACGATCTTGAAGGCGTGCGTTTTTTATAATCATGGATGGCATGAAATGACCTTATTGAGCTGTTTGCGCAACAGCTGCGTTTTTATTAAGTAACGGGTTAAGCACAAGATACACGATTGCACCGCCAAGTACCGCGTTTAGTGGAACAATACCTGGCAGGAAGTGTCCTGCTGCAACACCGAGTGCTACAGCAATGATAGCAGCCCAGTTTACGCTCTTAAATTGAGTCTTCTCGAAATTTGCATAGCGCTTACGATTAACAAAGAAATCCGCAATGATGACACCACCAATCGGCGGAATCGCTAGCGACAAGAAGGTCAGCCAGCCAACGAAGTTGTTATACAGCCATAATGCACACAATGTACCAACCAAGCCATTGACCATTGAGATGTATTTACTTGGTAAGCCAGTAATGTTGGAGAAACCTAACCCAGAGGCATAGAGCGCATTGTCGTTAGTAGTCCAAATATTGAGGCCAAGTACGATAATCGCAGGGATCAGCAAGCCTTGAGCAATCATCACTTGTGAAATGTCTGATTCACCCGTTACCGCAGCGCCCGCCGCGCCAAAAATGAACATTAACGAGTTACCGATAAAGAAAGCGATCATGGTTACTGCAACCGCTGAAGCCGGTTTTTTACCAAAACGTACAAAATCAGCCGTCAGTGTGCCAGCAGAGACAAAAGAGCCCACCACCATCGCCAGCGCGATAGAGAAATCTAGCGGCTCTTTCGGTTCAATGGCTTTAAGCGCTTCAATACCGCCGGCACTTTCCACGGCTTGAAATACCGAGAAACCACCCAGCGCGGCAATGGCTGGAACAGCAATCGCAGAAAGTACCATCAGAGCCGCAATACCAAAGTAGACGGTTGCAGTCATCAGTAAGCCAGAGACTAAAATCAGAATGTTAGTATCAATACCCGTTGCGTGGTGAACTGGAATGGCAAACATGGCAACGCCAACACCGAACCAACCGACCTGAGTGCCGCCAAGCAGTGCGGAAGGAAGCCAAGATCCTTTAGAACCAAAAGAGAAGCGAGCAAGAAGATGAGTGGAGAGGCCAGTAGAAGCGCCGATGTAGCCAAGAAAAGAAGTGTAGATACCGAGAAGAAGGTTACCGATTAATACGGCCCAGAAGAAATCATCGAAACTTAGCCCTGCACCAAGCGAACCTCCTGTCCACATGCTTGCTGAAAAGAAGGTCAATCCCAGCATCACCATAGTGAGTGATGCGACACCTTTACGCGCCGATTTAGGAACCGGACCCAAACTGTAGTTGTTATCAGCAGCCAAAATACACTCCAAATAGATTCGTTTATGCTCTCACTCATTGAAGTTTCCAAGGTGTTACGACACACTTGCGATTACTTCAAGTTGCTTCGAGCCATTGATGAAAATTTCGCCCAAAAGACGGATAAACGGGCGGTATTATGGTTAAATTGAAGCGTGAGTCAATGTGAAAATGTGAAGTAAAACGATTGCTTTGCAGTTAGGTGATAACATTGCCATTAAAAACAGTGAATTATAAATTCATAGTTGGATAAAAAAGTTGTACTTTGAAACAAGCCTCACATGGGTTATATAACAATTAAGGATAGTTGCAATGACATTTTCAGTTTGGTTGTCATTATTTACAGTTTGCCTGCTAGGAGCGATGTCTCCGGGGCCAAGTTTGGCGATGGTGGCGAAACACAGCCTTGCAGGGGGAAGAGCCAATGGGCTTGCCACGGCATGGGCACATGCGATAGGTATCGGGTTTTATGCATTTATAACGATAACCGGTTTGAGTGTTTTGCTGGTGCAGGCACCGATGGTGTTTAAGGGTATTACCTTGTTAGGGGCACTTTATCTGGCCTATTTAGGTTGGAATGCCTTGCGCTCAAAAGGCGGTGTGGTTGAAAAACTGGAAAAAGGCGAGCAAGCCTCTTTGCTGCAAGCGGCGAAAGAAGGGCTGATGATCTCACTGCTTAGCCCGAAAATTATGGTGTTTTTTACCGCACTGTTCAGTCAGTTTGTCGCGATTGCTGACTCATTATCGAATCAGGTCGTGATCATCGCAACGCCGCTGCTAGTAGACGGTCTCTGGTATAGCCTGATCACCTTGCTTCTTTCCAGTCCGCTATTTATTGAAAAGATTCGCTCCAAGGCGTTATTGATTGATAAACTGACCGGCATCGTACTTATCGCATTAGCGATTCGAGTGCTGGTCACGCTATAACAAAAACTAACTCCTCAGCCACATCAACAAACACAAGGAAGAGTGATGATTCGCTTAGCTGTTATTGGAACAAACTGGATTTCCGATCAATTTGTCGCTGCTGCATTAAAAACTGGCGAATATGCCTTAACTGCGGTCTACTCGCGTCGCCAAGAAAACGCACTGGCTTTTGGCGACAAGTATCAAGTTGAACACTACTTTGATGACCTAGACGAGCTTGCTCAATGCGAGGTGGTTGATGCCGTGTATATTGCCAGTCCGAACTCATTGCATGGTCCGCAAGCCATTCAAATGATGCAAGCGGGAAAGCATGTGATTGTTGAAAAACCGATGGCCTCGAATGTGGCACTCGCCACACGCATGTTTGAGATCGCCCGACAGCACAACGTGGTGCTGTTTGAGGCTTTTATGTCGCCTCACACCCCAAATTTCAAAGTGGCGCGTCAAGCAATGCAAGACATTGGCCGCATACGCCTTGCGCATATTAGTTACTGCCAATACTCATCGCGTTATCAAAAATACCTCAATGGCGAGCAGCCAAACACCTTTAATCCTGCGTTTTCTAATGGCTCGATTATGGATATCGGCTTCTACTGTGTTGGCGCAGCAGTGGAATTATTTGGCGCACCTGATAGTATTCACGCCAGCGCACACCGACTGGAGTCAGGCGTCGATGGTAGCGGAAATGTGATTTTGTCCTATCCTAACTTCAACGTTGTGCTTTCTCACTCCAAAACCAGCAGCAGTGCTTTACCAAGCGAAATTCAAGGTGAAGATGGTAGCGTGCTGGTGGACATGATCTCTTATGGAGAGCGAGTAGAGAAAATCAGTCGTGATGGTAAGCGTGAAGATTTAACCGTAGAGCAAGATAAGAATCCCATGCTTTATGAGGCCATCGAGTTTGCGCAGCAGGTGATGAACCAAAAGATGGTGCCTCACTGCACAAGGCGTTCACTTGAGGTAGCCCGAATTATTACAGAGATTCGCCGTCAAACGGGTATCGTATTTCCAGCAGACAGCGAATAGGCAAAGAGAAACAGAGATGCAAGCAGAAGTAAAATGGATTGAGGGCTTTAAGTTCCTTGGTCACTCTCAATCGGGTCATTCTGTCGTGATGGACGGCAATGGTGGTGCAACTGCGCCAAGCCCAATGGAAATGGTGCTTATGGCAGCCGGTGGCTGTAGCTCCGTAGACGTGGTTGACGGCTTGAAAACAGCCAACCAAAACGTCACCGAGTGTGTGGCGAGCTTGAGCACAGAGCGCCGCGAAACCGCGCCACGTATCTTTACCGCAGTGAATATTCACTTTGCCGTAAAAGGTGACAACCTAGATCCTGCGATCGTGGCAAAAGTCGCCGCGGACTCTTTGGATAAATACTGCTCAGTGTGTTTGATGTTGGGTGAAGGGGTTAATATGACCCACACTTGGGAGATCGTAGAGTAATTATGCAACAAAATGATTTTGAAGCACTGGTTAAGCACCTGTGCACATTAGTCGATCTTCCTTCGGCACTCGCTGCGCTGAAACAGGTGGAAGATGAAGAGGTATCATCTGCTGCAGAAGCTTTGACTGGGCAATTTGCACTTGCAGAGGCGGAAGGTGAAAAACGTATCTATCATGTGACCGTGCAAACGAATGAAGAAGGTGACGACGAAGAGTTCGTTGAGCATGTGATGAACGAAGGTGATGACATTGTTCGCTTCGTTGCCTGGTTTTTCGATAGCCAGTTCGATGTAAAAGTGAAAGATATCTACCAAATGGCGGGAAAAACATACCGTCAGCCAAAGCGTAGCTAGCTTTCAACTCACTTTTTGAAAAGAGAAGAAGACCTTGTGTCTTCTTTTTTTATTTAAAATCATCGCCTTAGTTTCTTTCCTGTGTCGTCATAGTACCTCTTCTAATGAAATTTAGTTACATAAAAACGAGCCGGTTATGAAATGTCACGCTTTTTGAATATGAAAATGTGATTTGCCTCTTGTTTTTGTCATTATTTAAGTTAATATAACCACAGTTTTGAAAGTTAATTACATTTTGCGAGAGGGCACTACCATGATGGGTCACAACGAATTAGGTTCAGCATACTTGGGTCAACTAATGGCAAAACAGATGATGGAAGAAGCGATGACGGGTAAAGTCAAAGCAAAGAAACCATCATTTCTTAAGCGTATGATCAAAAAAGTTGCTAAGTAATTGATGAAAAAATGAAAGAAAGTTACGAAACGAGGACAGTTTCTATTCACTTTCTTTTATTATTAAAGGATTCGAACCCCAAGCGTGAAAGCGCTTGGGGTTTTCTGCTTTTATGGGGCTTGCAATACACTTAATGCCTGTGAGGCACTAGTTGGTTGCGGTTGAATACCCCGGTAGCGGCGATACTCTTGCAGCAACTCCTCTGTTTCATCATCAAACAGATTACGGTTCTCAATCTCAGTCGAGACCTTTTCGGCAAACCAGGCTTCTTGATAAAAATCGAGATGGAAGTAGCACTCAATCAACAAGCAGGTTGGGATAGTTGCGACATCATCGATATACGGCAAAACAGTTTGAATCAGAATCGCTTTTGCCTCTTTATGCCGTTGCTGCTCTTTGCGCACGCCAATCAGAAACAGCTGCTTATATAAGTCCATCGAGCGACACTGTGTGGCAGATAAGCGTTGATAGGTAATATCAAAAATCTCTTGGATAGAGAGCACGAAGCTGTCGCGTTTTGAGCTGGCCAATATTTGAGTCAGCGCATTTTGTAAGCACTTGCCATAGACCAGCATCGAGCTGATCCAAGTCACATCAGCCACCGAGAGTGAGTTCGCATAAGCGCGGCCGATTTCCAGTAACACATCCCACTTGTTCAGTTCGGTCGCTAAACGGGCGGCTGCTATGGCTCTTGAACTGATGCTTGGTGTTTTATCAAAAGCCAATTTGGCGTAGTGGAAAGCCTCGTGAAAATTATTGCTTTCAGTATAAAACTGAGTGGCCAAATCCATTGCATGAATCGCCAATGGGTTGTCACGAATGTAATCTTCGATATCCAATAGTGCACGCGCTTTCTCTCCGTGCTGCGCTTGCAGTTGGGCTTTAGCGATGAGCTTTTGTACATGGACAGTTGTGGGTGAGTGCGACAGCCATTGGCTTAAACAATCCCAGCGCGCTTGCTTTATCAGGGTTTGCAACACGTACGATTCTGCCAAAATAGGTGTCGGAGCTTTTGCCACGATATTGACTAAGCCTAACTCATCAAAGCTCTCGACCTGCAGCAGAATATCTTCAAGCTTTCTCAATGCTGACTGATCGAGATACACCTGAACGAGGCGCTTAGCCAGATCGCTCGGCTGGAAGGGCTTTTTCATAAAGTGTGGCACATGCCCAGATAAGCCTGTAAGTACCGCTTCTTGACTGGTATCCCCTGACACTAACAGCAAACCGGTGCTGCGACTGATGAGCTTGCGACGATAGAAGATGCTCGCCAATTGGCTACCCGTCACTGATTTATCGAGATGGTAATCGAGAATGATAATGTCATAACGGTGCGCACCGACAGATTGCAGTGCGTCTTGATAATTGGTAGCCACGCTGACCTTAGTGACACCGATCTGTTTCAATTGCTGCTTGAACAGCAGTAGTGTGGTGTTGCAGTCATCCACGACAAGTACAGATAGGCGCGCTAAGGATTGGTTTTTATTATTGTTTTTCACCAACACTTTGCCTCATTAAGTCCCTTTTTAACCAGTATAGGATACCAGGGTTGATATTTACCCCAACTATCAGCGAAAAAAATACCTGATTTCTCAGGTATTGTGATCTTGAATGTGATGAGTTTAACTCGCGCGGGAGTCGAGGTTGACGATATTGTCGGGCGGTGTTTGCGGTGTGTTATCTACCAAGTGCTTTTCAAGGTTATCAAAGCCTCCGACATATTGACCATCCAACCAGATTTGGGGCACGGTGACAGGGGTTTTCTCTCCAATGATCGCTTTGACTTCTGGAATCATGCGATACAGTGCCGCGCTGTCTTTCACCACATCATGATAGGTGTATTCTATCCCGGCCTCATCAAGCGCCTTTTTCGCTTTTACACAGTAAGGGCAGGTGGCTTTACCAAACACAACATTACCTTGAATTTCATCACGCTTGGTCCACTCTACAATCACAGATTGAACCAATACCCCACGATTTAATGCCTCGCCTTGGCTGATGATTTTGCCTTCCACCATGATAATCGGTGCATGCCAGCCACCAGCTTTAAGTGGCTCCCACCAATGCGACAACCAATCTTTGACCTCAAGTTCAATCGGAATGCCATCTAACTCAGTCTCAAAGGTATCTTGCAGAATGTCTTTGGTCAGTGTGCACTCGCCACATGGAATATTGACTTTGAATGGTCCCCAGCTTCCTGCCCAGCGGTAAAGCGTAATTTTGATTGGTGATGTCATGGCTCAATCCTTTTTATTCGTTTGTTAGAGTATAGGAAAGAAGTTGGGGGGGAATTCTTTCAAAAATAATTTTGGGAAAAGAAAGGTTGAAGGAAGAAGGTTGGAGGAGGGGGAATGAAAAAAGGCCGAGGGTTAACTCGGCCTTTGGATGGGATAATTAGTTATGTTCGGTGTTAGGACTGATTAGAAGTCGTAACGTACGCCTAGGCGTAGAGTGTCTTCAGCATCAACTAGTACATCATCACTATTTTCTACTTTATCAAGTTGGTTCATGTAGTAAGAAACGTACATACGGAAGTTGCTATTAAAGCGGTAGTAACCAGCAAGTTCAAAACCTTCTACGTCGTCATATTTAGCTGAACCTTTAGGGTCGTTCTCACGGTAAGTGTACATTGCTGCTAGAGTGAATTCTTTAGTGAATTTGTATGTTGCTGCAAGTTCGTATGCATCGAAGTCTTCGCTTTCATCAGAACCAGTAGAGTAAGTACCACCAACATAGAAGTTGTCGATAGAGTAACCCAGACCAATTAGAACTTGGTCTTGATCTTCATCAGCGTCAACGTCACCACCTGAGTATGCGATACCTGCGTCTAGACCGAATGGTGCAGAGTAAAGTGCAGCAAGGCTGTACTTGTCAGAATCTTTCTCAGAGTTCGCTTGGTAAGTTGCTTGGATTTCGACTGAGTCGAAACCACCGCGGTAAGCGATTACAGAGTCTTCTTTGTCGCTTGATGCGTCGATCGCTTGCTGAACACCAGAGAATTCGGTGATGTCCGTTAGGTCAGAAATGATAACAGAAGCGTGGTCTTGCTTACCGAAAGAGAATGCGCCAACTTCTGTGTCTAGACCAGCGTACATGTAACGTTGGCGGATGTTGTTTTCAGAAAAACGTTGCTCACCTTCGTAAACACCGAAAGCAGAAAGACCGTTAGTGATTTCAGTCTTACCTTTAAAGTTGAAACGCATACGTGATGCATCAGACATAGTACCGTCTACTTCTACACCATCAGCATCACCGATGAAATCGCCACGGAACTCAACACGACCGCCGATAGAAAGCTCAGTACCATCGTTGCTGTATACCGTTGCCGCTACAGTTGAAGTAGAAGCTAGTGCTAGTAGTAGTGCGCTTGCCACTGCTGAAGTTTTCATTGTCATTTACCTTTTTTAAGAGTGAGCTTACTTGCTCGAATTAACTTAACCCATTGAAATTCGGCTCGACCGTGAAAAATACGATTAGTTCAAATTTCTTCTGGTGCTGGCGACATAAGTTAGAGCTCACGCATGACAGTTTCATGGCTGCTTTATGACAGTTTGGTGGCATTTATATTTATGGAAAATGAATAACTTAGCGGAATTGGTGGGCTACAAATTGAGCGTTATAGCACGCTAATGTGGTCGGATTTGTTAGCGCAAAGCGAGATTGGACTCTCAACTCAATCTAAAAGTGTGATCTTCATCGCGTACGGTTTGTGCGCTATGTCAACTTAGTTCTAAATTGACAACTAGAAGGAGGTTTTTATATTTTTATAAGTGTTTGATTTTGTTGCTTTTAGGTTTTTTAGATTTCTGGTTTTGCTTCTTTTTGATCGTTTTATGGAACTTTTATGATGTTCGTGTGTAGAGTCGATGTCACTGGTTAATTGCCTTGGACATGTTGGCAATCACAAGATGGATTCTTGAGTAATTCAACGTGTTAGGTGTTTATCATTTCGCGAACTGGCATGAAGTGAAGGCGCTTTGCTCTCCTTTTTAGCGGACTGTCAGGGACCAAGTATTAAGATATGGACTTTAAAATGAACAAAAATATCCTTGCTATTGCAATCGCAGCTGCAACATTCGGCACACAAGCTGTTGCTGTTGAACTATACAACAACGACGGCACTACTTTCTCTATGGGCGGCCACGTTTCTGTAAACGTTAATGGTTCAGAGCGTGAAGAGAAGAGCAATGCTTACAATACTTCTGGCAACACAGAAGTTGGTGCTAATTCTCCACGTATTAACTTTACAGCTACTCAAGACCTAGGTAACGGTTACACAGTGGATGCGCGCGGTGAATGGGCTCTTAACTACCTAACTAATGGCGGCAACTCTTTCTCTACTCGTCTTGGTTACGTTGGTCTTACTCACGATGAAGTTGGTCGTTTTGTAGTTGGTACACAGTGGTCACCTTTCTACGACGTAGCTGGTCTTACTGATATGCCAATCGCTTTTGCGAACGATTTCCTATACCGTGGTACTCGTGGTGAAGATTTCGCGAAAACAGGTCAGACTCGTTCAGACCAAATGGTTTCTTACCGTAACGGTTTTGAGTTTGGTGAAGCTGGTGCACTAGACTTCGGTCTAGCTTGGCAAGGTAAAGCTGAAGCTGAGTTTGACTACGATGATCGTGTACAGTTAGCTCTTACTTACTCTATCGCAGGCGCTAAGTTAGGTTACGCATACAGCACTGGTGATGTAGAGACTGTATCTAAGAAAGATGCTCTAGATATCCATGCAGTATCAGCTTCTTACGGCTCTTACGGTAACGGTCTATACCTAGCAGGTGTATACCAAATGTCTGAAGAGAAGAACCTTCAAGACGTGGATGCATACGAGCTACTAGCTGCTTACGCACTTCCAAACAGCCTAAACTTCAGCATCAACTACGAAACAGTTGAAGTTCAAGACAAAGGTTATTCTAAAGAGACTGAGCGTGAAGAGTTAGCTCTTCAAGTTGAATACAATTTCGCTCCTAACATCGTTGGTTTCACTGGTTACCAGTTTGACCTAAATGATGATAAGTCTGGTCAATACTCTTCTAAGACTAACGACCAATGGACAATCGGTGCTCGTTTCTACCTATAATCAGGTAGCATAACGAATCGCAAGATTGTTTAAAAAACGGAGTGGGGAAACCTGCTCCGTTTTTGTTTGTTCTGGGAACGGAGAATTACTGCGAATGTCACAGCGAGTGTCATGCTGAATTTATTTCAGCATCTAGTTTGGGAGAGTGGTTTGGCTTTCGCGCGTGTTGTGAGTAGATCCTGAAATGAATTCAGGATGACCCAGATTTTGGTATTGACTCCGCAGCAAATGCTCACAAGACTCTGAACTCTGAACTCTGAACTCTGAACTCTGAACTCTGAACTCTGAACTCTGAACTCTGAACTCTGAACTCTGAACTCTGAACTCTGAACTCTGAACTCTGAACTCTGAACTCTGAACTCTGAACTCTGAACTCTGAACTCTGAACTCTGAACTCTCGATTCTCTCGCCTTCAAGCGAAGCGCCCTCCAACCATCGCACGACCATCTCCCAGAAAACCTTAACCCAAACTCCCCAAAATATTTCCAATTTCTGCCCACAACTTCACTGAAATGACACCAAAAATCATTAAACTACGCTTTCCACTTTTCATAAGGTAAGCCAAGGAAATGACATCAATTCGCTATGGAGAGCAGTTAATCCAGCCGAGTAAAATTCTCTGTGTGGGTCGCAACTATGTGGAGCACATCAAAGAGCTAGGCAATTCAATTCCCGATGAGATGGTGGTGTTTAGCAAGCCTTGCTCAGCGATCACTCAAGAGCTGCGTTCGTATCACCAAGAGCCGTTGCACTATGAAGCTGAAATCTGCTTTATGGTTCAAAACAAACAGCTTTCAGCGGTGGGTGTAGGCCTTGATCTCACCAAGCGCGAACTGCAAGCCAAACTTAAACACAAAGGCCTACCTTGGGAGCGCGCCAAAGCGTTTGACGGCTCTGCTGTGTTTAGTCGCTTTATCTCACTTGAAAATATCGATATCTCAGAGTTGAGCATCGAGCTATTCATCAACTGCGTTCGCGTTCAACGTGGCCACGTCAGTCAAATGCTCTACCCACCCCTGACGATTCTTTCTGAACTGCAAACCTACACCACACTACAAGACAACGATGTCATCATGACCGGCACCCCAAGCGGCGTTGGTGTGGTGCATGAGGGTGATGTGTTTTTAGTTCGCCTCAAGCAAGGGGATAAGACTTTGATTGAAACTGAGTGGGTGGCGAAATAAAACACGAGTACAGAGGGGATCACATTCGGCTTTTGTTGTTCGGATTGCTTCTTCTGTTGTCGGAATGATTGGGTTGGTTAGAGGCTCGAGGTTGAAGGTTAAAGGATCTCGCGTCTCAAGCTCGCAGGAAAACAATGCCATTTTGTTATCAAAGGCGATTCTGTATTCTCCTTCAACCTTCAACCTTCAACCTTCAACCTTCAATCTTCAATCCAACCTTTTCCAATCCACCCCTTGCGCATTTACGTATCTTTAACTAGCGTTTATTAACATAAAAATAACATCTTGTTTTGCACATTGATGTTGCTGTCACTGGGGTTTTGTTTTCGATGCACTTAGGGATATAGGGAACAAAGAGTAAGCATTGAACTCCTCATTGGCCTTTTTCCAATTGAATAATTGGTGGGAATGCTAAGGAGCTAAATGGATGCGATTGCATAAGGATGGTGCCAGTCTTCGATACAGGCTGGTCGCAACAATTCTGTCGACTGTGGGGTTATTGTTCCCTTCACTTGCACTTGCCAGTGAAGAAAGTGCGAGCACGATGAGTCGCTTCAACTTAACGCAAGGGGTCACGGAGATCAGCGGGCAGGTGTATGAACTGCATATGCTGATTTTTTATATCTGCTGCGCGATTGCTTTCGTGGTGTTTGGGATTATGTTTTATTCCATCATCAAGCACCGCAAATCGAAAGGCGCGGTGGCTGCGCACTTTCATGAAAGTACCAAGGTAGAGATCATCTGGACAGTCATTCCAGTGCTGATTCTTATTGGTATGGCTATCCCCGCGACTACGACCCTGCTTGCGATGGAAGATACCTCGCAATCTGATATCACTATCAAAGTCACTGGTTCTCAGTGGAAATGGCACTATGACTATCTAGACGAAGGCGTCGAGTTCTTCAGTTTGCTCGCTACCGACCAGAAACAGATTGATGGTCTAGAAGAGAAGGGCGCGCATTACTTGTTAGAAGTGGACAATGCGTTGGTTGTGCCAATCGGTAAGAAAATCCGTTTTCTACTCACATCGGATGATGTCATCCATTCGTGGTGGGTGCCTGACTTTGCGGTGAAAAAAGACACCATACCGGGGTTCATTAATGAAGCGTGGACTTTAGTTGATAAGCCCGGTGTTTACCGCGGTCAGTGTGCAGAGCTGTGCGGCAAAGCCCATGGCTTTATGCCAATCGTGGTTCATGCCATGGAGCAGGACGATTACGATGCTTGGCTAGCAGAGAAGAAAGTGGAGATTGCTCAAGCGCAAGAAGAAGCGGCGGCAGCTCTTACAAGTGAATTAGGAATGGATGACCTTATGACGCAAGGGGAGTCGGTTTATGCCGCGCGTTGTGCGGTTTGTCACCAAGCCAATGGTGAAGGGGTGACGGGCGCATTCCCAGCTATCAAAGGCAGTGCGATTGCAACGGGTGATTTGGATGCGCATATCGATATCATCGTCAACGGCCGAGCAGGCACAGCGATGCAAGCCTTCGCCAATCAGTTGACTGAACAAGAGATCGCTGCCGTTATCACCTATCAACGCAATGCTTGGGGCAATGATACTGGCGATACCGTTCAAGCCTCAGACATTAATCAGTTCAAGGAAAATGCCCTTTCGGCATCCGCCAAGGAGGCAGAGTAATGAGCCAACCTATCAATAAACCCAGCAAGCAGTCTGCCGCACCCGATGAAGTCTTAGCAGGAGGGCATGCGCACGATGACCATGATAGTCATGGCCCTGCGAAAGGGATCGCGCGCTGGATCTACTCAACCAGTCACAAAGATATCGGCACTCTCTATTTGTGGTTCAGTTTTGCAATGTTTTTAACTGGCGGTGCGATGGCGATGGTCATTCGTGCAGAGCTATTCCAACCGGGCTTGCAGCTAGTTGAGCCGCATTTTTTCAATCAGATGACGACTGTTCATGGCTTAATCATGGTATTCGGCGCGGTAATGCCTGCGTTTACCGGATTAGCTAACTGGATGATCCCGATGATGATTGGCGCGCCAGATATGGCACTGCCTCGCATGAACAACCTCAGTTTTTGGATTCTGCCTTTTGCTTTTGCCATATTGCTTGCTTCGCTGTTTATGCCGGGGGGCGGCCCTGATTTTGGCTGGACGTTCTACGCGCCACTCTCCACCACCTATGGCCCTGATAGCACCGCCCTGTTTGTGTTCTCTGTACACATCATGGGGATAAGCTCAATCATGGGGGCAATCAACGTGATTGTAACCATTGTCAATATGCGCGCGCCGGGCATGACTTGGTTCAAAATGCCAATGTTTGTTTGGACGTGGCTGATCACCGCCTTCTTGCTGATTGCGGTAATGCCCGTGCTCGCGGGCGCAGTGACCATGGTGCTCACGGACAAATACTTCGGAACGAGCTTTTTCGATGCCGCTGGCGGGGGCGATCCGGTAATGTTCCAGCATATCTTCTGGTTCTTTGGTCATCCCGAAGTGTACATCATGATATTACCGTCGTTCGGTATTGTCTCAGCCATCATTCCCGCATTTAGTGGTAAGAAACTGTTCGGTTATCACTCGATGGTGTATGCCACCTGCTCGATTGCGCTGCTGTCATTCTTGGTATGGGCGCACCACATGTTCACCACAGGTATGCCAGTGTTTGCCGAGCTGTTCTTTATGTACTGCACCATGTTGATTGCCGTACCCACAGGGGTGAAAGTATTCAACTGGGTGGCCACCATGTGGCGCGGGGCCATGACATTTGAAACGCCAATGCTGTTCGCGATCGCCTTTATTGTGCTGTTTACTATTGGCGGCTTATCAGGCTTGATGCTGGCGATTGTGCCTGCAGATTTCCAATATCATGATACCTACTTTGTCGTAGCGCACTTCCACTATGTGTTGGTGTCTGGCGCGGTATTCTCCATCATGGCAGCAGCATATTATTGGCTGCCGAAATGGACAGGCAATATGTATGACCACAAGCTGAGTTTGTGGCACTTCTGGTGCTCAGTCATCTCGGTCAATATCTTGTTCTTCCCAATGCACTTCTTAGGCCTAGCCGGTATGCCAAGGCGCATTCCCGACTATGCGATTCAGTTTGCTGACGTGAATCAGATTGTATCGATTGGTGGGTTCGCCTTTGGTTTGTCGCAGCTGATTTTCTTGTGGTTGGTGATCAAGTGTATTCGTGGCGGTGAGAAAGCGTCTGCCAAACCTTGGGACAGAGCCGAGGGGCTTGAGTGGACTGTGCCAAGCCCGGCGCCTCACCATACCTTTGAAACGCCGCCCAAGATTGATTAGGGCGTAAAGGGGAAGGTATGGATACGCAAGATAAAAATCGCAAACTGACGGTCAAACTGCTCGGCGCTGTTGTTGCCATGTTTGGCTTCGGTTTTGCCTTGGTGCCGTTGTATGACGTGATGTGCGATGTATTGGGGATAAACGGCAAGACCAACGCCAGTTCAGTCAGTGCGCCCGTGGGTATGCAGGTGGATATTTCTCGCACCATTAAGGTGGAGTTTATGTCACACGTCACGCCGAATATGCCTTGGCGCTTTACGCCGTCAGTCTCCACGATGGAGGTTCATCCCGGGGAGGTGATTCAAACCTTTTATCTCGCGGAGAACCGCTCTGCTGCGGATATGGTAGGGCAAGCCGTGCCATCGGTGTCTCCGGGTTTAGGTGCGAGCTATTTCAATAAGATGGAGTGCTTTTGCTTCAATCAACAGCCTTTGTCTGCACAAGCTTCGACTGAGATGGGGTTGATTTTCTACATCGAACCAGACATTCCAGATTCGATTCACACACTGACGTTGTCTTATACGCTGTATGACATCTCTGATCGTGTCGATACACAGGCGACAACCGCCCAGCGTGACGATGCGGTTTCGATTCAGCGGGTGAGCTTCACCACCCCCAATGACACAGCACCACAACCTGTTGTGGTTTCGTCGCAAGGAGTGACACTATGAATACAGAGCCTCATTCATCCACCGAATCAAAGGTAAGTACTTACTATGTGCCAGCTCAAAGCCGCTGGCCAATTGTCGGTGCAGTCTCTCTGTTTCTTGTCGCTGTCGGTGCGGGATTAACGATCCAAAACATGGGCAATGATGGCGCGGGCGGCGTGTTTGGTAAAGTTGTGTTGTTTATTGGCTTTGGCGTGTTGCTGTATATGCTCGCCGGTTGGTTCAGCAACGTGATTACCGAGTCGTTGTCAGGTCTGTATTCAGAGCAGTTGTCGCGCTCGTTTCGACAAGGCATGAGTTGGTTTATCTTTTCTGAGATCATGTTCTTTGGGGCGTTTTTTGGGGCGTTGTTCTATGCACGGATGATCTCTGTGCCTTGGCTCGGTGGCGCCAGTAACAACGCGATGACACACGAGTTGTTATGGCCAAGTTTTGATGCGCTGTGGCCGCTACTCACCACGCCAGCAGGAGACACAACGCAAGCGATGCCGTGGCAAGGTTTGCCCCTGAAAAACACCATCATACTGTTGATTTCGTCTATCACACTGCACATGGCGCATGTGAGTTTAGAGCGAAACCAGCGCACGGCGCTAATCGTCTGGCTTGAGATCACGATTATTCTTGCGGTGTTCTTTCTCTATTTCCAAGTGGAAGAGTACATTCACGCTTATCAAGAGATGGGGCTGACGCTGCAATCGGGCGTTTATGGCAATACCTTCTTTATGCTCACGGGTTTTCACGGTCTTCACGTCTGCTTGGGCACGCTGTTTTTGATTGTACTTCTGGCCCGCATTGCCAAAGACCACTTTACGCCGAAGAACCACTTTGCGTTTCAGGCAGGCAGTTGGTATTGGCACTTCGTTGATGTGGTGTGGCTGTGCTTGTTTGTATTTGTGTATGTCTTATAGCAAGAGTATGAGCTTAAAAGTGGGCGCATACCACTGAATAGACTAGTCTTTAAATAAGGTGGTGCTATTGAGGCGTTGGGTTGGGTTCAATCAACCCGCTAGTCAATGCAAGGATGAGAAGGACAACCACCACAGCTGAGAACATTACTCGGCGACCAAGGTAATGGCTCATTGGTTTTTGCTCTTCAGATTGGTCACTTTGACGCACCAGTTGTACTAAGGCAAACGCCAAATTAAGGATGATAAAGAGCAGTAAAATGACTAAAGCCGTTTTAAATAAAAATACCATAACTGTATCCCCTGAATCGATGAGTTCGCGTCCGACTATTTTTCGTATTGCCGCTTTGACTCTTATCACTGTGGTTGTGTTTTCCCTATTGTTCAAATTGGGTTTGTGGCAATTGGATCGTGGCTATCAAAAAGAGCGCCTAGAGCACAGTTTGGTAGAGCGTGCTAAGCAGCCTCCGGTTGATTTGACAGAAATTGTCGAGGCAGAAAACCCAACGGGGTTGTCAGTCATCGCGCAAGGGCGAGCAATCCCAGAAGGTTATCTATTGCTCGATAATCAAGTTTATAAAGGCAAAGTCGGTTACCTGGCTTATCAACTGATTGAGGCAGATGAGCGTTATTGGTTGTTGGAGCGGGGCTTTGTGACTGCCCCGGCCTCACGCTCGGTATTGCCTAAGGTGAACTGGAAGCATGGTGATTTTGTTTATCGCGCTCGGGTTTATCAGCGCTCGGAGAACCCACTTAGCAATGATATCGACCCTGAGTTTATTGCTCCCTACCGAATTCAAAACCTCAATATTGCGCAGATCTCTCAGTTGTTTGGTATCGAGATCCAACCTGTGGTGATCCAGCCACAGGCTGAGTCTTGGCCTTACCCTCAACCTTGGGTGCCGATTCCAATGTCTTCGACTAAGCACTTTGGCTATGCGACCCAGTGGTTCATGATGTCGGCGGTGTTCCTAGGCCTTATGACATGGGTGAGCGTTCGAGCATTGCAAAAGCGTCAAGCTCGAGGAGGGCTTTGATATGACAGCGACACCGCAACGTTCAGTATGGAAAGGGCGCGTGACTTTGATTGCCTTGGTGCTGTTTTTTGCCATTCCGGCTATCGCGGCGTACGTGATTTTGTATAACCAATGGTATCAACCCGGTGTCACTAACCAAGGGGTGTTGATAGAGCCGAGATTGACCTATCAAAACCTTGGCGTAGATTACCGACCTGAAAAACCGATGTGGCAACTGGCATTTGTGGTGCCGAAGCATTGTGAGAAAGCCTGCCAAGAACGTGTCACCTTGCTTAGACAAAGCTACTTGGCGCTCGGCAAATATACCGAGCGGGTAGAGCCAGTTTTGATCATGCAAAGAGACAGTGATACCACCTTGATTCAGCGCTTTGATATCCCGTCGCAGATGGTGAAGCGCTTACCCGATAGTGTGGCAGATGGTGAAGACGTAGTGATTATCGACCCGCTCGGTCAATGGGTGATGCGTTACTCGTTTGATTTAGTTCCGTCATCGGCGCAACCGCAGTTAATGAAGGGCATGCTGCGTGATTTTAAAAAGCTGCTCAAGCTGTCAAGGGTAGGGTAAGTAATATAACTACCTCGAGTTACACCGCAAGGAGGCATTAATGAGCACCGTCAGTTTAGTTCGATTCACCCTTTACCTTGCCGTAATTGTGATTGCATTGGGCGCTTACACTCGCTTATCCGATGCAGGGTTAGGTTGCCCTGACTGGCCAGGTTGTTATGGCAAAATTTTGGTGCCGCAGTCTCAGACAGATATTGCGCTCGCGAATCAGGCTTTCCCGGAGCGTGCTGTAGAGCCTTATAAGGCTTGGCTTGAGATGATTCATCGCTATGTCGCCGGTACTCTTGGTCTGTTGATCGCGTGGATTACTTTTCGCTGTTGGAAAGAGCGCACAATCAGCCGAACACTCCCCACCTTTATTGCTGCTTTAGTGGTATTCCAAGCCCTACTTGGTATGTGGACAGTCACATTAAAGCTGCTGCCAGTGGTGGTCATGGCACATTTGCTCGGAGGCTTCACATTGCTCGCGAGCTTATCTCTGCTGTATTGGAAACTCTCACACCCACCTGCTCCACATGGGTTACAGCGACTAACGGGGGAGAGCAATCACGGACTCAAGCTGTTTGCTGCTGCCGCGCTTGTAGTCGTCGTGCTGCAAGTGATGTTAGGGGGCTGGACATCATCAAACTATGCCGCATTAGTGTGTACGCGCTTACCCATTTGCGAAGGTCAATGGTGGACGATGCTCGACTTTGCTAAAGCTTTTGACTGGTGGCAAGCAGGTCATGATAACTATGAGTTTGGTGTATTGAGCTACGGGCCTCGGATGACGATTCATGTCGTGCATCGCTTTGGGGCGTTAGTGACGACTTTATGCCTGTTGCTCCTCATCTATAAATGTTGGCAGTGGGCAAGTTTGAGGTCGGAAGCGAAATTGGTCGCAGCGGTGTTAACTCTGCAACTGGCCTTGGGTATCGCCAATGTCGTCTTACATCTGCCATTGTGGGTGGCGGTGGCACATAACTTGGGCGCAGCAAGTTTAGTGGTAGCTGTGCTTTATACCAATTATCGAATTTGGACCACGGCGGTCCGCAACTAGCCGTGACACTTATAGTTTGAGAACGCCAATATAGCGTGAGATTGCCAATATAGTGTAAGAGCGCCAAGGAGTGGGATATGAGTAAAACATTAACAGCACAACCAACTAGCAAGCCTCTGGTTCAGTGGCGCGTGTATTGGACATTGACCAAGCCGAAAGTGGTGTTGTTAATGCTATTGACCGCTATTGTGGGTATGTGCCTCGCGGTGGATGGCGCACTGCCGTTACAGCAAACGGTATTAGGCTTGATAGGGATTGGTATGATGGCTGGATCGGCTGCTGCGTTTAATCACCTAATTGACCGAAGAATCGACGCCATTATGGCCAGAACGCATAAACGCCCTCTGCCGCAGGGAGATGTGTCGGCTCTAAAAGTGAGCCTTTTCGCTTTTTCACTAGGGTTGTTTGGTTTTGCACTGCTGTGGTTTGGCGTAAATACCTTAACCGCTTGGTTAACCTTTCTAAGTTTGCTTGGTTATGCTGTGGTGTACACCTTATATCTAAAGCGCGCAACGCCACAGAATATTGTGATTGCTGGTATCGCAGGAGCAATGCCGCCGTTATTAGGTTGGACATCGGTGACGGGTGAGCTTAGTGGCAATGCTTGGTTATTGGTGATGATTATTTTTGTGTGGACCCCTCCCCATTTTTGGGCGCTTGCGATACACCGCAAAGAAGATTATGCCAGCGCTGATATTCCTATGCTGCCCGTGACGCATGGCGTTGAGTACACCAAAACCTCCATCGTGCTCTATACGATATTACTGGCGTTAGTGGTCTTGATGCCCGTGTTGGTTGGTATGAGTGGCTGGCTGTATCTGGCGGTATCAACCGTGTTGAGTGCAGGATTTATCTACTATGCCTTGCAGCTTAAATACTTCAGTCATGACAAGTCGGCGATAGAGACATTTAAGTTTTCCATCTACCACCTGATGGGCTTATTTGTCGCCTTATTGTTAGATCACTATATAGTAATGTGATTGAGCGAACATAGAGCGTGATTTAAGGCGTACAAAATGTGCGCTTAATTAAATATTCATGGTTTTTCTGTTTCATGATTAGGAAATCAACGTAAATTAAGCAACTATAACAACATACTGTGATGTGGCTTCCATCACTCACGACAATTAAAGAATCACAACCGGTTGGCTAGGTTTTTCATCCCCTCTCGAATTCATCAAAACAATAGAAATGGATCATTAATGGGGTGAAATACAGTGACTCTACGCGCTTGCAAACAACAAATGAAAAATATTAATCACTGTAATAATGAACGCCCCACCGTGGGCGTGATCATGCCGTTACTCAGCGGCTTCTATATGGGTGAACTCAGCATTGCTTTGCGTCAGTTAGCAAGGCAGCAAGACATCAACTTAGTGTTTATACGCTCGGGTGAGAGTCGTAATTATGAGTTGCCGATAGGCTTAGAAAATCTCAATGCACTGCTCGTTGTCCTGCATAGTGCTTCTCATCAATTGATCGCCAAGGCGGTTGAGAAAAACATTCCCGTCATCTCTCTCGGAGCGAGTTACAGCCCATTGCCTGTTGAGCAGTTCTACAGCAATCAAACTCAAGGTGTTGCTGTTCTTTATGACTGGCTTCGTGAAATGGGGCATGAGCGAATTGCTTTTTGTGGTGACTTGAGTGTCAACGATATTCGTCTGCGGTTTAAATCTTATCAACAAAAAGTGCGCCAGCATCACGGAGAGTTCGTTTCTGGTGATTTTTTCTCCGTCGGAGATTGCTCTTTTGCTGGTGGGCGAGACGCAGGAAAAGCTTACATTGAGAGAGATTGCCAGTGCTCAGCCGTCATCTGTGCAGCAGACCAAAATGCGATTGGGATGATGCAGCAACTGAAAGCTCAAGGGCTATCCGTTCCAGAAGATGTAGCGTTAGTAGGAGTCGATAACGTATTCCTTGGTGAAAAACAGTCCGTTTCGTTGACGACCGTTGACCAAAACCTTGAAGAACTTGCTCGTTGCGCCCTGCTGCGCGCGGTAGAGCGTGTAAAAGGCGCTGCGTATTCGAGTGAAGTTGTCCTTACCCCACAATGTTTGGTAGTGAGAAGTTCGTGTGGTGGCCAAGGTGCTAAGCCGAACTTGGATGAGAGCAAGAGCGTCCGTCAGCAAATGATGGCGGCGGATTCTCAATCGCCCGCAGAGCTATTTGAGAGCTTTTATTCGCAAGCTAAAGATGGTTTTGATTCGATTCTAGATGCGCAAAACTGTTTTGGTTACCACTTTGATGAGGCGGTATTGGCGCACTGTCAATCTGAGCATTTCCAGATAGAGCAGACCTTGTACGCCAATGGCTCACAAGCAAAGCACACTCAGAGTGACAACATGATTGCCCGCAGTGTTGAGCATTTTCCTGCCACTATGCCACAGCAGCATTACGTCTCTACGGTTATCCCGGTCAAAACCGGTTTTGATGGTCAATGGAAGCTATTGTGTATTAATGACTCACAGCAGGTAGATCAAGGGGTAGGTGCATACTCTATGTTTGCCAACTACCTTGATATGCTTGCTCTATTTATTGAACGTGATGCACTGCTAGAAACGGCGAACACCCGTCAAAAAAGCCTGCAGCAGATCCTTCAGCAACTGAAAGTGGTGTCGAATACATCAAATGACGGTATCTGGGATTGGGATTTGCAAACCAACCGCTTAACGTGGAATAGCCGTTTGGTTGATATGTTGGGTGTGTCTAATAGCGAGCGTTACTTTATTGATTGTAGTGAGCTTTTCCAGTTTATTCATCATGATGATATCTCTGACATAGAAGACAAGATTCACGAGCACCTCATCAATAACGTGCCTTTTAAAACTGAATTTCGCATGCGTACTGCGCATGGGGATTTCTTGTGGGTGCAAGCGAACGGTGCGGCAGTGCACAACTCTAGTGGGCGTCCGATCCGATTTATTGGCTCTTTGACGGACATTACGCAACAGAGAGAAAGTGCCGAAAAAATTCATCATATGGCATATTTTGATGCGTTAACCGGTATTGCGAACCGCCGCAAAATCATTCAAGACATCAATCAGTTTATCAGTCAAAACACCAATCGTCGCAGAGCTGTGATGTTGATGGACTTAAACCGTTTTAAGATGGTCAATGACACGTTTGGTCACCATACCGGCGATGCATTATTGCGCCATGTTTCCATGCAGCTACGTGAGCTATTAGATGACCGTCAGCATTTGGCTCGCTTGGGAGGTGATGAGTTTTTATTTTTCTGTGATGTACAAAACCATCAACAAGCGAACGAGTTAACCAGTCAAATTTTACGCCGTATTGCCCGACCTCTGGTTCACGATGATATCGAGTTGGAAGCACAAGGTAGTATCGGTGTGGCGTTCTATCCAGAAGATGGAACCACAGCGGATGAATTGATCAAGAAAGCCGATATCGCCATGTATAAAGCCAAGCAGGCTGGTGGCTGTCGAGCGGTGGTGTACTCGCCAGAGATGAACTGCTCAAGTGATGATATGGTGACCATGGAGCACCACCTAAAAGGGGCGCTAAAAAGAGGGGAAATAGACATTCACTATCAACCTCAAGTGTGTGCTGATAACAATATGGTCGTGGGTGTTGAAGCCTTAGCCCGTTGGCGTTCATCGACTCTCGGTGATGTACCACCCTACCAATTTATTAAAGTGGCCGAAGAGAGTGGTTTAATCACCTCATTTGGCGAGTATATTCTCAATCAGGTGTGTCGTGATTTGTCAGCGTCACAATGGCTACGAGGCTTATCTCGTATCTCCATTAACGTCAGTGCGAAAGAGCTCGTAAATACACACTTCGCGTCGTCTGCGATTCAGACCATCCTCAATCATCAATTACCTCTAGAAATCTTCTGCTTTGAGATAACTGAAACCGCCGCCATCACCGATTATGAGTTATGTAGCCAAGTATTAGCTCAGTTACACTCGGCAGGTATTGCGCTCTCTCTCGATGATTTTGGCACTGGGTTTTCCTCTTTGTCTTTGCTTAAGCGTTTGCCTCTTAATGAGGTCAAAATTGATCGATCATTTATTCGTGATATTACCGATGGACAGGCAAATTTAGATTTTGTTGCCACCATGATTTTGATGGGAAAAAGCTTAGGTTATCGCGTGGTGGCAGAAGGGGTGGAAACCGAAGCGCACTCGATGGCGCTAAAAAGCACGGGTATAGATATACTTCAAGGTTATTCATACAGCAAGCCTAAACCGTTGGCTGAGCTTGAGGCGATCTACTGTTCGATACCGACTGTAAAAGTCTAGCCACTGCTGAGTGTAATGCTAAGTTTACATTCTAAATTTATTATAAAAATAGCGGTATTATTGCCTTTTGTGGAAAAAAGTGATTGAAGTTCGTTTTTTTACTGGTTAACTTACGTCTTAAATCAAAACACAAACAAAATAGTTTCAGTATTTGAGCTGAGAAAAATTTATAACAGCTTAATGATTTAAGGATGAGGTAAGCGATGTTTCAAACCGATGATGTAAGAATTAGCAAAGTAAAAGAACTTTTGCCACCAGTGGCGGTTTTAGAGAAGTTTCCAACAACGGAAGTCGCTGCAGCTACCACGTATAACAGTCGCAAAAGCATTTCAAACATGCTGAAAGGCGATGATGATCGTCTGTTGGTGATTATCGGCCCATGTTCGATTCATGATCCTGAAGCGGCGCTAGAGTATGGTAAGCGCCTAAAGGTTCTGCGTGAAGAGTTGGGTGACAAGCTCGAAGTGGTCATGCGTGTTTACTTTGAAAAGCCGCGTACCACGGTTGGCTGGAAAGGACTGATCAACGACCCTTACTTGAACGATACATTTAAGATTAATGATGGCTTGCGTATGGGGCGTAAGCTTCTGCTCGACCTGACTGATATGGGGATGCCGACAGCGGGTGAGTTCCTGGATATGATCACGCCTCAATATGTCGGTGATTTGATCAGTTGGGGTGCGATTGGCGCACGTACTACAGAGTCTCAAGTTCACCGAGAGCTCGCGTCTGGTGTGTCATGCCCAGTGGGTTTCAAAAACGGTACCGATGGCAACATTAAGATCGCGTCTGACGCAATTCGCTCTGCAAGTGCCTCACACCACTTCTTATCAGTGACAAAATACGGTCACTCTGCAATCGTTGAAACGGCGGGTAATGAAGACTGTCACTTGATCCTACGTGGCGGAAAAGAGCCAAACTACAGTGCCGAGCATGTTGCAGCGATTAAGAGCGAGCTTGAAGCTTCAGGTTTGCCACAAAAGGTGATGATTGACTTTAGCCATGCAAATAGCTCAAAGCAGTACCAACGTCAGATGCTCGTCGCAGAAGATGTGTGTGGTCAAATTGCGGGCGGTGAGCAGGCGATCTTTGGTGTGATGATCGAGTCGCACCTAGTGGAAGGACGTCAAGATTTGGTTGACGGCTGTGCTCCAACGTACGGTCAATCGATTACCGATGCGTGTATTGGGTGGGATGATACAGAAAAAGTATTGCGCCAACTTGCCGCAGCAGTGGAAGCGCGTCGTAACGGTTAATCGACTGAAGAACAATATAAATAAACAAGGGCTTCCAATTGGAGGCCCTTATTTATGATAACCAGATAGTTATTTGAATAGTAGTTTGCAACCAATTACTGAACGGGCGGCTCTTCATTCGACTGTGTGACGACATTGAGTGTTTGAGTCGGAAAGGCAATATCCGCATCGTGGCGGTGAATGATGGCTAAGGTCTTGATCAGAACATCTTGCTTCACTTCATGGAAATAGACCCAGTTCACCGTCTTGGTGAAGGTGTAAACCATCAAATCGAGAGACGATGCGCCATAGCCGTTGAAGTTAACAATGAGCGTCTGAGAAGTATCAATCTCTGGATGTGTTTTCAGCATGGTTTTGACTTCATTCACAATACTCTCGAGCTGCGCAGCATCTTGATAGCGAATACCGATATTTTCCGATATACGACGATTGTGCATACGCGACGGGTTCTCCACCACAATGCTGCTAAAGACAGAGTTGGGAATGTAAAGAGGTCGCTTGTCAAATGTGCGGATAACCGTCATACGCCAACCGATACGTTCCACTGTGCCTTCAATTTGTCTATCTGGAGAGCGGATCCAGTCGCCGATTTTAAATGGGCGGTCAAAGTAGATCATCATGCCGCCGAAGAAGTTAGATAGGAGATCTTTCGCCGCCAGACCGACAACCAAACCACCCACACCACCGAAGGTCAAAAGACCGGTTAGGCTGACGCCCAAGCTCTGAATAATAGTGAGCAAACCAATGACGAAGAAGAATAGTCGAGCGACCTTACCAATCGCTTCAATGGTCGAGGGGTCATGCTTTTCTGATTTAAGTGCATGACTTTCAATTTCACCCACAAGGCGGGTACAGAACCAGATAAATATCAGGATCAGTAAGATGTGTTTGATTGTGGCAAGCCAAGCGTGTGGCGTATCAGAAAAGTAATCAAGCACAACACCGATAGAGAGTGTAGCAGGCCAAAACCAAATTAATACGCTGATGGGTGACTTTGCGGCATGCAGTAAGCTCTCATCCCAGCTGAAGCGCGTGTTATTGGTAATGGTATCGAGGCGTTGATACAAGATGCGCCACAAGCCCCAAACAATCAAACTGCCAATAGTGATCGCCAGTACGCTTTGCTGCCAGTCGCCCAGCAATGCGCTGGCTTCGCGGATTAGATTTTCTAACATGTATGCTCTTAACGTTGTCTGTTATCTAGAGATTATAACGCGGTTTACAATTGGTTAAACATCTGAAATTATGCAATATCTTAATTTGAGTCAAACAAGGAAAGCATGATGATTAAGGAAAACAGTTATTTTGAAGGTGGTGTGAAGTCACTGGGTTTCTCTCAACAGGGAGCAGAGAGCAGTGTTGGTGTGATGGCACCAGGCGAATATACATTTGGTACGGTAGCTGCCGAGCGAATGACCGTTGTTAAAGGCGCTTTAACCATTAAACGCCTCACTGACAGTGAATGGACAACATTCAGCTCTGGCGAGGCATTTGAGGTGGACGCTGAATCATCGTTTGACCTTAAAGTCGAAACAGCAACGGCGTATCTTTGCGAGTATCTATAACATTATTGGCTTTGAGTTTTTTGATAGACGCGAACATAGTCAATCGTGAATGTGGCTGGGAATGAGCTATAGTCGGGCTCCCCAGCCCAAGCTCCACCCACGGCAAGGTTCATAATTAAGTAGTGGGGCTTGTGGAAAGGGTTTCTGTCCTTATCAACAACATCGATATGAAACTCATGGTGTTGTTTATCGTCGACGAAAAAGCGAATGCTCTCAGGGGTCCATTCAATGGCGTAGGTATAGAACGCCTCTAACTCTTCAATCCGTGTCGCGTTGCCATTTTTCTGTTGTTTCGTATTCAGGTCATAATCGAAATACACCGTATTACTGTGTATGACCCCCAATTTACTGGTGACGTACTCCATGATGTCAATCTCACCACTTTTGGGCCAGTAAACTTTTCTTATATTGCTGCCTAGCGTCCAGATAGCCGGCCACATGCCTTTTTCTGTTGGCAGCTTAGCTCTTACTTCAATTTTTCCGTAAGTCCAGTCAACGATATTTTCAGTGGTGAGGCTGGCAGAAGTCACTTTGGGGTGAGTGGCGTGTGGACGTCTTGCGATGATCTTGAGATGACCATCGGACACATAAGCGTTGAGCGGGTCTGCTTCAGTATAATATTGCAGCTCGTTGTTACGCACATAACCGGTTTCGTAGCCCCACTTCTCTGAGTCAGGAAGGCCGGTGTAATCAAACTCATCAGCCCAGACAAGTTGATACTCCTCTGCAGCAGCATACACATTGCTGGCACAAATCGAGGCTAAGAGAGTGGTTGTTATACAGAGTGAATCCATACCATTTTTTGTCGGTCGCATATCAGGTCCTTTTGATAAGTTCACCTGCTCAGTGTGACAGAGGGTAGGTATAGGATTAAGGTCTTGAGCTGAAATTAATGAATATTTAGTACTTACTAAAGTGCTAGTGTTTTTACACTGAGTACCTCTAGCGCTAATAGTTTAGGATGAGTCGATGAATGTGAGAGCAAAGGGGTTTTGGTTTGATTTTCCGCCGTACGAAGAGGTGAGTTTGCTGCGAAGAAGCTATCGATATACCCGCGCTATGGCTCATAGTGTGATTGATAAAATCAAGCAATACCGTTTTGGCCCCTTTGATGAGTGTCACTTTCATATTGGTATTCACAAGACGGCAACGACCTTTGTTCAAGACCAAATTGCGCTCAGTCATATGGACAGATATGGAGTGAAGTATTACCCGCTTGATGTGCTGAGAGACAAGATCTATCGCTTTGGGTTCTGTTCTGTGGGACGCCGGACCTCACCTCATAATCGACTGCTATTATCTGATGAGAATGTGCTCAATGGCACAGAACACTTAAACAAAGGGGTCTACTTCGATTGTGAGCAACGCGTCAGTTGGTGTATTCGTCACATTCACACCAAAAAGCTGGTGGTGTTTATCAACATTCGTAATTTTGCCGATTTTTATACCTCTGCCTATTGTGAGCACTTAAGGCATTTCCCCTACCAATCTCTGGAGCAATACCTAGCAGGGCTAGATATCACTTCTTTGTCCTGGGTTGATGTTTTTGATTCACTGTTTCAGTCTCATCCAGATGTCGAGTTTAGAGTGTTTAACTTTGACCGATTTCGACTCGATAAAGAACGTCTTCTAGCGAGTTTGACCTTTGGAGAGGTGGTCGAGTTTTCCAATCAGGTTAAGCCTTCACGCAGCTCATTCTCAGAGAAAGAGGTCGCACTGTTGTCGGGAGACAAGGATTGGATAGCGGACAGTGGTAGTGACAAATACGCGCCTTTCAATACAGAAATTATAGAGCAAACCAAACGTAACTTATCTGACGATCTGTCCCGCTTGAAAATGTACCCTAACGTCGTTTTGCTGAATGACTAATTAGGGTTTGATTTGCAGCGTTAATGTTTTGATACATCTTGGTGGGCTCATTAGTTAATGAAGCGCCTTTTTTGCTTATATACTTAAGTTATAAATAGATAACTCATTAGTCTATGGATGCAAAGGAGGAAGGACATGGCAGTTAAATCCCCACATATTTCGCCTCGGCCTCATTATGATAAATCGGGTGACATGACGCTTGAGCAATGGCATCGTTACACTCGAGTGGCAAATACAGCAGACAAAATACGCGAGAGTGAACAAGCTCATCAACGTGCCTCTCTGTCTGCATCAAAGCACTTACTTTCACAGCAAGAGCCTTCAAAGCAAGCAACTCAAGATAATGAGCAACACAGTGAGCTGGTCAAAAGACTCGCTCTGTCTTCGATTCTTCACTCAAAGAAACACAAAGCTGAAAATATCCGCTATGCGATATGGATGAGTGTTGGTGGCCTATTTTTTCTTTGGGTTATGTATATGTTCGGCTAGTGGGCAACAGCAAACGTTACTTGGGAATTAACCCTTGAGGTAGGTTAATGAATACTTGCGGATTGTGCTGAATTGTTGGGCCTAGCTTAGGTGTTTGCCAATCTAACAACATAATAGCAAGCACGTTACGATGTTCGCCATAGGCAAAATCAAAGCTACCAGTGACGGAGGGCACCATACCTTGTTGTAGGTCCACCGACTGTTTAATCACTTCTTTCGATTTTGTGACCACAGGATCATCGTCTAGCCCCGCAAGTAGAAAACAGATCCCCACTTCAGCAATGACGTCCTCTTTAGTTACCGCCAAAATATGTTCGATATTCTCTCTAAAGTAGTTGTAGATCCATTGATGGTCAGATTCGGTAACTGTTGTTTGATAGTACTCAGAATCAGCTAAGATGATGTGTGTCATCCCATACAGTTTATTCATGTATTGCTGCTTGGTCAGCTCACTGTCTTTGTGGTCAGGATAGACCTCTTTAAAGCGCTTAATGAAGAGTTCGGTGTAATCATCTTCACCTAGTTGCTTGAGCCAATAGACCTGGTTGGCGAGTTGGGCTGCCCACGCTTGAATCATATCTCGGTCTGTAACAAAAAAAGTGAAGTCATAGCGTTTTAGGATGCTTCTTAGCTTTTCATCTTGTTGATGCTTGAGGCCATACTCATTAGCTCGTGCCATTGAGCCTAGCAAGTCAACACCGAGATAGAGATATTCAGGGTTCCACTGTGTCGCATGGTAACGGCGGCGACTTCTTTCATCATAATCATCGAGATACCCTAGCAAGCGCTTAAGAGAATAAGCGGCAATCTCTTCATCGCTGTCTACCGTTTGAGCGAAGAGGTTGAGGCGGTCAGCGATCCGGGTTAAGTCACTCTCAATAGCAGGAATGTACTTGGGGTTGTGTGTCTGGCGATATAAGCGCAGACCATAATGCCCTTGTTTAAATAGAGGTAGAGTATCGAGTTTGGTTTCGTAGGTGAGCTTGATCAACTCGGCAGTATCCGATTCGTTTAGCGGGTTGCTGGACCATGATAGGGGGGACAGCAGAGCGGATGCAAGCGTAAATGAAATCCACCACGAAGTTGAAAATGTATTGCGTATGAATGTCAGTGATTGCGACATTGCACCTTCCTTTGATTAGCCTCAGTGACCACAAGCAATAAGTTTGCTAAGTACTTAAGACATTCCTTTTGTCCTTCAAATATAGCACTCACCTAAAATGGCTTGTAAGTAGATTGTCGAAACCTATGTGCTTTAGGTTATGAGTTGCATTTAATGGATTGCAAATGTGGATTTTATTGCAAATTGCAAAGAATTATCGTTGCAAAATTATAATGTTAAGCCATCGTGCATTCTCGCTATGCACAGTGTTGGGCTAAAATTGATGGAATATCGAGCACATTATCACTGAAGTGCTGTTTTTCTTGGTAGGTTTAAAAGTTGGCACAGCATCTGCATTAGTTAAATCGACCCTTATTAAGCCGAGGGTCACCTAGCCAACTGACGTTGTTAGTGAACCTTTATTGTTCACAAAAAATATAGCGCCAATCACACCCAATTTGTGATTGGCTTTTTTTTGCCTGAAATCTGTCAAAACATCCGTTAAAACATACGTTAATACGTTCGTTAAAACGTTTTCTCCACCACAGATATTGGGTCGCCATAGCAACTCGGCTCTCTTGGACACGCCGCTCCACGCGCACAAATCACTCTCGCTGGGCCGTTAACGCCTCTTTCAATCCAATTGATATTGAGAATTTTGGCGATTGTGGTGAGATCTTTGCGAATCGAAAGCGGAATTTGCGCGCTACCGCCAGACTGGACACACACCTTTTTAAGCTGTTCGGCCATACTGACCGCATCACCGCCTTGTGCCTCAATGGCGGGGTTAAGATCGATACCTGCGCACAAGACACGGTTGTTACCCGCTAAGTCCATCATGTTTGCAGACTCACAGCAGTAGATCCTTGGCTCATCCCCCACATGCAAAATTGAGATTTGCGCCGAACTGCCAGATTGCGGTTCTGATAAACGACGGAATACCGCCCAGTGCTGACATGGGTCGTTAACCTGACGCATATTTCCCCACGGAAGCGGAATACCATTTCCGCGATAAACCGCTTTCAGTTTATTTTGGCCATAAGCATCAAAGTAGTGCCAGTGTGGATAAGGAGAGACAACGGTCATCCTACGCATAGCGACAGAAGGAGAGACGCCTGCTTTCTGATGCACACTTATTTCGTAACCATTACGGTCGAGAAGTTGCCTAAAGGGGACTTTAGGGCAGAGCAGGGCGCCTGCAAAGAAACTCGACTCGAAGTCACGCCACGCTTGCAGAATATCTTGTGAGTTG
Organism: Vibrio agarivorans; assembly: GCF_030409635.1. Taxonomy (NCBI): domain Bacteria; kingdom Pseudomonadati; phylum Pseudomonadota; class Gammaproteobacteria; order Vibrionales; family Vibrionaceae; genus Vibrio; species Vibrio agarivorans. Next base: position 142,189 of record NZ_JAUFQF010000002.1, on the reverse strand, counting down.
AGTTCTACCTGAGAGCTCTGGTGAATGTTGTCTTCCCAGGTGTTAGCACTGCCCACCAACAACACATTTTTAAGGCTCTCACGGTTGTGCAGAACGCAGTGGCCGATATACACCCCTAAGTCGTATTTCAACCGAGTCGGGTAGTCTTTCAGTACCTCATTAAGATAAATGGTACTGGGGGGCTCAAAGAAAGAGCTGATGACTTGCTTACTGCTCACCCCTAACTCATCAACCACGTCTTGCGGCGTACGCTGTATCCAGCGAATGTTTACGCCTAGAGATTGGGCGATATCGATTAAATCTTCAACGCTGAGGTTCAGTCGCTTGAGCCCGACCTCTTCAGCCGCCCGTTCTAAGTCTGGAAAATGGTTTTGATTGCTCTCTTGGTGGGCTCGAATGAGTAAATGAGCAAACTGTCGCCCGGTGATACCGGCCTGAGAAAGCATTTCTGGGATGGCAATTTGCAAAATATCATTAGAAAACAGAAAACTAGGCTCCAATGCCATCCCGCTAATCCCCCCTCTACGCCCTTTATCAGGGGTAATGGCTTCTTGCTCTGGCTCATCATCGAGGAACCAAGCAGGGTCTTTTTGGAACACTTGAGCGATCACCGACAGCATGTCCACACTCGGGACACGCTTGCCGCGCTCTATCATGGAGAGATAAGACACCGAAGGGGCGTAATCTGGGTCGATGCGAATGCAGCGCGCAGAGAGGTCTTCCATGGTTAAATGGTTACGCTTACGTAGATTACGTATCTTGGTGCCAAGAAAATGGGATTGGCGGACTAGGCTTTTTGACAGGCTCATTTTGTAAAATTCACATTGTAAAATTTCTGTTGTGAAATTGTAGTCAAAATTACGCTAGTCTACCAAGTAAGCGACATCACAAATTTAAGCAAAGTTTAAACGCTTGTTTGGAATTGTTGCTCTACCAATAATTACGAGTGCTGTGTGAGGGAAAGACCATGAATATGCTAACGATGAATACCACGTCATACCAAAATAAGAAGAAACCATTTATCGCTGAAGCTGTCGTTGCGGTCGAAACACTTGCAGCCGAAGCCACTGACCAGAAATCTTGCCAAGGCAAACAGATCTTAGATGAGCTGTTTCCATTAGAAACCGGTTCTCACCAAGAGGTATCAGCTTACATGATTGACTATCGTCACTTGGTGGCGTATTTCAAAGATGGCAGCCACACAGGCCTGCGTCATCCTAAGCACTTTGTGGCTTATAACGGGGAGAAAGAGTCGCCGTGTTCAATCTTAATGCGAGACGGAGAGGGCAGCCACGTAGAAGTGATGATCGGCTGTAATAAAGGCACTGGGTGTGTCGAGCTAACACGTATTGATGATATTCAAATTGAGTGCTGTTCAACGCTTGCTCAACAGAATCAACCTTGTGAAGTGGCGATGCGTCATTGGATTAGCCTTATCAAGAGCGATCGTAAAGGAAAGCCAGCGGCACGTAGCGAGGATAAAGAGTTTACAGCCAAAGATGGCAACGACTACAACCTAGACACTTCTTATCAGCTTTGAGAATGCGTTGATATTGCCTGTCTTCTACAGATGTAAAAAAACCAGCCGAAGCTGGTTTTTTTACATCTGTAAGCGAAAGAGTGTCAGTTAGGCAACTTCAAGCTCTTCGAAGTCCACACCACGTTCTTTGAATAGGCGGCGGCATGCGCGACCATCGCTGTGGAATAGGTGACAACGATGTGCAGGAATACCGATGCTCAATGAATCGCCCACTTCAACTTCTAGCGTATCTGGTTGGCGGAAGATAACATCTGAATCAGAGCCTTTTAGGTTTAGATAAGCTTGAGTTTCGTTACCCAGCTTCTCTACTATCATCACTGTGCCGTCGATAGTTGCATCGCCTTCACCTGATTTTAGTAAGTGCTCAGGGCGAACACCCATAGACATGCGCTCACCGCGAGTCACAGTTGTACCATCAACAGGGATCCAGAAAGAGGTACCGTTAGAAAGCTGTACTTTTACGCGCTCTTTTTCTGCTTCTTCAATGAAAACGCTCATGAAGTTCATCTTTGGCGAGCCAATAAAGCCAGCAACGAAGCGGTTTTGTGGGTAGTGGTATAGCTCTAGTGGACGACCAACTTGAGAAACATAACCGCCATCAAGAACGACGATTTTGTCTGCCATTGTCATTGCTTCTACTTGGTCGTGCGTTACGTAAATCATTGTACAACCCAGTTTGCGTTGTAGCTTAGTGATTTCAGAGCGCATCTGTACACGCAGAGCCGCATCAAGGTTTGATAATGGCTCATCCAATAGGAATAAGTTTGGCTGAGATACCAGTGTACGACCGATAGCTACACGCTGACGTTGACCACCTGATAGCGCTTTAGGTTGACGCTCAAGTAAGTGGCTTAGCTGCAGGATTTCTGCTGCGTGTTCAACACGTTTGTCGATTTCTGCTTTGTCTGCTTTAGCTAGTTTAAGACCAAAAGACATGTTGTCGTATAGGTTCAAGTGAGGGTATAGAGCGTAAGATTGGAATACCATGCCAACACCACGCTTTGATGGTTCAACATCGTTCATGCGCTGTTCGCCGATGTATAGATCACCAGAAGTAATATCTTCCAGACCTGCAATACAACGCAGTAGCGTTGATTTACCACAACCTGATGGGCCAACGAAGACAACAAACTCGCCTTCTTTAATGTCTAAGTCAACATTCTTAGAAATCAATACATCGCCGTATGCTTTACATACGTTTTTTAATGTGACACTCGCCATCTTAGCTCGTCCTCGATCAATATTTTTATCATAGTTACTGCTTGAGCTGTCCTAGCAACTGGGCAGTAAAAGTAGGAATTTATAGTAAGGTGTTATACCAAAGTAACCTCTACAGTTCTGGGAAAGAACGATCTTTCAGAGTCATTAAGTTCGATTGTACAAAGATAACCGAATTTATGAAGTCACTTGAGTATAAATTGTGTAAGAACATAAAGAAAAAAGGGTGAGGGACACAAAATGGGAAGTCGTGTCCACATCACCCGTCAATGCCAAAGGGTTAGTTTACCTCCCCCGTATAGCGAAGACGTCTCCCCCGTAAGTAACAACTATTACCACGAACATCTTTGCTATAACAGCAAACTAACTCGGCAATGCAAACCAGTTACAAGCAACTGGAAAGGGTTCTTACCATCCACTCTTGGATAGCTGTAGTTTCCTGATTTCCGTCAACTGTCACATCCTCCCAAGTAAACTTTTTGTAGGGGGAGTAGGAGGGGAGGAGCAAGGAGGGGGATGAGCTGGCGTAGAGAGACCGACTTCAAAAAAATCATCGCCAATCAGGTGAATCTGATCACACTTGCTTCTGGTTTTGTGATCGCCGTCTCCAACATCTAAGGATGTGGATCACGGATTTACTCCATACTACAGAGGGCGTAGAAAATAGGATGATGAGCTTCTTGCTCTTTTGCCAGATTATAGCAGAGGATTAGGCGAAACCTCTCTGTGGTCGAGCCCTACAACACAAGTATAAAAAGGATATGAACATGAAAAATGCCCTAAGCACTGTAGCACTTAGTACTCTAGTTGCTCTTGGCTCGTTTGGCGCAAACGCTGCTATCGAAGAAGGACAATTGACTATCTGGATCAACGGTGACAAAGGTTACAACGGTCTAGCGGAAGTTGGTAAGAAGTTTGAAGAAGAGACAGGTATTAAAGTATCTGTTGCTCACCCAGACGGCCTAGAAAACCGTTTCCCACAAGTTGCAGCGACAGGTGATGGTCCTGATATCGTGTTCTGGGCTCACGACCGTTTCGGTGGTTACGCAGAAGCAGGTCTTCTAGCAGAAATTAAACCTTCTAAAGAGATCAAAGAAGGCGTTGTTGATTTCGCATGGGACGCAGTAACTTACGATGGTAAGTACATCGGCTACCCAGTAGCAGTAGAGTCTCTATCTCTAATCTACAACAAAGACCTAGTGCCAAACCCACCTAAGAACTGGGAAGAAGTTGAAGCTCTAGACAAAGAACTTCAAAAAGATGGCAAGAAAGCGATCATGTGGAACCTAAAAGAACCGTACTTCACATGGCCTCTAATGGCAGCTGACGGCGGTTACGCATTCAAATACACATCAGCTGGCTACGATGTTAAAGATGCAGGTATCGCAAACCAAGGCGTTAAAGACTCTATGAACTTTGTTAAAGGTCTTGTAGACAAAGGCGTTATCTCTCCAGATATGGATTACTCAGTATCTGAAGCTGAGTTCAGCCAAGGTAACGTAGCGATGACAATCAACGGCCCATGGGCTTGGGGTAACATCGAAACAGCTGGCGTAAACTACGGCGTAACGACTCTACCTAAGTTCCAAGGTCAAGCTTCTAAACCATTCGTTGGTGTTCTAACTGCGGGTATCAGCACAGCGTCTCCTAATAAAGATCTAGCGGTTGAGTTCATCGAGAACTACCTACTGACTAACGATGGTCTACGTATGGTTAACGACGACAAGCCACTAGGTGCGGTTGCTCTTAACTCTTTCCAACGTGAGCTTGATGCTGACGCACGTATCGCTGCGACAATGGACAACGCGATGAACGGCGAAATCATGCCAAATATTCCTCAGATGAACGCATTCTGGGGCAGCGCTAAGAGCGCAATCATCAACGTTGTTGATGGCCGTCAAACTGTAGATGCAGCGCTTGCAGATGCAGAATCACAAATGACTAAGTAATAGTTAACTTTTTAAGGAGGGGGTAACCCCTCCTTCATTTCTTCATTTTTTTATTTTATTTCGCTAGCAGGTTTCTCTATGCAGTCAGTTCAAAGTACAGATGCAATGACATCTCCAGCAACGAGCATGCCGTCAAGCAAGAGTGTCTTTATTAAATGGGCTCTTCTTGGTTCCGTTGGTCTGGTTAATGGTTACGCGACGATTCTAATGTACTCGCGTGGTGAGTTGGCTTTTGCACTTTTGACCGTTATCTTAACGGCGCTTGCCCTTTACGTTTTCGGTAGCAAGAAGACTTACGCACACCGTTATATTTATCCAGGTATCGCGGGGATGATTCTTTTCATCCTATTCCCTCTTGCCTACACAGTCGGACTCGCTTTCACTAACTATAGTGCTAAGAACCAACTCTCTTTTGAACGTGCGCAAAGCGTACTTCTCGACAGAACATTCCAAAGTGGTGACAGTTATTCATTTAACCTTTACCACGTAGACAATGGCCATCAGATTGTTATCAACAAAGACGGTGAACTCCTTGCTTCACCGGTATTCCAAGAATCTGAACTGGCTGACCAAGATTTTGACCTGACACCTGTTTCGGCAGAGCAAGGGGAAAAAGCGGCGATTAAAGATATCATTGCCCTGCGTTCTAAGCTTTCAGGCATTGACCTAATTTTCCCATCGGGTGATGCAGTGCGCATGAGTGGCCTACGTAAGTTCGCTGCTGTAGAGCCGCTTTACACCCTTCAAGAAGATGGTGAGAGCTTACAAGATAATCGTTCTGGTGATTTGCTTCGTCCAAACGCTGCGGTGGGTTTCTACCAGCCTGTTGACGAAAATGGCGAGTTTGTTGGCAATACAGTTGCACCAGGCTACATCGTTGGTATAGGTACGCACAACTTCGAGCGTGTATGGAAAGACGATGGCATCAAGCAGCCATTCATTAGCATCTTTATTTGGACAATGGTGTTCTCAGCGGCCAGCGTTGCTTTAACCATGATGATTGGTCTTGTACTTGCCAGTGTGGTTCAGTGGGAAGCGTTGAAAGGCCGCGCCATTTACCGCGTACTTCTGATTCTTCCATACGCAGTGCCAGCCTTCATCTCGATTCTTATCTTTAAAGGTCTCTTCAACCAGAGCTTTGGTGAAGTGAACATGGTGCTAGAGAATCTATTCGGCATTAGCCCATCTTGGTTCTCAGACCCGTTCCTCGCGAAATTGATGATTATCATCGTGAACACTTGGCTAGGCTTCCCTTACATGATGATTCTATGTATGGGTCTACTCAAAGCGATTCCTGATGATCTCTATGAAGCATCGGCTATCGATGGCTCAAACTTCATCTCGAACTTTACAACCATTACGTTGCCACTGATGATTAAACCGCTAACGCCGCTATTGATTGCGAGTTTCGCGTTTAACTTCAATAACTTCGTATTGATTCAGCTCCTGACAAACGGTGGTCCAAACATGATTGGTACCTCTGAACCTGCGGGCTACACTGACCTACTTGTTAACTACACCTACCGTATCGCGTTTGAGGGTTCTGGTGGTCAAGACTTCGGTCTAGCAAGTGCAATCGCTACGCTTATCTTCCTACTCGTAGGTGCTCTAGCGTTGCTTAACCTACGCGTAACTAAAGTAGCTCAGGACTAAGGAGGCTCAAAATGGCAATGGTTCAAGGTAAATCACTTAAATACCGCGTTTGGGCTACTCACATCGCAATGTGGGCATTCCTATCGCTGATCATCTTCCCACTACTGATGATTATCGCTATCTCGTTCCGTGAAGGTAACTTCGCAACCGGTAGCCTAATCCCAGAGAATCCATCTCTGGAGCACTGGAAACTGGCTCTTGGCTTCTCAGTTGAAAAAGCTGACGGTACTATCGTGCCACCGCCGTTTCCTGTTCTTACTTGGTTGTGGAACTCGATTAAAGTTGCAGGTATTTCATCAATCTTGATTGTGTGTCTATCTACCACTTCGGCTTACGCTTTTGCTCGTATGAAGTTCAAAGGTAAGAACACGATCCTAAAAGCGATGATGATCTTCCAGATGTTCCCAGCAGTATTGGCTCTGGTTGCTCTTTACGCACTGTTTGACAAGCTAGGTCAATACATCCCATTCCTAGGTTTGAACACCCACGGTGGTCTTATCTTTGCTTACTTGGGTGGTATCGCACTGCACGTTTGGACAATCAAGGGTTACTTCGAAACGATCGATGGTTCATTAGAAGAAGCTGCTGCACTTGACGGCGCGACACCATGGCAAGCATTCCGCCTGGTTCTACTGCCACTTTCAGTGCCAATTCTAGCGGTTGTATTTATTCTGTCGTTCATCATGGTTGTTGGTGAAGTACCTGTAGCGTCACTACTACTTTCTGATGTAAACTCGTACACACTAGCAGTTGGTATGCAGCAATACTTGCACCCACAAAACTACCTATGGGGTGATTTTGCGGCGGCAGCAGTACTGTCAGCATTCCCGATTACTATCGTATTCTTACTTGCACAGCGTTGGCTGGTTGGTGGTCTAACCGCTGGCGGTGTTAAAGGATAATAACGATAAGGGCGACCGCAAGGTCGCCCAGTTGTTTTTGATTAACTCTTCTCAGCTTATGTGGAATAGGGATGGGAAGAAACTTTGGTTTGGCCGCCGACATGTTAATCAAACACATCTTATTGGTGTTACGCATAGCTGGCTGTCGAAGTATTCCTTACTTAATGCGTGCTAAGACAGTAAATTTGTAACGAAAGCCCGATGAACATTCGGGCTTTTTTGTGCCAGAAAAGCAGGGTAAATACTGTGGGATTGATACTAAATGAATGATTTTACTTAGAAAGTAGACTGAGCAATTGCTGCGAGTGATGATGAGGTTTGTTATGCAATACAATAGGCGCATACAAAATAAGGAGATTTACATCTCCTTATTGGACGGTGCGCAACCAAGGTGTTGCAACAATATGTAGAGACTCTCTTGATTGAGTGCCACCCGTCGAAATAGGTCAGCAAAAAGGTCGTCCCCTCCAAAGCAAGTTTGGATGTAGTGATTAATTTCACTCTCGTTATACCCTTCCACATACATCGTGCGTACCCATTGATACTCGACAGATTGAAGGTTGCTTAGCGTTTGTTCACTAAGGGTTGTGTTAGCCAACGGTGACTCCATTTACATCAATTATCCGTTTGACGGACTTATCCTAATATCCTGATGATTTAATCAGAGTTAGATGAATAAAAAATGACAGTGATGAATTCAGCGAGCGAAAGGCGAATTATTGAGCGTTTAGCTGACAAAAAGGCAAAATAAAGCCCGAGCACACACATGGCTCAGGCTTACAAGTATAGATTCTACATGAAAGATGAGTTTAATCTGGCAGCTGATCGAGTGGTAGCCAATTTACTTTAACGCCCGCTTGCAAGAACATATCTTGGCTCACTTTGATCTTATCTCCCCAGCGGGACAGGAAGTCTTCAGATTGCTCTGGGCAATGAACCGCAGAAATACCGGTTTGAATGATTTTTGCTGCACAATTTGGGCAAGGAAAGTGTGTCACCCAAATCTCACAATCATTCAGGTCACGCTTAGCAAATAGAATGGCATTCTCTTCTGCATGCAGCGTTTTTAGATATTTCATGTCGCGATCATCAGTATCTGCACTGTCTGAAATACCGTGCGGGTAGCCATTAAAGCCGACAGAGACAATTCGATTGCTCTTGGTGATCACGGCACCCACTTGCGTTGAAGGGTCTTTGCTCCAAGAGCCCACCAGTTGTGCCATTTGATAAAAGCGTTGTGCCCATTTCGTTATCATCGTGTGCCTTCGTGCTGTTTTTACTTGGAATATGGGTCTTTAATAGCGGTAATAGTGTGTAAATTCAAGGCTTTTCATATTTTGAAACCATTCAGCGACAAATACAGAGTGCGCTTAAAGCCACTATACTTAGGAGTGGCCGTGTTGGGCGTATATCAATAAAATAGTGTTTTATTGCTAAGTTTATGATTTGTAATGATAATCATGCGTTCGGTTTACACGTGTTCGCAATAAACCTTTTGCACCTTGGTGTGAAGTCGGTAAAATTGTGGTCTGTCCAGTTTTCTGGCATGGATTTTTTCGAGGTTTTTATGAAAGTTGTGGATATCTTTAAACATCGCAGTGAAGCGGTCTCTAAATACCAAGAGGAGCTGATGCAAAAGGTTTCTCCTAGCGTTCGTGAATATTGGGAAGGGATCCGTCACAAAGCGAACAATCGCGCGTTCTTTGCGTGGCTTAATGAGGTGAATGACCAAGCAGTTAATGAGCCTTCAATAGAGCCAGTAGCAAAAGTGGTTGAAAAGGTCGACCTTGCCCCAGTGCAAGCAAAGCCATCAGCCCCTGCGATTGAGATGAAGCCAGAAGCAGAGACACTGTATAACGAACTGCAGGCTCAAATCGGCGAAGTGATGCATAAGGGTGATTGGATTATGGTTGACCAAGACCGTATCAATCAGTTTGGTGCAGTAACCGAAGATGAGCAGTGGATCCATACCGACCCTGAGCGTGCGGAACAAGAATCGCCATTCAAGACAACGATCGCGCATGGCTTCTTGACGCTAGCACTGTTGCCACGATTGACTGATTCGGTGGATCCAGACAACAACCTTTTCCCAACTGCGAAAATGGTCGTGAATATTGGTTTAAACTCAGTGCGATTCCCATACCCAGTTAAGTCAGGTAATCAAGTCCGCGCAGTGAGCACACTCACCAAAGTGACGCCGATTAAAAAAGGCTTGGAAATCGAACGTGAAATCAAGGTTCAGATTGAGGGAGTACGTCGTCCTGGCGCTGTGGTGACTTCGGTTATTCAGTTGCATTTCTAGGCCTGACTGCATTTTAAGCAGTTACAGAATACAGAAACGCCGAGCATTTGCTCGGCGTTTTGCTTTCTGATATGTAACGGTCTCGAGATACCGCTACCACAGCTTTATTTTTCTTTCGCAAGCGGCGTGTAACCGTACTCATCAATCAGAGTTTGAGCACGGTCTGTTTTTAGGTAGCTCAAGAAGGCTTTTGCATCGTCAGACAGTTTTTCCTGATTATAAACCAGTAAGAACGGGCGGTATAAGGCGTATTTCCCTTGTGCAATAGCGTCGTTTTCACCTTCAACACCCTCAAACGTCAGCGCTTTTACTGAGCGGTCAACCGAGCCTGTAGAGATAAAGCCGATAGCTTGTTTGTTATGGTTTACCAGAGTTTTCACCATGCTATTGCTGTTCACTACGAGATTGTTTGGGCTAATGTCAGACACCGAGCGGTCGTTGATCACTTTCGTCAGGCCAACCTGGGTCTCAAAGCTATAACGTGTGCCTGAGGAGGCTTCTCGCGTTACTACAGCGATACGTTGGTCATGGCCCCCTAACTCTTTCCAGTTAGTAATCTGGCCTTTATAGATTTTGTAGAGTTGCTCTCGGGTTAGATCGCTGACCGGGTTCGCTGGGTTTACCACCATAGTAAGGCCATCGAAAGCAAGTTGAGAGACACTATAGGCTTGATTTTGCTCTTCTTCCGTCAGGTAGCGTGATGTCATAGCGATATCAATCACGTCCTTATGCACGAGCGTTAATCCTGCAGTCGAGCCGATGCCTTGTACGGCGATAAATGAATCAGGGTTAGCTTGGTTATAATCTTCAGCCAGTATGTCCATGATACGGGAGACTGAGGTTGAGCCAGAAACATTGACCTCTTTAGCGATAGCGCTATGACTTAGTAGGCCTGTTGATAAGATCAAAGTCATCAAGACTCGAAACATAATAAACTCCGTTGTTAATCCATAATTGAGAATCGTTGGATACTATATTTCTATCTCATGACATTTTTGTGAATCAAGCAATGCATGAAGTTGAAATCGGTTGATTTATTGACCTAGTTCTTTATCGGAGAGTTAAACTCGTGGCACTCTATAGAGAACCTTTGAGTGAAAGTTACCTCAAAGGGTGTGGGTAGTCTAAAATTGGAGAGAGGTTCATTCGCTAAACTTGGTCGCCAATGAGTGAATGAAAATGCCACAGGGAGTCGATATGAGTTTGGTGAACTTGTTACAGAGGCAAGTAGAGACACGAGCAAGTACGGTATGTCATAACCGCAACCGTAATTTACCTGTCGATCTTGGTGTTTCTTGCTTCGAGGCGATTCCCAACGGAGTCGAATTTATCAAAAGACACTATTTGCTGGACTCCAAATACAGTGACTACGCGATTGGTGTCGCAAGAATTATCTGGAATCATGATACCAGCCTGTGGGAGCTCCACGTTCCCAATGAGCAGCCTTCTAATGACATCCTAAACTGGATTCTCTACCCTTACCTTTCTTGTAGCAGTGACCTCACGGCATTGATCCGTGAGGTGGAAAAAGACCCTAAAGACTATTTCTGGTAAAAAGACAATTTCTGGTCGTTAGCATCCCTGTTCGTCTGCTTTTGAAGCGCTACTAGTGCTTGATGTCGTTGCTACCGGTATGCCGTGTGGTTGGTATCGCCCAGGCTTGTGGTTCATGGCAATGATTAAGTTGGTAATGATTGCCGCGCCAATAGATAACGCAATCACCCAGACATTCATGATTAAGAACGACATCGCAACGATGGTGCAATCCAGCCCCATCTGTACTTTTCCTGCACGAATATTGAAACGTTCTTGCAGAAAGAGCGCCAAGATATTAAAACCGCCCAAGCTCATTTTATGGCGGAATATCACCAGCATACCGACCCCAATCAAACTCCCGCCAATTGCAGCACCATAGAGTGAGTTCACCACTGCGAAATCAAGGACATGATGCAGGTTGTCCACCATGAAAGAGACTAAGGTGACGGCAATAAAGGTGTTGAGGGTAAATCGCCAGCCCATGCGGGTGATAGAGAGCCAGTAGAAAGGCAGATTAATGGCAAAGAAGACTTGGCCAAAGGAGAAGTCAGAGATTTTGGTTACAAATAGCGCTAGGCCGGCAGTGCCGCCAGTCAGTAGGCCAATTTGATTAAAAAAGTGTACTCCAAGGGAAACCAGTGCACAGCCCAATATCAGCGCGAGCAAGTTTTCGGTGAGAGAGTGTTCGTTATCCATACGCAGTCTTTCCATATCCGTTTGCCATCAGAATAGTGATCGCGAGCACGTTGTCTATCGATTCGGTTATATTGACATTGCTGATAGGTGTAAAGGATTGTTTGCATCGCTCGAATAATAGGGTAGTGGCAGATATGAAAAAGCCAGACCGAAGTCTGGCTTATCTTAAATAGAAGTTAACAATAAATGCTTATTCAGCCGCTTGTGGGGCTGGCTTATCAGCAAACACTTCTACTGGTTTCGCAACTAAGCTGCGGTTCTCTTGATTGACTTCAATCAGAGTCACCTCTAGCGCGTCACCTAAGCGGTAAACCACCTCTTTGTCGATAGACAACAGGCCTTGCTCGCTATCACAAGCAAGACGCTCTTTGTTGTCCATCACTACAGAGCCTGGAATGAAGGCACTTGCGCCATTCTCTAGTAGGCGAACACGCATACCAGCACGGTTGATATCGAAGATCTCAGCGTTGAATACCGTTTGCTTCGTTGGCTCATCTGCCAATGTACGTGCGTACAACCAATCACCCACCGTGCGCTCGGCAATATTGTGGTGTTTACGGTGCAGTGCCAGCTCTTCACCGACGGTTTCGTCAGGGCGCTGTACAGGCTCTTTGTTTAGAATATGCGCTTTCAGCATACGATGGTTAATCATGTCACCATATTTACGAATTGGCGAGGTCCACGTCGCATAGACATCAAGACCCATTGCGTAATGAGGAAGTGGTTCGTTACTCACTTCACTGTAGGCTTGCATCTTGCGAATGCGGTTGTCTAGGTATGAGGTCTCTTGTCCCGCTAACCAACGGCGAAGCTCTGCAAAACCTTGTAGTGTCGCAATAGACTCAGTGGTAAATGGCAGGGTTTGGTCTGGGTTAACAAGCCTAATCACATCCTCAAGCTTTTCGGCTTTGATACCAGCATGAGTGTTAAATACACCAGCATTGAAGTGGTTCTGCAATGTCTTACCTGCACAGATATTTGCCGTGATCATCGCCTCTTCAACCAGACGGTTTGCACTGCGACGCATGTCGGCATGAATCGCAACTACATCGTTATCTTCGCTTAGCTCAAAACGGTAGTCTGGGCGGTCTGGGAAGACAACCGCATTCTTTTCGCGCCAATTTGCGCGAGCAAGAGAGAAGTCGTACAGGTCGCGAACCACTTGAGCGATGGTTTCATTAGGCGCCCAGTCTGCAGATTCACCGTTTTCTAGCCAATCTGACACAGGGTTATAAGCAAGACGCGCGTGCGATTTGATATTAGCGGCAAAGAATTGGATATCATCGCCAATCACACCATCTTTAGAGACAGTCACTTGGCAGCACAGTGTCGGGCGCTCTTCACCTTCAATCAGTGAACACAGTTCATCGGCAAGATCACGCGGCAGCATTGGAATATTGCGGCCCGGCAAGTAGATAGTGTAGCCACGTTCACGCGCGACTTTATCCATATCATCTTCAGGTGTGATGTAAGCCGTTGGGTCAGCAATCGCGATAGTCAGCTCGAAGTCGCCATTGTCATTTTTCTTGGCGTATAGTGCGTCATCCATATCTTTGGTTGATTCACCATCGATAGTGACAAATGGCATTGCTGTCATATCGATACGCTCAAGATCCGCATCGTCTTTGATTTCCCAATGTTCGATACCAGCAGGCTCGGTATTAGGTAGATCGTTTTGTGCCAGCGTCACCCACCAAGGAGCAATTTTGTCGTTAGCGTCAGTAATCTTTTCTGAGATTTCAACGAAGAAGTCGTTGTCGCCTTTCAGAGGGTGACGGATCAGGTGAGCAACGACCCAGTCGCCTTCGGCAAACTCATCTTGCTTAAGGCCTTTCTTTGTTTTGGCTTTAAGGGATAGTTTCTTCAGCTGTGGATGGTCAGGCACCACATTAAGTTTGCCTTTAAAGAGTTTCACGCGACCAATGAAACGCGTGATACCTTGTTCAAGTAGTTCCTGTGGCTCTGCCACCTCTTTCTCTTTTTCAGTGCGGATAATGGCGCTGACTCTGTCGCCATGCATGCACTTTTTCATGTACGGAGGTGGGATAAAGAAACTGGTCTTGTTATCGACTTCTAAAAATCCGAAGCCGCGATCGGTTGCTTTAATTGTCCCTTCCTTTTTTGGAAGGGTTTCTTGAATTTGCTGTTTAAGCTGTGCCAGTAGTGGATTGTCTTGGAACATGGTCTCTTTACAATAAATTGCGAAATCTCGGCACACTATAATGATTGAACGTGACAATATCTATACTAAACACCCCAATATGAGGGTGAATCTCGTCAGGCTGTGTGATTAGCGACAAAAGCTATTGATTTACAAAGTCTGTCGCGAAGATCGCCTAAATGACTGGAAAGTGGGTGTGATCAAGGTATGGATCTGGTGAATTAGCGTCACAATTCATAGAAATGTAAAGAAAATATGTGACATAACTCAATTTTTTCTGGCTTTTTTTGTGCTTTTAGGGAATAATCCCGCCCCTTGATGACGTCCCTAGTGCTTGATGCGATTTAAAACTTGTCCGCATCTGAACGGAATCAGCTCTTTATTTGGATTGGTATTGGATTTGGTAGAGCTCGTGGGACCTTTTGTTTTATTAATTTATGGGATCCCCAATGCAAGATTCTGAAATCAAATTTAGCGACCTGTCGCTTAATGATTCTATCCTTTCTGCTCTTAACGAAATGGGCTTTGTTTCTCCAACTCCTATTCAGGCTGCAGCCATTCCACACCTAATGAAAGGTGCTGACGCGCTAGGTAAAGCTCAAACAGGTACAGGTAAAACAGCAGCATTCTCTCTTCCGCTTCTAAACAAGCTAGACCTTGCACAACGTAAACCTCAAGCTATCGTTCTTGCACCAACGCGTGAACTTGCTATCCAAGTAGCCGCTGAAGTGAAAAACCTAGGCCGCAATATTTCTGGTCTTAAAGTGCTAGAGATCTACGGTGGTACTTCTATCGTTGACCAAATGCGTGCGCTTAAAAACGGTGCACACATCGTTGTAGGTACTCCAGGTCGTGTTCAAGACCTTATCAACCGCGACCGTCTACACCTAGACGAAGTAACAACGTTCGTTCTTGATGAAGCTGACGAAATGTTGAACATGGGTTTTGTTGACGACGTAACTGCAATCATGGAGCACGCTCCTGAGTCTGCACAGCGCGTACTGTTCTCTGCAACTATGCCTCCAATGCTGAAAAACATTGTTGAGCGCTTCCTGCGTAATCCAGAAACGGTTGACGTTGCTGGTAAAAACCACACAGTTGATAAAGTAGAGCAGCAATTCTGGGTTGTGAAAGGCGTAGAGAAAGACGAAGCAATGTCTCGTCTTCTTGAAACTGAAGAGACTGACGCATCTATTGTATTCGTACGTACTCGCCAAGACACTGAGCGTCTATCTGACTGGCTAACTGCTCGCGGTTTCCGTTCAGCAGCACTTCACGGTGACATTCCTCAGTCTCAACGTGAGCGCACAGTCGACAACATCAAACAAGGTGTTATCGATATCCTAGTAGCAACTGACGTTGTTGCTCGTGGTCTTGACGTTCCACGTATTACACACGTATTTAACTACGACATCCCATTCGATGTTGAGTCATACATCCACCGTATCGGTCGTACTGGCCGTGCTGGACGTAAAGGTAAAGCGATCCTTCTAGTTCGTACTAACCAAATGCGTATGCTTCGCACTATCGAGCGTGTAACTAAGTCATCAATGGAAGAGATCCAACTTCCAATGCGTGACAAAGTAGCAGAAGCACGTCTAGTTAAACTAGGTGCTGAGCTAGAAGCTGAAAAAGAACACAAATCACTAGAGAAGTTCTCTGAGCTAGTTGAGAAACTGCAAGAGTCTCTAGAGATCGACGCAACAACACTGGCTGCGATTCTTCTGAAACGTCAGCAAGGTAAGCGTCCTCTATTCTACGTTGGCGAAGACCCAATGATCTCTGCTATCGAGCGCGACAAGCAACGTCGTCGTGATCGTCGTGAAGGCGGCCGTGACGGTGGTCGTGGTGAGCGCGGTGGTCGTGACTTCAGTACTCAAGACTGGGATACTTACCAGCTACAAGTTGGCCGTGAGCAAGGCGTTCAGGTTAAAGACATCGTTGGCGCTCTAGCAAACGAACTTGGCCTAACAAAAGGTTCTATCGGTGCTATCAAACTAGACCGTGGCGAAACTTACGTACAGCTTCCTAAAGCGATGCCTTCTGATGTAGCAGGCAAGCTAAGCAAGCTGCGCATCCGTCAGAAAGAAGCGGGCGCTGTTGTTGTAGATTTCAACGATTTCCGTGAGCCTCGTGGTCGCCGTGATGGTGGTCGTGATGGTAACCGTGGTGGATACCGTGGAAACCGCGACGGTAATCGTGATGGTGGTCGTGATAGCGGTCGTGATGGTAATCGCGGTGGATACCGTGGTAACCGCGATGGCAACCGTGAAGGTGGTCGCGATGGTAACCGTGGTCGTCGTGATGGTGAGCGTCGTTTTGACCGTAACCGTGGCGGTGACAACCGTGGCAACTACCGTGGCGAGCGTGGCCATGGTCGCCGTGACAACCAAGAGTAATTGAGTACTCTGAGTTGAATTCGACACAAGTTGAATACTAAAAAAGGAGAGCGAATGCTCTCCTTTTTGCTATCTGGGAATCGTGACGTCTAGACTGTAAGTATTGTATTAGTTGCTTCGGTCGACTTATGAACCCACAAAAGCACTTATCTCTTATCCCGCCTCCTTGGGTATTAGTTCTCATTGGTCTGGTATTAAACATTCTGGCTATTTTGGTATCTAGCGTGCTGGTAGAGTCTTATAACCAGCGTATTGGGGTTCTGAGTGCGCAAGAGGCTCAGAATCAATATGCTATTCAGTTGGATTGGAATGGGGTTGAAACGCTCGAGCGCAAGCGTGAGGCGCTTTTGTTGCATTCACATCTAAGCCGAAGTGTAGGATTGCCTCAACAGACTCAAGCTGCCTTGATTGCTCAGCTGCAATTATGGACAGGGTTAAAAGAGAATGAGCTTTCATTACAGATGTTATCCTCAGCTATGATGGCCATTGATAACGCTCAGCAAGGATATCGAGAGCGGATTGATACTCACTACTTAAATAATCTCGAGATAGCAGAGCAAATAGATGCACTGCAAGATAAAGTGGCACACTATCGCAATATTGCTTTGTTCCTACAGATTTTTGGTTTAGCGCTAATTATTGCGCGAGATCTAGCTAGAAAGCCTTAATTTTCATATTGAAACTGATTGTATAATGACAACTTTTGTCACACTTTTTGAATAAATATTATTCGATGGTGTTTCTTTGTAGGTCTATGAATTCTAGTGTTAAATTGCCACTTAGGCCTTATTCTACCTAGCTTTACCATTGTAAGTAACTCGTAAATTTACGAGATTCTAGTTTTATTGATAGATCAAATAATATACTATCTCTTCGCTGCTTAAACAGCAGAGGAAACCGATCTGCTCTTGTAACAAATTGCGATCAATTAATTAACCTACGGAAGTGGTTATGAGTTAAATACCTCTATTAAATAGAGGGTGAGCTCATATTTGTGTAGATAATTAATATTGCCCATCAAAGGGAGTTTGAGGGATTATATATTTAATTAAATATATAAATTTATTCACTTTTTATTGCCAAAGTCTTTTTACTGACAATGAAAAAAATATCACATTTTTTGGTGTGGGTGATGCTTGCCCTGCCGATGGCGGCGTTCGCCAGTAGTTCTCACAAGCAACAGGAAACAGCTCAATCAGAAAGCTTGATTAAGGATACTTACAACAAGGTAGGGCTTAATGGATTATTAGATTTCGATGTTTATCGTGATGCCTATATTGCTTATGACAATGCGACAAACAGAAAGAAATCACTGCTAACAATTATTGACTATAGTCGACCATCAACAGAGAAGCGTTTCTTTGTCATCGACATAGATAAACAGAAGCTCGTTTATAATACTTACGTTTCACACGGTGTGAATAGCGGCGGTAAAACAGCAACGAAATTTTCTAACGTAGTAAACTCTCGTAAAACCTCTTTAGGCACTTTTTTAACGGATGACACTTACTACGGTGGCAACGGCTATTCATTGCGTTTGGATGGCTTGAGCAAAGGCAAGAACGATAGAGCGCGTGAGCGTTATATTGTGGTTCATGGTGCCGATTACGCCACAGAGTCATTTATAAAGCAGAATGGCTATTTAGGTCGCAGTTGGGGATGCCCAGCGCTTCCGCCTGAACTTGCTAGAGATATTATTGATTTGATTAAAGATGGTAGCGTCATTTACGCAACGGCTTAAATTCAAAATACTAAAGAGCGCTTAATGAATGACATTAAGCGCTCTTTTTACGTTTTAAGGACGCTCTCCAGCGAGCAAGCGGCGCTCAATGTCGTCAATAACCTGCGGCAAGTCCGCAATAGTGTCAATTAAGTAGTGTGGCGTTGACTTTTGCATCACGCTACGGGCTTTTTCACGAGCAGCAGTCAGTGCTGCTTCATCTGCAGCTTGATACTCTTCAAAGGTTAATCCCGCTTCGTTACCAGAGAGCAATAGGCCAACCGTCCACATTCCCGCGTTATGACCTTCTTCGATACCTGGTACGGCGTCATCGACTTTAATGCACGCTGCTACGTTTGTGACACCGAGCTCGATTACGTTCTTTAGTGCCATGAACGGGGCTGGGCGGCCACCTTGAGGTAGG
This sequence comes from Vibrio agarivorans, assembly GCF_030409635.1. Classification (NCBI taxonomy): domain Bacteria; kingdom Pseudomonadati; phylum Pseudomonadota; class Gammaproteobacteria; order Vibrionales; family Vibrionaceae; genus Vibrio; species Vibrio agarivorans. Next base: position 123,689 of record NZ_JAUFQF010000002.1, on the reverse strand, counting down.
TCATCGGTTGCCACAATATAGTCCGGTTTGTAGCCGTAATCGGCAGCAACGGGAATCAAAACATCCATTACTTCACGTGGGTAGCCAGAACAAGATCCAATTTTAATCCCTTTGTCTTTCAAATCATTCACGACTTCAATCGCATTAAGGATCGGCTCTGCGTGGTCAGAGACTTTAGCTTTTTGCAGGGGCATAAACATTTCGTAGATACGATCAACGTCTTCATCGTTCATTGAGCGGCCAAACATTTCATTCCAGCGAGAGTCTACTGAGTCCAGCTTGCCGACGGCTTTGATGTGATCCCATTTGCCTAGCCCCATCGGTACGCGCGCTTCTTCAAGGTTGATCTCGAAATCAAATCCGCCTTTAAAGGCTTCAACAAAAATAGAAGTCGGAGCAAATGAGCCGAAATCGACAATTGTGCCAGCCCAGTCGAAGATAACGGCTTGAATCTGTGATGCGTTGTTCATGGTTATTCCTTATCAAATTCTTACAATGAGTTCTCAAATGAGTTCTCAAATGAGTTCTCAAATGAGTTCTCGTAGAGTGCGGCTTATTGCCCCGTTGGGTAGCCGAATGTTTGACTTACTTGTTGTATCGCTGACTCGAAAATATCGAGTGCGGTTTGTAGATCTGAGCGCTCGATAATAAGCGGTGGGCTCAGTTGGATGACATTGCCTTGGGAGACCTTAAAGCTGATGCCATTGTTGAGGCATTGGTATAAAACCGCTTCGGCTTCAGCAAAGGCTCTCTCTTTCGTGCTAAGGTCGGTGACAAGTTCCACCCCCCAAAGCAAACCAATACCTCGAACATCGCCAATGAGCGGATACGTCTCTTTCATGCGGTTGAGTTGCTCATACATGAAATCGCTGTCTTGCTTCACTTTTGCGAGTAGGTTGTCTTGTTCAATCGCTTCCATTGTCGCAAGCGCAGCGGCACAACCAATAGGGCTTTTCTCATGGGTGTAGTGACCGAGCGAGACTTGCGCCGCGGTGTTGTACTTATCTTTTGTCACCATTGCGGCGATAGGCACTAGACCGCCACCGAGGCCTTTACCGATACAAAGAATATCGGGTTCAATGTCATAGGCTTGATAAGTAAACCACTCACCACTGCGACCCATACCATTTGGAATATCGTCGATAATCAACAGCACATTGTGTTTGTCACAGATCTCGCGAACGCGTTTCCAGTAAGCTTTGCTTGGCACTTGTACATCGGTGTTTCGCACGGCTTCTGCGATAAACGCGCCAATTCCGCCCTCTTTCTCAATGACATACTCAAGGTAGTCTGCGTAGTGAACGTCTCGCTCTTCATGACTCGCTTCTAGGCGAGGGAAGGCTCCACGATAAGAAACCGCAGGTGGAATACGCTCAACCCCGGCCATCAAAGGCCCCATGCCTTCTCGGAAACAAGCTTCACCACCAACTGAGATCGCGTCAAGAGAGGCGCCGTGGAATGAATCCCAAAGTGAGACGACCTTGAAGTTGTTGGTGATGTGTCGAGCTAGCTTCAGCGCCATGCCGACAACAGAAGTGCCCCCAGGAGCGAAAAGCACCCGGTTGAGCTCACCACCACAAATTTGGGTGAGTTTTTCTGCACAGGCTACGGCGGTTTCATTGGTAAAGCGACGAGGTGAAAAAGGTAGGCTAGCCATCTGCTCTGTCACTCTTTTTATCACGTGAGGGTGCCCATAACCGAGCTGGTGAACATTGTTACCGTGAAAGTCGATATAACGCTTACCCGTCGTGTCTTGCAGATAGATGCCTTCAGCAGCCTCTAATGTATCAAGACACGGTGTTGACATCGCTTGATGCAGGAACACTTCTTCATCACGCTTAAGAAGCGCTTGTGTACGCTCATCTTGAAGAGATTGGTTCCATGCCTGACGCGCTGGTGTGGTATTGATATCGCCTTCGCTACGAAAGTGTGTCCCTTGTTCTGCACTTGCCATATCTGGTGTAATCAAGCTCATGCTGACAACTCCCAATACATTGATTTTTCAATCGCGTTGATTAAGCGTTCGATGTCATCTGGGTGAACATCACCAATGTTGCCGATGCGGAAGCAGTCTGCATTTGACACCTTGCCCGGGTAGATAACGAAGCCCTGCTCTTTAAGGCGCAGGTAAAACGTTTTGAACTGGTAGTCGCTGTGAGTTGGTGAATAGAATGAGGTAATAATCGGTGAATGTAGAGACTCATCGAGCAGAGGGGTAAAACCAAGCTTCTTCATTCCCGCTACGAGCGCAGTTTGATTGGTGGCATAGCGATCATGACGAGCGGCAATTCCTCCTTCTTGTTCGAGCTCTACAAGGGCTTGATAAAACGCACGGACGGTATGAGTCGGAGAGGTAAAGCGCCATTTACCATGATTGACCTCCATGCAGTGCCATTGTTCATAAAGATCCAAGCTTAATGAGCGCGCGCGCCCTTTGCATTGCTTTAGCTCTGATTGTTTGGCGATAACAAAGCCAAAGCCAGGGACACCCTGAATACATTTATTGGCGGAGCTGATCATAAAATCAACACCCATCTCTCCAATATCCATCGGGATCCCACCAAAGCTCGACATCGCATCTAAGATCACCACTTTGTCATGTTGTTTCGCTAAGCTGACGATGGATTGAATAGGGTTAAGCATGCCTGTTGTCGTTTCACAGTGCACGATAGCGACATGAGTAATAGCACTATCCTTGGTTAGCACTTGCTCCATCTCTTTTAGGTCTGGTTGAGCTGTCTCACCGGGAGAAACAACATGGCAGTCAATATTGAGATACTCTGCAATTTGCGCGATGCGTGCGCCGTATGCACCGTTATCTACTACCAGCAGTTTATCGCCCGTCTTCATTGCTGAACCAATGGTTGCTTCAACTGAAGCGGTACCACTACCTTGCATAAGAACACTGGTATAGCCAGGTTGCTGTGTTGCCAACGCAGCTAACTTGCGGCGAATGACTTCGACGACTTCTTTGTTGTAGTCGTCATCCCAAGTACACCAGTCCTTCAACATCGCTGAGCGGACCGTCTCTGTAGTGGATAGAGGGCCTGGTGTGAGTAGTAGATATTCATTTCTCATTGTCTTTTCTCTTGGACTATACCAAATTTAACGCTACTGTAGCAGTGGTTCTATTTCGGGGTAAATAGGCCGCTTTTGATCTTCATAAAACTTTCATACTCACAACGATACTCAGATTTTGAGCCACCGAACTGTCATGTTTTGTATTTTTTCTGCCATGTTCCGTTCACTAAATCGTCATATCTGCCCTCTACTGTAATTAACGTCATCTGGTGCAGACCAAAATCACGGCGACACATGACAAAAATACATAACTACGATCTTTATTGGAGAAGATGATGAGCAACCGTTTTGTTAAAGGTTCAATCGCAACACTTGTTTCGTTACTTGCAACAAATGCATTTGCAGCACAAGAAGTGACGGTATACACCGCATTTGAAACTGACATCCTAGCGAAATACAAAAATGCTTTTGAAGCAGAGAACCCAGACATTTCAATCAACTGGGTACGTGATTCAACAGGTATCATGACAGCGAAACTTTTGGCTGAGAAAAACAACCCACAAGCAGAAGTTGTATGGGGTCTTGCGGGCTCTTCAATGGCTCTTCTAAAGAACGAAGGTATCTTGACGTCATACACACCTAATGGTGTTGATGACCTTCGTGTCAGCCTAAACGACCCTGAAGGTGAGCAAGCTTGGTTTGGTAACGATGCATTCTTTAACGCTATCTGTTTCAACGAAATCGTTGCTGAGCAGCTAAATCTACCAATGCCTAAGAGCTGGGAAGACTTAACCAACCCTGTGTACAAAGGTCACATCTCAATGCCAAACCCAGCGTCTTCGGGTACAGGCTACATGCAGGTTTCAGCATGGCTACAAAACATGGGTGAAGACCAAGGTTGGAGCTACATGCAGAAACTTGACGACAACATCGCTCACTACACACACTCAGGCTCTAAGCCATGTGTTGAAGCGGGTATGGGTGAAGTCGCTATCGGTATTTCTATGGCAAGCCGCGGTGCACGTCTAAAAACACAAGGTGCGCCTCTAGCGGTAATCACACCTGCAGGCATCGGCTGGGAATCTGAAGCAGTTGGTCTAGTGAAAGAGTCTGATGCAGCCAAGCGTGTTGTTGATTGGTCTATTTCAAAAGCGGCGAATGAGCTTTACGTAGAAATGTACCCAGTTGTTGGTCATAAAGAAGTGGAAGCAACCGTTGCGCACTTCCCAGATGTTGAAACCAACATGGCGGAGATGGATTTTGCTCGCATGGGTAACGAGCGTGCTGACGTTCTAAAGAAATGGGCAGCGAAGTTTGACGCGAAATCAGAGCCACGCTCTTAATCGCGTATCCTTAATCATGCATTCATAATAATGCGTAGCGACAAATTATAATGAGGGTTAGCACTGTGGTGCTAACCCTTTGTCGTACAATCAAAACCAATACAGCCTATCTATTTTTCTAACGTCAGATCGTTATTCACAAACTTGATAAAAATATGTCACGCAGCTGAAATATTACATTTCTATCATTGGTATATACCATGAAAGGAGTGTCGAGAGATGACCACCCAACCTTATTTGAATATTGAAAATGTTGTGAAGCAATTTGGACAGTTCACTGCATTAAAACAGATCTCTCTTTCAATTGAAAAGGGAGAGTTTGTGTGTTTTTTAGGCCCATCAGGCTGTGGTAAAACAACCCTATTGCGCGCTATCGCAGGTTTAGACTTACCAACTGCAGGCGTTATCTCGCAAGATGGCAATGATACGACATTCTTGCCGCCAGAAAAGCGCGACTTTGGTATTGTCTTCCAATCTTATGCCCTGTTTCCGAACCTTACCGTACAAGAAAACATTGCCATTGGCCTTAAAAACCAAGGCATGCCGACCAAAGAAGCCTTAGAAAAGGTCGATGAATGGCTGGAAACGATTGGCCTACCGACATCTGGGCAAAAGTTCCCGAACCAACTATCTGGTGGCCAGCAGCAGCGTGTTGCATTAGCACGTGCGCTCGCACTTTCACCGGGTTTACTGCTATTAGATGAACCTTTATCTGCTCTAGACGCCAAAGTACGCACTCACTTGCGTGATGAAATTTGTCAGCTTCAGCGTAAGTTGGGTATCACGACGATTATGGTTACGCATGATCAAGATGAAGCGCTAACTATGGCCGATCGCATCGTGGTGATGAATCACGGCGTGATTGAGCAAGTGGGTACGCCTGAAGAGATATACCAGCAACCGGCCACACGCTTTGTTGCAGAGTTTGTTGGCAGCATGAACTTCATTGAAACCTCAGTGGTCAGTGACACGCAAGTGCGCATTGGTGAAAGTTTAATCGCTAAGCCAGAGCTAGATAATATGGTGTTAAAAAGTGGCGATTACCTCGATATTGCGGTGCGTCCGGAGCAGCTTCACTTTGTTACAGACTATCGAAATGCGATTCCCGTTAAAGTCGCAGGTGTCGAATTCTTAGGTGCTTTCTGCCGCGTTGAATGCCGACTGCAAGACGCGAATCCAGAGAAACTGATCTATGTTGATATGCCAGTAAGACTAAGCAAAGAGCTTAAACTCACTCGTGGTGACATTCGGTATATCGGTTTTGAGCAGCAAGGCCTTCGAGGTTATGCCAAGCATGCCGCTGCCAAACTCAACAAAGCAGCATAGGTGACTTCAATGGAGATGACCCCGATGCAATCGAATACCGTCAACCAACGCGCTTCCCGCTCATGGACTCAGCGAGTCAGCAAAGACAACTTGATTTTGGGCGGCTTTTTAGCGTTCTTGTCGGTGTGCATGATCTTGTTTATCTTGATGCCGCTTTGGGCGATGCTGAAAAAGAGTGTGCAAAACTCGCAAGGTGAGTTTGTTGGTTTAGAAAACTTTGCCACTTACTTTGCTTCTGAGGCGTTATGGCGCTCGGTCGAGAATACCTTTACGCTCGGACTTTTAGTAACGGTGATCGTGACCACGTTAGCGTTCGGATACGCCTATGCGATTACGCGTTCTTGCATGCCAATGAAGGGGCTATTTCAAGTACTCGGTACCGCGCCGATCCTTGCCCCGTCTCTGTTACCCGCGATCAGTCTTATTTACTTATTTGGTAATCAAGGCGTCGCTAGAGATCTCCTGATGGGTAATTCGGTGTATGGTCTGGTGGGGATCTCTATGGGTCTGATATTTTGGACTTTCCCGCATGCATTGATGATTCTGACTACCTCACTGCGCACCTCTGATGCACGCTTGTATGAGGCGGCTCGCGCACTAAAAACATCACCCTTCAAGACCTTCTTTATTGTCACTTTACCTGCCGCAAAATACGGTTTGATCAGTACCCTGATTGTCGTATTTACGCTGGTGGTGTGTGACTTTGGTGTGCCTAAAGTGATTGGTGGTAGTTATAACGTTCTTGCGACTGACATCTTCAAGCAGGTTGTGGGTCAACAAAACTTCTCAATGGGTGCGGTGACCAGTATTTTACTTCTGCTACCGGCATGTTTGGCGTTTGCTGCTGACCGCTGGGTTAAGAAGAAGCAAAAGAATCTGTTTGATACTCGCTCAGTGGCTTACCAACCAGAGCCTAACAAGGTCAAAGACACCCTGTGCTTTGTCTACTGTTCGCTGATCTGTGTGGCGGTTATCGCCGTTCTCGGTATGGCAGTGTATGGCTCACTCGTGACATTTTGGCCATGGAATAAAACCCTGTCGTTAAATAACTACAACTTTGCAGAAATGAGTACCTATGGCTGGGCACCTTTCTATAACTCACTCAAGTTGGGTTTGTGGAGTGCGATTGTGGGTACGACAGTGATCTTTATCGGTGCTTACTGTATCGAAAAAGGGCGCGCGTTTGCGCCAGTGCGTCAGCTAATGCAGATGTTGAGTATTGTCCCGATGGCAGTACCGGGCATGGTGTTAGGTTTAGGCTATATCTTCTATTTCAATGATGCCAACAACCCGTTAAATGTACTCTACGGAACAATGATTTTCTTGGTCATTAATACGGTGGTTCACTATTACACTGTGGGGCATATGACGGCCGTGACAGCACTGAAGCAGTTACCAGAAGAGATTGAAGCGACTGCTGCCTCAGTTAAGTTGCCTCAATATAAGTTATTCTTTAAAGTGACTTTACCTGTGTGCATGCCGGCTATTTTAGACATTGCGACCTATATGTTTATCAATGCGATGACCACGACGTCGGCCGTTGTTTTCTTATATTCAACCAACACGATTCCTGCCTCTGTCGCAGTATTGAATATGGATGATGCCGGTCAAACAGGCGCGGCGGCAGCGATGGCTGTCATGATCATGCTTTCAGCAGGGAGTGCAAAATTATTGCATATGACGCTGGGCAAGTGGATCGAAAGTAAAACGCAAGCGTGGCGCAAACGCTAGCTCAGAGTTTTGGGTGATGATGATTCACTCACGATATAAATTAGAATAAGATAAAACACCTCTTAACACTGCGTTAAGAGGTGGATATAGAAAGGATACTGAGTTGCAGTACGTAAAAATTAAAGATGTGATTGTGGAACAAATCGAATCAGGCATGCTTTCACCACGTCAAAAGCTGCCTGCTGAACGCAAACTCGCGGAATCATTCGACACCACACGAGTGACCTTACGCGAAGCGTTATCTCTACTTGAAGCAGAAGGGCGTATCTATCGAGAAGATCGCCGTGGTTGGTTTATTTCACCAGAGCCGCTGGTCTATGACCCGACTCAAACCCTCAACTTTATGAACATGGCCAAATCTCAAGGCCGTGTGGCGACTACTCAGCTATTGGGTGCGAAAACCATGCTGGCGCCAAAGCACGCATCGACGCTACTCGGTCTACCTCCGTTCTCAGAAGTGCACCGTATTGATCGCGTTCGTAGTCTGGAAGATAGACCTGTCATGCATGTGACCAACTATGTTCGCCCAGAACTGTTCCCGAACCTATTGGACTTTGATCTCTCAATGTCATTGACGGATATCTACCGCGAGCACTTTGGTGTGGTTTATTCAAAGATCAAATATCGTGTGAGCACCAGTTCGCTATTAGGCGACACAGCTCAGTCACTGCGAGCCACATCAGGCACACCCGCGATGGTGGTCGAGCGCATCAACTACAGTCAAACCGGTGAATTGATCGACTGTGATATCGAATATTGGCGACACGATGCGATCAGCATTGAATCTCTAGCTGAACTCAAGCGATAGCGAACACAAAGCATGTCTATATTGGCTATCTTGCTGGTCGTGGTATCGGCGTTTTTACATGCGGGTTGGAACATTCTTGGTAAATCAAATCAAAGTTCTGGCCCAGCATTTTTTCTTGCATCAAGTGGTGCTGCTGCCACCATACTGACCCCTTATCTCATTTGGTTTTTGCTCACCATTGGCTTTGATGCGTTGCCAACTGCCTTTTGGCAATTGCTGTTCTTCAGTGGCATCTGTCAGATGGTGTATCTGATTGGATTGGCGTATGCCTATAAGCAGGCAGATATAGGTGTGATTTACCCAATGGCGCGGGCTCTGCCAGTGCTGATGGTGTGTTATGGCACCTTCTTACTCGGTTATGAACTCTCGACTCAGCAGTGGATTGGCTTTTTAATCATTACACTGGGTTGTTTATTTGTGCCGTTAACACGATTTTCTGAGTTGCGAGTCAGGGCTTATATGAACCTTGGTGTGCTATGGGCAGTGGTCGCCGCTATCGGTACAACAGGCTATTCGATTATCGATAAAGAGGCGTTGCTGCATTTGAATCAAGCCGCCTCGCATCTGCTCGTTGACCAATATTCTTCGGTGTTCTATCTCGGTATGCAGTTCTGGGCGATGTTTTTTCCAATGATTGTCTGGGTTGTGGTATCTGGTAATCGACATGAGCTATCTAATGCGTTGACCATTATTAAGCCTTCCGCCGTAGCTGGGGTGATGATGGCCACCACCTATGGATTAGTGCTGTTTGCGATGACCATGACTGAAAACGTCAGCTTGGTTGTGGCATTGCGCCAAATCAGTATTGTGTTTGGACTGCTGATGGGGATCTATATCTTGAAGGAGCAGTGGTATAAGACTCGCGCTCTAGGGGTTGGGCTTATCTCAATAGGGCTGGTGCTCTCATTAATGTAACGCGATCAGAAATGAGAAGAAGGGAGCAAATGCTCCCTTTCTTGGTTAAGCTTGGGCAAATTTATAAGTGCGGTATCCACCAAGCAGGTTTCGCGCTTTAAAGCCAGAGTTAACCAGTTGGCGATACGCCACATTACCGCGCAGGCCGACCTGACAGTAGATGACAATCTCTTTGTCTTTCGGTAGCTCGTCAAGGCGTTGGCGCAGCTCATCGACAGGAATATTCAGTGCACCTTCGATAAAACCAACATCTTCAAGCTCACTTGGGTTACGCACATCAAGCAGCACTTGGTCTGCTGTGAGGTTGTCGATTTCATTGAAGTGAATCGCTTTGATGTCGCCTTTGATAAGGTTATTGGCTACAAATGCGGCTTGGTTGATGACATCTTTCGCACTGCCAAAGGGTGGTGCGTAGGTCAGCTCAAGGTGCTCAAGTTGGTCAACGGTCATACCGGCACGTTGCGCTACTGCCATCACATCAATACGTTTATCGATACCGTCTTTACCCACGGCTTGCGCGCCAAGTATCTTGCGTGATTGTGGGTCAAACAACATCTTGAATGAGACCGTTTCTGCACCTGGGTAGTAGCTCGCATGGCTTGCCGTGTGCACATACACTTTTTCAAAGGCGATGCCTTCACGTAGCAACTGCTTTTCATTCTTACCCGTTGAGGCAACGGCAAGGTCAAACACCTTACAAATAGCCGTACCTTGAGTGCCCTGATAGTGCTCATTGCGGCCAAGCATATTGTCTGCCGCCATACGCCCCTGCCTGTTAGCTGGGCCTGCCAGAGGGGCTAACGTTTGCTGACCTGTGATGAAGTCTTTCTCTTCAATTGCATCGCCAACGGCATAAATCGCAGGATCGCTGGTTTGCATCTGGTCATTGGTATAGATCCCGCCAAGCTGACCAATTTGTAGCCCCGCCTCTTGAGCAAGTTTGGTTTCTGGGCGAACACCAATCGCCATGATCAATACGTCCGTTTGGATTTGATCATTGTTACTCAGTGTTAGAGTGAGGGAGTCATCACTTGCAATGTACTCGACGCTCGAAAGTGCAGTACTCAGTTTTAGATCAATGCCTTTATCGCGAATTTCTTGATGAACAAAACCGGCCATTTCACGATCAACAGGGGTCATTACCTGATCTGCCATCTCAAGCAGTGTGGTTTGAATACCGAGTTGATGGAAGGCCTCCATCATTTCTAGACCGATAAACCCACCGCCGACAACCGTGGCGTGTTTCACCTCTTTGTTTTTTAGTGTCGCAATGATTCGGTCCATATCTGGGATATTGCGCAGTGAGTGGGTCAATGGGTTATTAAGCCCTGGAATAGGTGGAACCACAGGAGCAGCACCTGGGCTTAGCAGAAGAAAATCATAGCTTTCTTGATAGGTTTCGCCAGTAATCAGGTTTTTGACTGAAACGGTTTTGTCACCGCGGTTGATGTGAGTGACTTCCGAAGTCACACGTACATCAACGTTAAAGCGGGCGAGGAAGCTCTCTGGTGTTTGTAGCAATAGCTTGCTGCGCTCTTGGATATCACCACCAATATGATATGGCAGGCCGCAGTTTGCAAAAGAGACAAAAGGTGAGCGTTCAAACATGATGATTTCAGCATCTTCACTTAAGCGACGTGCTCTTGCTGCAGCTGATGCTCCGCCAGCTACACCACCAATGATGACAATTTTAGTCATGGGACAACCTCTTCGTTTCAGTATCACTATAATCTTGATGTGCAAAAATCATAATCAACTAAATTAGAAATGTCTAATAAAAAACAAGCTAAATTTAACATTGCTAAATTAGTATTGACTAATTTAATTTGGTGAGTATGCTTTGTACTATTGATGAGTGATGTATTGAGGTAATCAAATGCAAGCAGACAGTGTCGAATTGAATGAAATGCGCGGTAAAGTCACTGAAGCTGCGGACATTCTTAAAGTGATGGCACACCCTGATCGCCTGTTGGTGTTGTGTCAACTGACACAAGGTGAGATATGCGTGGCGGATCTGCAAAAAAACTCATCCTTAAGCCAGTCGGCCTTTTCACAGCATCTAACAGTGCTGAGAAACCATCAATTGGTGAAAGTGAGAAAATCATCGCAGCAAGTGTTTTACTCACTGGCTGATCCTCGTGTGGAAGGGCTCATCGCGAGTTTCCATACCGTATTCTGTCGATAAGAGAAGTGTTATGAGTTTTTCGATTCCTTGGCTCTCCCTGTTTGGAGGCATGTTATTAGGCGTATCAGCGCTGTTACTGCTACTGATCAATGGCAAGATTGCCGGCATCAGTGGCATCACCAATGGTCTGTTTGGCTCAGATAAGAGTGACAAAGGCTGGCGAGCCCTATTTCTGAGTGGAATGGTGATAGCTGGCGCAATCAGCGCCTATTGGTTGGGAGTTGAGATCCCAAGTCAGCCTAATGGCTCTTGGTTGATGATTGTGGCTGCGGGTCTGCTGGTGGGTGCTGGCACACGTATCGGTAACGGCTGCACCAGTGGGCACGGTATCTGCGGAATGGGGCGCTTCTCTGTCCGTTCTATTGTCGCCACGTGCACCTTTATGGCGACGGCAATCATCACTGTGTTTGTTCGATTTCACCTCGGAGGCGCATAATGAAACCAAACTTTCTCTTCTCAATGTCTGCGTTAAGCGCCGGTCTGTTGTTTGGCTTTGGTATGTCGCTATCGGGAATGATCGACCCTGATAAGGTGATTGGCTTTCTTGATCTAGCCGGAGAGTGGGACCCAAGTTTAGCCTTTGTGATGGGCGGTGCTTTGGCGGTGTTTGTGCTAGGCTATCAACTGTTGATCAAACCACGTAGCAAGCCCGTTGCGGCTGAATCATTCTCAATTAGCATCAAACGCGCAATTGATAAGCCACTCATTGGCGGGGCGGTGCTGTTTGGTCTCGGTTGGGGGCTAAGTGGGATCTGCCCAGGTCCGGCGATCACGAGTTTATCGTTTGGTAACGGCCAAATGCTGCTATTTGTTCTCGCTATGGTAGGTGGTTCACTGCTGGTTCAAAAAGTACAAAAATAAGTCGTTTTCACTGTAACAATCATACAAAAGGGGTAGCTTAGGCTACCTTTTTTTATGCAGATGGAAAACGATTAAATGAATTTTCATTCACTAAGTAAGGAGGTAGTGGTATATATTTCGTGCTTCTAACTATTAATAGCTGCTGTAATATTCTTTCTTACCTATAGTGACAATCTCACTAAATAGTCTTATTTGTAGTATTTTATGATAAATACTGTCGATAAAATACTCAACATACCCCTTTAGGGTAGTATTTATCGGTAATTGATTTACATCATATGTTAATTTTCTTTCACAAATGACAATGCGTTCAGTTATGCAGTTCACCCCTGCAGTTTAAATATTTATCAGGAACCCGTATGAGCAAGATGAAACTCGTTGTCATTGGTAACGGCATGGTCGGTCACCGATATCTCGAAGATTTGGTTGATAAGACGGATGTGTCTAACTTTGACATTACTGTTTTTTGTGAAGAGCCTCGCGTCGCTTATGACCGTGTCCACCTTTCTTCTTACTTTTCTCACCATACAGCACAAGAGCTTTCACTTGTTAAAGAAGGCTTCTACGAAAAACACGGTATCAATGTCTTACTTGGTGAACGCGCGATTAACGTTAACCGTGAAAAGCGTACCGTTTATTCAAGCTCTGGCCGCGAAATTCAGTACGATAAGCTGATCATGGCGACGGGCTCTTTCCCGTTTGTACCGCCAATTAAAGGCCGTGAAAGCAAAGACTGTTTTGTTTACCGCACCATTGAAGATCTAAAAGCGATTGAAGCGTGTTCGAAGAAGAGCAAAGTCGGTGTGGTTATCGGCGGTGGTCTACTTGGTCTTGAAGCGGCAGGCGCACTCAAAGCGTTGGGCGTAGAGACTCACGTTGTCGAGTTTGCTCCCAAGCTGATGGCTGAACAGTTAGATCAAGCGGGCGGTAATCAACTGCGCAATAAGATTGAAAGCATGGGTGTGAATGTTCACACCAGCAAAAACACGCTTGAAATTGCACCTGAAGGCACAAACGCACGCAACGTAATGCGCTTTGCGGATGGTACTGAGCTTGAAACTGACTTTATTGTTTTCTCTGCGGGTATCCGTCCACAAGACAAGCTCGCTCGTCAAATGGAGCTAGAGGTTGCACCGCGTGGTGGTATCGCGATCAACGACTACTCACAAACGTCTGATGAAAACATCTATGCGATTGGTGAGTGTGCGTCTTGGAATGAGATGTTCTATGGCCTAGTAGCTCCTGGCTACAAAATGGCAACCGTAGCGGTTGATCACCTTCTTGGTAACGATAGCAAGTTTGAAGGTGCGGACATGTCAGCGAAGCTTAAGCTTCTTGGCGTGAAAGTAGGCTCAATTGGTGATGCGAATGGTCGTACTCCAGGTTGTAAGAGCTACGTTTACCAAAACGAAGAGCAAGAAGTTTACAAGCGTCTGATCGTTTCTGAAGATAACAAGAAACTGCTTGGTGCAGTAATGGTTGGCGATACGTCTGACTATGGCGACCTTCTTCAGCTTATGCTCAACGAAATCGATTTACCAGAACATCCAGATACGCTTATCCTTCCGGCGCACGCAGGCGCAGAGAAGCCAACACTAGGCGCAGACGCGCTACCAGAAAGTGCCGTTATCTGTTCATGTTTTGATGTGACAAAAGGCAAAGTAGCACAAGCGGTTGCTGACGGTCACCACACGATTGCTGACATTAAAGCAGCAACCGGTGCGGGTACTGGCTGTGGCGGCTGTATTCCTCTTGTGACTTCAGTGCTTAATGCTGAGCTAGCAAAGTCTGGCATCGAAGTGAAGAACGATATCTGTGAGCACTTTGCTTATTCTCGCCAAGAGCTGTTCCACCTAATTCGCATCGAAGAGATCAAAACGTTTGATGAGCTTCTTGAGAAGTATGGTCAAGGCTACGGCTGTGAAGTGTGTAAACCTGCAGTGGGTTCTATTTTGGCGTCTTGCTGGGGTGAGCACATCCTTAAACCACAACTGGTTAAGCTGCACGATACCAACGATAACTTCCTAGGTAACATGCAAAAAGACGGTACTTACTCTGTTATCCCTCGTATGGCGGGTGGTGAAGTCACACCAAAAGCATTGAAAGTGCTGGCAGAAGTGGCAGCGGAATACAACCTTTACACCAAAGTGACGGGCGCGCAGCGTATCGGTCTATTTGGTGCGCAAAAAGATGACCTTCCAGCTATCTGGAAGAAACTGGTTGCAGCAGGTTACGAAACAGGTCAAGCGTATGCGAAAGCACTGCGTATGGCTAAGACATGTGTCGGTTCAACTTGGTGTCGCTACGGTGTTCAAGACTCTGTTGGCCTAGGAGTGATGATCGAGAACCGTTACAAAGGCATCCGTACTCCGCATAAGATGAAATTTGGTGTGTCTGGCTGTACTCGTGAATGTGCGGAAGCACAAGGTAAAGATCTTGGCATCATCGCGACCGATGCAGGCTGGAATATGTATGTATGTGGTAACGGTGGTATGAAGCCACGCCACGCTGACCTGCTAGCAAGTGACCTAGACGAAGCAACGCTAATCAAATACATCGACCGTTTCATGATGTTCTACATCCGTACGGCTGCGCCACTACAGCGCACATCAGTATGGCTAGAGAACATGGAAGGTGGTGTTGACTACCTACGTGAAGTGATTGTTGAAGATAAGCTTGGTATCAACGAGCAACTAGAAACTGACGTGGCTAAGTTGGTTGAAGAGTTCCGTTGTGAGTGGACGGATACCATCAACGATGAGTCTCAGCTAAAGCGTTTCTCACACTTCATCAACTCAGATAAGCGTGATGACAACGTGATGTTTGTTGACGAGCGTGCCCAGCACCGCCCTGCAACTTACACAGAGAAACACCCAGAGGCGAAGGGCGACATCCTTCACGTAGCAGTGACTGAATAAGAGCGGAGTCATCATCATGGCATTTGAAAAAGTATGTGACATCACAGACATCGTACCGGGTACTGGCGTTTGTGCTCTAGTGAAAGACCAACAAGTGGCGGTGTTCCGCCCTTCAGAAGCGGAAGAAGTGTTTGCGATCAGCAATATGGACCCATTTGCTCGCTCAAACGTGTTATCACGCGGCCTTATCGGCGAGCACAAAGGCGAGCTTTGGGTGGCTAGCCCGCTTAAGAAACAACACTTTAACCTAGCCACAGGCGCATGCATGGAAGATGAGCGCTTCAACGTGAAAGCGTTTAAAGCGCGCGTTGTTAAAGGCTCGGTAGAGATCGCCGGTTAATAAAGGCGGAAGGCCAGAGGATGAAGGAAGAGGCGTAATCTCCGACCTTTCACCTTCATCCTCGAACCTTCTCTTTGTAGAGAGTTCTCGTAAGAGTCAATAGATTAAAGGTTCCCTGCTTTGGTAGATGTAGGGTCGCGAAAGCTGGGAGCCTTTCCCTATTCACTTTTAAACTTTTATCTTAATACTTTATGGAGAGACAATGATGTCTGACTTTAAACCTGCTGAATTCGTGCAAACGATGATAAACGTTGGCGAAGCAAAAACGAAAACGCACACGCGTGACTTGCTTATCCGTGGCTTCATGGCTGGTATCATCCTTTCACTGGCGGTAGTACTTGCACTGACAACCATCACGCAAACCGGTATCGGTGTGGTGGGTGCAATGGTGTTCCCTGTGGGCTTTGTTATTCTAAGCATCATGGGTTACGACCTAGTAACGGGTGTATTTGGTCTAGCACCTCTAGCGAAATTTGAAAACCGCCCAGGTATCTCTTGGGGTCGCGTTCTACGTTGTTGGGGTCTTGTTGGTCTTGGTAACTTGGTCGGCTCTATCTTTATCGCTTACATCATCGCGCTTTCACTAACGTCAAACTTCACTAACGACGGCGGTGCAGTAGCAAAAACTATCATCAACGCATCAACAGCTCGCTCAGCAGGCTTTGAGTCACTGGGCGTTGACGGTTGGATCACCTGTTTTGTACGCGGTATTCTATGTAACCTAATGGTGTGTCTAGGTGTGATTGGTAACATGACAGCGCGTCGCCTAAGTGGTCGTATCGCTGCAATGTGGTTCCCAATCTTCATCTTCTTCGCGTTGGTATTTGAACACGCGGTTGTAAACATGTTCCTTTTCCCACTAGGCATGATGCTAGGTGCAGATTTTGGTGTTGCGACATGGTTGAACTTTAACCTAATCCCAACCATTCTAGGTAACATCGTTGGTGGTCTACTGTTCACATGTGTGCCTCTATACCTAACACACGCGAAAACAGCACCATCTCTAGATGCGAAAGAAGAGAAAGTAGAAGCAACACCTGCGTTCAGCGCAAAATAATCTCGAATTCAAGTGCCTCAGCCTCACTTTGTGTGGGGCTGATTGACTATAACAAGTGATGATCTCAAAAGAGCCATTGTCGATTGTCACTTTTTATAGTTAATTTTTAAGAGTTGTTCCTATGTCTACAAACGCAGTTCAAGCAAGTCAAGGCGGATTTGTTTCTTTGGTTGGAGCGGGCCCTGGCGATCCTGATTTGTTAACTGTGAAAGGCTATCGCGTTATTCAACAAGCGGAAGTCTTGGTGTATGACCGTTTGGTCTCAGAAGAGATTCTTGCGATAGCCAATGACACGGCTGAGCGTATTTACGTTGGCAAACAACTGGATTTTCACTGCGTTCCTCAAGACCAAATCAATCAAATCTTGGTAGAAAAAGCCCTCGAAGGTAAGCGTGTTGTGCGTCTAAAAGGCGGCGACTCATTCATCTTCGGTCGTGGCGGTGAAGAGCTTGAAGAGCTCGCTGAGCACAACATCTCCTTTGAAGTCGTTCCGGGAATTACGGCAGCGGCAGGCGCGACCTCTTACGCAGGCATTCCATTGACTCACCGTGATCACGCACAGAGTGTGCAGTTCATTACCGGTCACATTCAAAAGAACGGACAAGAAATTCAGTGGTCATCACTGGCACAGCCAAACAATACGCTGGTGTTTTATATGGGCTTGAAGCAGTGTCGTCATATTCAAGCCAATTTGATTGAGCAGGGTATTGATATCAACATGCCGTGTGCGATTATCGAAAACGGCACTCGCAAAGAGCAGCGCGTATTCACTGGCAAGCTATCAGAGTTGGGGGATTTAGCCGAACAGGCCATCAGCCCAGCGTTGATTGTGGTAGGTAGTGTGACGTCTTTGCATGACAAGTTGAAGTGGTTTTAACTCTAGAGCCAAGAGCAAGCAAGTTATAGGTGACTCAAAGGGCTGACGACACCATTTGCTCCTCGTTCTAGCACATGCGTGTAAATTTGAGTGGTTTTGACGTCAGTATGGCCGAGCTGCTCCTGAACCGTTCGAATATCGGCCCCGCTTTCGAGTAAGTGAGTGGCGAATGAATGTCTTAAGGTATGAGAGGTGACGGGTTTAGTGATATTGGCACGTTTTGCCGCGGCTTTGATTGCTCTTTGAATTGTCGTGACATCGATATGATGCCTGCGCTGCACTTTTGATATCGGGTCAATACTCAACTTATGAGAAGGAAATAGAAACTGCCAGCTCAGCGTTTTGTTCGCACCGGGATATTTTCTCTCAAGTGCATTGGGCATTGAAGCACCAGCATAGTCGGATTGCTTTGAGTCCGTCTGCCATAGACGCTGAACCACTTCTCTTTGCTGGTAAAGTGCGGGGCATAGCTCTTTTGCTAGAGTCACGATTCGGCTCTTGTTACCTTTTGAAAGATGAATCCTTAACGCATAAAAGTCGAAATCAATATCCCCATATCTTAGCCTGACACATTCATTGACTCTTAATCCAGAACCATACATGAGTTGTACTGGCAGCAACCATGCTGGCTTCACATGATCTAGAAGTGCTCGTATCTCTCGCTTCGTTAATACGATAGGCAACTTTTTCTGCTTGGTTGCTTTTCTGAATCTCATATCGACTTTAATTGGTTGATGAAGAATATGCTCATAGACAAAAACGAGAGCATTCAATGCTTGGGCTTGAGTGTTGGCTGATACATTTCTATTGATTGAAAGATGAGATAGAAACTGCTCTACATGCTTATCACTCAGTGAGCGAGGATGTTGCTTATCGTGAAACAGGATATATTGCTTTGTCCAATACACGTAAGCCTCGACTGTGCGTTTGGCATAGTGTCTGGAGTACATGAAATCAACGATGTGTTGTAAAAAAGGAGATTGAATCTTCATCTAATGAATGTTGTCGATTAAAACCATAATCATCAGTCTAAGCCGCCATATTGCAGATAGACGGCAATTTGCCGTGTAATGCGACAAGTGTCATAATGGCTCACTCGCTAACAATCTGATTTGCAGGGGCTCTTAGGCACTAGCTCACAAGTTAGCACAAGTAATAGGTGGCAGAAAGCTCGTGGGTTAGACGGCTTGTTGCCGTATATAAAGCGTTAGGTTTAATTAAGCCAATTAACTTTTTGGAAATGGAAATTCATAATGGATTACGAAAGAAAACTGAAAGCTGCTCATGAAGAGCTAAACAATAAGGGAGTGTGGAAATCTAACTATAACCCACCAAACGACAAATTGTTGAAGATGATTGGTTGCAAACAACCACCCCCTTACTATCGTTCTTTTGTGGCAAATGTTTCCCTATCCTTTATATCCTTCACTCCAATATATGGGATATTGATGTGGCTATTTTCTTGGGGGTCTGAGGGTAAGTCGATTGCTGAAGCCGTTGTTTGGTCATCAATTGCGGGAACTCTTTTCGGTACTACAATGGCTTTGTATTTCTATATTCAGCATAAACGGTTGAAACTTACTGACTGGAAAAGCCTAGGCGGCGAGTAAAAACCTAACAAATTGCTTAACAAAGACTCCTAACGCTTGGCGATCTCAGTCGCAATTTAATTTCTGTGTTTAAGGCACAATATTCAAGTTAAGTGGCATCGCGTTGTCGCTTGTTAGCAAGGCGTTAGGCCAACCAAAATAACATGGAGAGTTTCAATGAAGTTATCAGCACTACTAATAGAGAACTTTAAAGGCATTGATGATGAGGTCAAGATTCTCATCGACAATATTGTTGTCTTGATTGGCCCGAATAATAGCTGCAAGTCCACGGTATTAGATGCTTATGAAGCATATGTATCAATGGGTACAGCTTTAACGATAGATCATTTTCACGGTAGAAATGACGGAAGACCTATTTGTATTACAGGTGTTTTTACCGATATCTCTCAGGACGATATTGATGCTCTAGGTCAAGAGTGGTTCTTAGCGGCAGACCCTGAGTTTGGAGATTGTGCAAAATTTCAAATTAGGTGGGACAAGGCTGATGAGAAAGGTACAAAATATAGTTTTAGTAACCAACTCTCTGATTGGAAAAAAGGTGGTGCAGGAGGGTGGAATACAATCCTCCAAAGTAGGTTACCAGTCCCTATTCGTGTCAACCCTAATGATGGCTATGACGCACTTGAAAAAGTTGTAAAAGAGCTAGCTTCAAAGAATGCTGCCAAAAAACTAAAAGATGATAAAAGTAAAGTAGCTGGAATAGTAGCCGAAATTGAAAAGCTGGCAAAAGAAGTGGAGGCAGAGATTTCAGGTGATATTAGTCAACTAAACGGGAAAATAGAATCTGAGATAAATAAACTTTTTGGTGGTGTCAAAGTTGGCTTTGAAACAGGAGTCGGCAAATTCAAAGCTGAGGACGCAATTAAAGATGGAAGTAAATTCTATATTGAATCTAATGGTCATTCAGCTGCTTTAGCTCACCAAGGGACAGGGGTGCAGAGAGCTTTCCTATGGTCGGCAATCAATGCACTCTGTAGTGAAGGTAAGTTTAAAAAAGGTACAAAAGTAATTAGCAATGATGCCCCTAAAGTTTTGCTTTTAGATGAGCCTGAAATTAACCTCCACCCTTCAATCATTAGAGCTGCACGAAAAGCTATTTATGCGCTAGCAGAAGTAGAAGGTTGGCAGGTTATATGTACAACTCATTCGCCTATATTCATTGACTTAACCCAAGACCATACAACTTTAATAAAGGTTTCCAATACTTCGGCCGGTGTTTACTACTTTCAAACGGATAAAGCCAACTTTAGCACTCAAGAAAAAGATAATTTAAAAATGTTGAATCGTTGCTGTCCTACAGTTAATGAGTTTTTCTTCTATGACAATTCAATTTTAGTCGAAGGTGATACAGAGTATTTAGCGTATCAGCATATTATTGAAGATAGCCAATTTGAGGGTTCTCACTGTGTAATCAACTGTCGTGGTAAAGCCAATATCCCAACTTTTATAAAAATATTTGACCAGTTTCAAGCTTCTGCAATTGCAGTGCACGACCTAGATACAAAGTTAAGATCCGATGGAGCTAAAAATGCGATGTGGACAATAAATGTCAGTATCAGAACTGAAGCAAATAAAACAAATGGAAGAGTTAAAACGGTTGTGCACAATCCAGATTTTGAGGGTTTTTATCTCAATGAGTCTCCAGTTAAAGATAAACCGTATAATTTATTTACCCACATAACATCGCCTGATTTTTACACTTCGGATAAATATAAACTTTTACGAGAGTCATTAATATCAATAAATAATGGCACTCATACTGGATTATATACAACAGAAGCTGAATTGGACGCGATGGCCTAACAAAGCAATTAAGTCGGATTTATGAACGCGTGCCGACTCGCTTACGCTCAAACATAGCACGCGTTCATTCACCGCTTATTGCGGCGTTATATGCTAGTCGTTTAAATTTAGAGAGTGATATGTTTAAAAATATTAGAGAGAAACATGAACATCATGTTATGAGTCTTGAGTTGGCTCTAGGTGAATCTGAGCTATTAGGCTTGTCTCCGTCAATTCCTGATTATAGAGCACTTACTCGTCAAGACATGGAAGCGTTGTTTCAAATCATTGATAGCGTACAACCTAAGTTAAATTACGACCATATGGCAGGGGCTTGTTTGTATGTGCATTCACATCTAAAAGAAGCATTTGCCCAACAAGGGTATAAATCGGAATTGGTTTTTGGCGATGTACTTGTTAATGGTCAGCCACACATGGGATGCGACTTAGGTACGCTGAAAGATCAGTTAAATACTGGTGTTTCAGATGCATCGCAGAAAGTTCACTGTTGGTTGTTACTAGAAAGTGGGCAATTTTTTGATGCGTCATTGTTTAGAGATATTACTAATGGTTTGTATGCGGCAGAGCTTTATGGCTATGGAAATACTGGGCTAGATGGATTTCATTTTGAGTACAGACCAATGCTCTTAGGAGCAGCATTCATTTCAAAAACCAACCCTAACCCGCAAGTGCGCATATAACAAACTGTTCAAGAGTGATTCGCAACGCGTGGCATTTTTACTATGCGTTGTGTTTAGTGTTTAAGGTGGTATGCGGTTGCTTAGGTATTGCGTTGCTCACACCTTAACAGGGCGTTAGCCAGCAACAAAGAAAATGGGAATTACGTTGATAATAAAAGAAATAGAAAGAAGACAACGACTTTTCAATGCGATCAGCTATGTAGACATTGCAATTGATGTAAAGCCTTCTAAGTTGAGAGACTTGGGTATCTATGGTGGTGCGGCTGGAGTATGGGTTAACTCAGATGTAACAAGGGGCGTAGTTTCTCCATCGAGCGGAGTTGCAGTTAGTATCTTGCACACCGGTAAAAACTACAGTGATAACATGTCGTCAAAGGGCATCGATTATGATTTTCCGAATACAAACAGAAATGGAAGTCATGATCAAAATGAAATACAAGCGCTAAAAAACTGCTTTGAATCCAAGATTCCACTGTTTGTTATCAGTAAAGCTTCGAATCAAAAACTTAGAAACGTCCATATTGGACTTGTTCAAACGTTTGATGAAATCAATGCTAAGGCATTTATCAGATTTGTGGCTCAGGATAAGTTGTTCCCAACAGCAAATGAAACAATCAAAGAATCACAAGCCGAATATAAAGTTACCTTCGAAAATGAAGTAAATGAGTCACTTGATGATAGTTCAGAAAACCGTCAAAGAAGGTTGGCCTTTAGATCTACTAAACCGAAAGTCGTTTATAGACTGGTTCAGGATTATCGTAGAGACCCTGATGTTGTCGCGGAAGCATTATATAGAGCAGAAGGCTTTTGCGAAAAGTGCAAAGAAAAAGCGCCCTTTATTAAGCGTTCCAATGGAGAGCCGTACTTAGAGGTTCACCATATAATACCGTTGTCGCAGGGCGGCTTAGACAGCCTTGAAAATGTAATAAGTCTCTGCCCCAACTGCCATAGGGAAATACACTTTGGGCCAGCTGGCTAACAAACTGTTTAAGAGTGATTCGCAACGCGTGGCATTTTTACTATGCGTTGGTTTTAGTGTTTAAGGTGGTATGCGGTAGCACCGGTATTGCGTTGCTCACACCTTGACAGGGCGTTAAGTGTATGAACTGCTATAGTTAAGTGTTAATGTTAAGTACGGAGGCTAGCGTGATTGAACTCAAGTATCTACTTATCCTTGTCACCGCTTTGGCTGGTGCTATTGGTACTTTTTTAGATGTCTATAACGGAGAGGGTGAGAACAAGAAAGTTAGTATTGCTGGTAAAACTCTCGTTAGTTTAATTGTTATCACTTTGGTTTTAACCCTTATTGTACAAGGTGTTGAAAACAAAGAACAAGAAACATTAGCTTCAAATCGAGAAGAGCAGTATAGGCAAAGTATAGATAAAATGAACTCAATAATTGATGACTTGAGTTCAAATATTGAAACTAGTCAACATATATTGAAGTCAGTTGGCAAAATAGATGAGCTGAATATTCATGTTCTGTATAAGCAAGCTCTAACTGACGAAAGTTCAGTTATTGGGAAGATCGTTGATGATGTGGGTTTAAATAATAACTTTGAGTTGTGTAACAGCAACGAGTTGGAAAGCTCCCATGGAAATAATGTGGAGTTTTTAAAATATTTTTCCATTCAGTGTAATTCAGTGACTGAAGGTTTCTATGCCCATTATTGGCCAGAAGATTACGTATTCAGTGACCTATCTGTGCCTGAATATTGGAAGCAGTTAAGATATCAAGGGCTGATTATAGTCGATAGATCTAATTTGTTTAATGATGAAAATGTAGTTCTTGATAAGAATCAATACGCTAGTAATATTTACCTTTCGTTTTCGGGTGACTACCGTGCGATACTGGAGTCAAAGCTTGACGTTAAAAGTCCACTTGCAAAAATTAGTTACTATCCTAAAGCTAATCTTGCTTCAGTGCATGCTATGGAGAAACTTAGGTTTAATAGTGAAGATCAAGTAGAACTCGATGCAGATGTTCCGTTTAACTCGACAGATTTTATTACTACAGAAATGTATCTAGCGATCCCTAAATCGGTAGAAAAAATGGTTCCCTACCTTGTACTTTTTGAGAGTGATAAGTATAAACGAGTTACTTATACAGTAACTGAGAAAACTTCTAATATAACAAATCACAAAGGCATGAATTTAGATCTTCAATTGTATAAATTGACCCGAGAGAAAGATCCATTCAAAGCATATGAACGTCAAAACCCAACCTACTTTGAGTGATCGACTATACACTTAACAAACAATTTAAGAGGGATTCCCAACGCTTGGCATTTTTGGTTCTACTTCAAATTTAGCGTTTATGGCACAATGCTTTCAGTTTGGGTGGTAGCGTTGCTCACCCCTTAATTGGGCGTTAGTTTTTAAGGAAAGTTATGAGTGAAATCCCAGTTAATATGCTTGTGCCTGTGGGGGTTGTTATTGCTGCCCTTATAGCGGGTGCATTCTCGTTTCTTAGTTTAGTTTTAACCAAAGAGCAGCAAATATCTCAATTACGACAGAACTGGATTGATGCACTGCGAGATGATATTTCAAAGTACATTTCAGCTCTGGTCGCAACGGAAGAAATATATTGGGCTATGGAGCAGAAGCATGGAGATTCAGTGGATGTTTTAGCTCGTTCGATGGAGACAAAGGAAGAACATCAAGCACTTGCAATTGCCTATTCAAATATCATGATGCGTCTAAACCCTGATGATAAAAGCAAACACCAAAAAGATTTGCGTAATTGCCTCGTGCAATCAAAAAACCTTGCGAGTAAAGGTAAGTGGGAAGAGTCAGTAGAAATGGTTGATAGCATTCGTGACTTTGCCCAACTGACGTTAAAAGAGGAATGGGAGAGAGTTAAGGTTGGTGAGCCTTCATTCGTTAACTCAAAAAGAGTGGGCGTAATTGGTGTAATTATCGCATTACTAGTTGCATGCCTTGTAATCTATAACGTTTCAGTGCCTTTAGAGCCGCACGTAATTAAAAACTAACAAACTGTTTAAGAGTGATTCGCAACGCGTGGCATTTTTACTATGCGTTGCGTTTTGTGTTTAAGGTGGTATGCAGAAGCTTCGGTATTGCGTTGCTCACACCTTGACAGGGCGTTAGGCTCACCCCGTAGTACTTTAATCTTTATGAAGAAAGCCGCTGCCATAGCCATTTTGATTACGGTTAGGTGTTGGTGATGGGTAATATGTCTTAAATTTTGGTGGACTCTTTTTTGCTTTAAAAGTGGGAGATTCATCGTTTTTGGAGTTCACTTCCCCCTTGCTTGTTTGCAATCGTTCGAAGTTTTTTTCTGAAAACCTATGCGTAGCATCTTCCACTCTGTCCTTTGTTAGTTCTTTTAACGGATAGGCTAGTTTTTCATGCGAAGCATTATTAAACAGGTACACCACTCTCTCATCCGTGTGAGGAACGGTTCTGTCGAAAATTCGCAATTTATTATCTACAGATAGCATTAAAAATCGTTTGCCGTGCTCGCTTTTTAAGTCAAATTCATCGGTGTTAACTGTGTTTTGCTCTATAGAACCGCTGTCAGGCTTTGCAATATCGGGTGGCTGTTTTTCATATGGTCTATTGCGGCTAAAAGTGTTCGCTTTTGGAGTTTTTTTGTGTGGAACCCAAATGATACGAGTTCCATCAGAGATACGACGTTGATGTTGTCTTACGCCCCTAGTGCCTTTTCTTTCATGTCGTCTTACTGTTGTATAGCGAGGATATCTTTCCAGCTCGAAATGGCCAAACATCAATGAAATTAGGAAGCAAAGTAACAGTAGAAGTAGCAGGCTCATTCGATAAAATACCTATAGTTTTACAGCGCTCATTTCCGTGCTAGGTGAGATTAGCCTAACAAACGCTTCAAGTGGCATTCGTAAACGTGTGCCGAACTCGCTTCGCTCAGACATGGCACACGTTCACTCACCCCTTGAGCGGGCGTTATACACAAAAGCTCATAAACCACTAATTTATCGGTCAATTCTTGATTGTTTCTATCGGGGTTGGATAATGTACGGTTCTCACTTAACTTGAATTTGGCTGATAATGCGTCTCGATAAATTTATACTGAAGAGTACTGAACTCACTAAAATCGAAGTAGTTCAACGGATCAACGCTGGTCAAGTCAGTGTTAATGGACACGTAGTCGAAAATGAAGCTAATCAGGTACATGAAAGCAATACGATTTTGCTCAATGGTGCTCAGTTAAAGGCGCGCGATTTTCGCTACATACTGATGCACAAACCCGCAGGAACTATATGCTCCAATATTGATGAAGTTTACCCGTCTGTATTTAACTACCTAGAAGTTGAGCATGTGTCTGAACTGCATATAGCTGGTCGCTTGGATGCGGACACTACGGGTTTAGTTCTAATCACTGATGATGGTCGGTGGTCTTTCAATATCACCACACCAACAAAAGAATGCCGAAAGGTCTATCGTGTTGGGCTTTCGCGCCCGATCGCTGAGGATGTAGCTTCCAAGTTCCAACAGGGTATTCTTTTACAAGGTGAACAGAAATTAACGAGACCTGCCAAATTAGAAATTGTAAGTCCTCAAGAAGTGCTTTTAACGATTACAGAGGGTAAGTTTCATCAAGTAAAGCGGATGTTTTCTGCTGTTGGTAATCGTGTTGTTTCGCTTCATCGAGAGGCAATTGGTGCTGTCTGTTTAGATGTTGATGTTGGTCAGTGGCGCTACCTAACAGATCTGGAAGTACAGTCTTTTTCCAACTGAGTATCGAGTAATATTTTGTGTATAACAAACGACTAAGACGGATTCCCAACGCTTGGCATTTTCGGTTTGATTCAGCTTTAGTGTTTACGGCACAATAGTTTAGGCAAGGTGGTAGCGTTGCTCACCACTTAACGCGGCGTTATGCCACAATCAATCATCCAACCTTTTCATGGCTTTACGGTAAACATCGCTACGTTCGCGTTTCCCAACGGCTAAGACGGTTACAATGATGACATCGTCTTCAACTTTATAGACGAGACGGTAGCCCGATTGACGAAGTTTAATTTTATACATGTTGTCCGCTCCAGAAAGCTTTGAAGCCGGAACATGTGGGTTCTCTATGCGCTCGATTAACTTTTTCTTAAATTGTTGTTGCAAAGTCGAGCCAAGCTTTTTCCACTCTTTGATCGCACTCTTTTTAAAGTCGAGTTTATAGGTCATCAATATTTACCGAAATGCTCTCTTCAGCTTCACGCTCTTTAGCGATAGCTAATAGCTCAAGATCTTCGAGTCTGTCCATCATCATTTCGTACGCTTCGGCAGGTACGCAATAAAAAGCTGGTTCATTTCGGTTTAATACAGCAACAGGTTCGCCATACGCGCTAGTTGCGACTTTCATAGGGTTAGCTTTCAACTCGGTAATGCTTGCAGCAACATCTGCCAAAATTCTAGTGGTCATATATTCAGTCTCTTAAGTGGTCTTTATTTGGGTCATTTTAGTCTCAACCAAGCGGTATAACAAGTTGCTTAACAAAGACTCCTAACGCTTGGCGAACTCAACTCACAGTTTAGACTCCGTGTTTAGGGCATAATATTCAAGTTAAGTGGCATTGCGTTGTCGCTTGTTAGCAAGGCGTTATATTCTCTCTCGTTCCGTAAAATATCCGTACAAATTGAATGTACTTTAAGTTTGCACTATAATCTTTCAGGTTACGGAATGAATCCGTACATAGGAGGGGTTATGGCAACAGCACGTTTAGATATCCGCCTTGATGAAGAGATCAAGGCAAAAGCCGAAAAAGCATCGGCTTTACTTGGTTTAAAAAGTCTCACTGAATATGTAGTGAGGCTTATGGACGAAGATGCGACTCACGTTATTGAGGAGCATCAAAGTATTATGGTTAAAGACAGTGTCTTTGACGAGTTTATGGCTGCATGCAATAAAGCAAAAGCACCGAACCAAGCGTTGCTTGAAGCTGCCAAATTTACAGATGAGAGCGGTATTAAGTGAGTTGGGGTAAAGAGTTCGTAGAACTTAGTAAATCAAAGCATGACCGCAACTCATTCGACTGTGGTGAGCATGAGTTAAACGCATTTATCAAAACTCAAGCTGCAAAGCACATGCAAGCAGGTATTAGCCGAACAATGGTTTTACCTAGTGCCCAACCACTGATAAATCAAAAATTCGCTATTTGTGCATTTTATAGTGTTGCCCCGAGTTCAATTAGCCGAGAAACATTACCGGCACAATCAGATAAGAAACTTCCTAGGTATCCAGTCCCTGTTTTTCTTTTGGCTCAATTAGCTGTGCACAAGGAGTTTCATGGCTCTGGGCTCGGAAAGGTTAGTCTAATTCGTGCGCTGAAGTACTTGTGGGAAGTGAATCATCACATGAGGGCCTACGCAATTGTTGTCGACTGTCTGACAGATTCTGCTGAAGCGTTCTACACGAAGTTTGGCTTTGAAGTCTTGTGTGAGCATAATGGGCGTATTCGTATGTTTTTACCAATGAAAACGGTAGAACATATTTTTAATCAATAGCCTACGAATATAACAAGTATTTAAGAGTGATTCGCAACGCTTGGCATTTTTGCTTCTGCTTGAATTTTAGTGTTTATGGCACATTGCTTTAGGTAGGGGGTAGTGTTGATCACCCCTTAATTGGTCTATATTCGGTTTTTCATCGGACTCTTTCCGTCACCCTGATGATATTCGCTTGATGCCGACCTTATTCGTTAGACAGTATTTGTAACTTCCAAATTAAACTGGTTCTAGCATCTCGGTCTGACCTTATTGCCATCAATTGCTATTGCTTTGACTCGGTAAGGGCTAACCGCTTATATAGTTAGCTTTATACTCGTTATCAGTCGTTAATAATGCCCATATTATTTTACGGCACAATGGGTTAAGTTCAGTGGTCGTGCGTTGCTCACCACTTAATTCGGCGTTAGTTCCCCAGAGGAAACAATCAATCCGTAGGAAATTTTTGTTTCTGGTGGAGTACACGCATAACTCGGATGATATCGCCCTCGACCCAGTAAGAGACAATCATCGAAATCTCAGGAATAATGAGTAATCGTCCGCGGATGCCATCTCGTTGTACACCCATTAAAGGTTGTTCAAGGAATTTTTCTACTTTTGCTTCAATCAGGTAGTCAGTCTTTTCTGCTGCATCAGGGTTGAAGTCATAGAGAAACTCGAAGATCTTTTCACGATCATTAAGTGACTCTTCTTCCCATAAAATCATTGCTTACCTCGATTACGGATTCTGGCTTTGCGCTCTTCCATTCGAGATTTAGCAGTTTGGTGCTCGACGAAAACGGACTTCCCTGAGTCAAACTTCTCAAATGCTAGGTTTACTTGTTCAGTTAGCCATGCATCGTGAGATAATGTTTTTCTTTGTTGTTCAGCGAGTTGCTCAGTAAGTTCACGGCATGCGTCACTCAGAGTGCGACCTTGGCTCTCCGCCATTTGTTGAGCTAGGCGTTTTGTTTCTTCATCAACACGAAATTGAATTCTAGTGTCCATGATTTATTCCTTTGTTGGTGTGTGTACAAATGTTAGCACTAGGCTTTGAGCTAGGCAACTAACAGCATTTAAGCAGACAGCCAACGCTTGGCATTTTTAACTCGATCTAGCTTCAGTGATTTCGGTGGTAAATTCGAGTGTATTGGTAGTGTTGTAAGCTGCTAAATTGGGCAACATGGACTTCCACTGTTGTCAACATTAGCTACCGCTGACAACAGTGGATCGGACAGCAGGTCTACATTCAGTGTTTAATAGGATTCTGTCTGTCACCATGATGGATAGTCACTTTTTTAGCCTAACCAACAAGGATACATATCGCTGTCACGACACTTTATCTGAACGGATTAAGTAAACCGTGTTGTTGGGCGTTGGTGTATGCAGTGCGCGTTTTGGGAAAGGCTGGTAGGATAAGTTTTGCGGCTTGCCCTAATTTGGCTAGGTAAAGGAGTACAAAGTGGATTCATATAGTATCAAAAATGTTGTTTTCGACATTGGTAATGTGGTTGTTCGTTGGGCTCCAGCTGAGATTGTGCGGCTAACCTTTGGAGACAGCGACTCGGTTGAAGCACAAGTAAAATCTATATTTCAGTCTGAAACTTGGTTAAGTTTGAATAAAGGACAGATCTCAGAAAATGATGCTAAAGCTCATTATCAACAAGCTCTGGGTTTCTCAGAGTTGGAATGTGAACGCCTGTTTTACTACATCAAGCATACTCAAATACTTATCTATGGGGCAGTGGAGCTGATTGAACGCTGTCAGGCTGCGGGTTATAGAGTCTTTGCCTTAACGGACAATGTTCATGAAATCGTGTCACACTTAAAAGCGACCTATTCGTTTTGGCCGTTGTTTGAGGGCGCGATTGTTTCGGCTGAAGTGGGTTTATTGAAACCTCAACCTGAAATATACCAGTCACTTTTGAGTCAGTATGCGTTAGCAGCTTCAGAAACCGTGTTCATCGATGACATGCCTTATAACGTCACGGGAGCAGAAGCGGTGGGGATAGCGGCCATCCAGTTTAATAGTGCCTCGCAATGTGAAGATGCGTTAATCTCATTGGGCCTGCAGTTTTAATCGTAACAGAATTAGGAAATCATCATGGATTCTGCACATATCGGTGAATTAGTCTTAAGTGAACAACAGATTCAACAGGGCGTAGAGATCGTTGCTGACAAGCTAAATAGCCAGTTCAGTGAGGCTGTGATCATTACTGTTGTACCTGGCGGAATCTTGTTTACCGCAGACCTTGTTCGTAAGCTGAAATTTGCTATTAAAATGGACTATATCTCTTGTCCTCATACGCCGGGTGACTCTCGAAAATGGGTAACGGGCTATTTGGAATATCCGTTTGGCAGAGGGATAAACTTTCAGTGGGATGTGAGTGATATTGCTTCACTGTACGCGAGAGTGCAATCCAAAGCGCCAGATGTCGTTTACCTGCCATTAGAAAGCAAGTCATACACGGTGGGCGATAGCGTTGCCACGCAAACTCAGTTTATCGTTCAAAGCCCAGATGGATACCTGTTTCGTTTTTGTGAAGACGTTATTTAGAACCCGCCCGCCCATGCTTGAAACTCATCTATATTTTTGATCACTGCTTGCGTTTTTAGCGCAGGGTAATAGGGTAGGCCAAGTAGTTCATCAGAGGGAAGCGTCACTTTCGACCAAGAAGCGAGAGTTAATGCAGCGCGAAACTGACTTGAGACCCCGCTTGGTATTGACTACAATGCGGCACTATTAACTCAAATGTAGGTCATGAAAATGAGCGACAACAACTCAAAGCCAGCTTTACCTGATCGCCTTGCAGGTAACCCACGCAGCCAATTCTTTGTAGAAGAGTGCTTCCAGCATCAGATCGGTATTCGTCTAAATGGCAAAGAGCGTAACGATGTTGAAGAATACTGCATCAGTGAAGGTTGGGTAAAAATCCCTTCACCGAAAGCAAAAGACCGTTGGGGTCAGCCAATGCTGATCACGCTAAAAGGTACTGTTGAAGCTTACTACGTTTAATTCGTTTTTTGCTTAACGTTATATCAATGCATAGAAGGGCGACTTTCTATGCATTATTTTTATCTGGCCTGCCTTTTTCTCTGTATTTTTGTAGAGATTTTTTTGCCAGCTCTCGCGTAATCCTCTGTAAGCCTTTACCATAGTGCCTCGTTTTTCGATAACCAATGGTAACTTATGTCTTTCCCTCCATGTCCTAATTGTCAGTCTGAATACGTTTATCAAGATCAAGAAAACCTCGTGTGTCCAGAGTGTGGCCATGAGTGGAATCCGACAGAAGTGGATGAATCCCTGTTGATGAAAGACGCGAACGGCACTGCGTTGTTGGAAGGCGATAAAGTGACGTTGGCTAAAGACCTGAAAGTAAAAGGCAGCTCACTGGTGTTAAAGATTGGTACCAAAGCGGTCATCAAGCGTATTGTTGAAGGCAAAGATCATCAGCTTGATTGCAAAGTGGATGGTGCGGGTGACATGATGATCACGGCCAAGTTCGTTAAGAAGGCCTAAAGCTGAGGTTAAGCGAAATCTGTCAAGAAGGTATAGCAGAGCAAGGTCAGTCGTATTCATAGCCGACTGACCGAATGATTTATTTACTGATAATTTTTATCGCGGCGCTCACGGCGTTATCGATGTCTTGCGGGTTTTCATAGCGACCTGCGCTAGCAGGGCCTAATACGTTTGAGTATAAGGCCAATTGTTGCTCGCGCGATAGCTCGAGGCGATCATAGAGGGTTTGGCGTATTTCTGCGTGGTCTCGATGTTCATGGTCCGACAGGTTTTTCAAAGTGTCATACATGAGAGTAGTAATGGGGGGCATACGATTCTCCTAGCAACTTTGTTGTATGTCGCTCCGTTATAGCGCGAAAAATAATCAAATACCCCATCATTAGTCACAATTTCTTCATGGTTATTTCATAAAACTAAGGTTGCGTTGCTAACTGAGCGAAACTCGCCATCGCTTTGGTCATATTCTCTACAAGCTTGTCACACCCTTGCGCTTGATGTCGATCCGCCAGATAACTTGGCGCGTTGTAAGAGAACCAAACGTCTCCCTGTTCATCTTGTGATACTAGCGCTTTCAAAGGTAAGTCAATTCCAGCGCTTTGTGCGCATATCATCAACTTGGAGCCCACCATAGGGTTGCCGAAAATCAGTAATTGCGTAGGGCGCAAATCAATACCTACATCTTCTGCTGCTTTGGCGTGGTCTATTCTGGCAAAGATGGTCATTCCTCTCTCATCTAATACGTTTTCAAGGCGCTCTGCGGTGGCGTCCACACCATGATGGCTTTTTATGGTGATTAAACCATTATCCGCATACGCCGAAGACACCAACAGGAATGAAAGTGCGATGATGTGAGTAATTAATTTCATTTGATTCTCCTAACCACTGTTTGTTTTTGGGGGTTTAGTGAGTATAGAAGAGTCAATGAGAAACAAGGGACAGCGGTAGTGTGGTAAGGGAGTGCTTTTTTTAGGGGGATACGGACAGGCAAGTTAATGGCCTGTCCTTGATAAGCTGGTCTTAAATTACGTTTCTATGCAATACGCTGCTTTAGTGCTTGATAAGCGTCACTATGTCGATCTTCTGATGCACACACACTCAGCATATCATCGATAAAGTGTACTAGTGCGCGGTGCTCAATCTGCTTGATCTTGTCTTGCTGCGATTTGGTTAGCATGTGGTACATGCTGGCTGCGCCAAAGTCACCGAAGATGATATTAGCTTGTTCATCAAATAGTGTGTTGTGCGCGTAGAGGTCGCCATGGCAAACCTGATTATTGTGCAGGTGCTCAAACACATCGCTCATTTCTGCCACGATTTTTTCAATTTGAGCGATCGTTAGTGTAAAGCCTGGAGTGAACGTATCGCGTGTGCAGCTATCTAGGCAGGGTGGCAAGCCCAGGTTTCGGTAATGGGCAGGAATCAGCTCCATAATGAGGGCTAGATAATTAGGCTCATTGACTTGAGCAAGTGATTTCACAAGGTTTGGGTGATAACCCAACTTAAGACACGCCTGCAACTCATCTTCTGGGTAGCCATCGCTGGTGATCTCTCCTTTGAATACTTTGACAGCGACTTCATTTGGGAACTCATCTTGCGATTCATTCCACACCGCCTTTGAAATCACCCCAGAGGCACCTTGCCCTAGCACCTCTTTTAGCATGTAGCTTTGAGAAGCGATCTCAGGCACGGTTTGTGAGTGAAGGTTGCATTGGCAGAACGGGTTTCCTGCAAAGGCAAACCATGCCAGTTGTGGTAGGTCGAGCAACTGCTCTGGGCATTCTGTCAATTGGTTAGCAGAGATGCGCAGCAGTTGTAGGTTGTGTAATTGGCTCATGGATTGCGGCAAGCTTGTTAAGCGGTTGCCTGCAAGCGCGAGCTTTTGCAGTTTTGGCCTTTCGCCGAGCGAGTCAGGTAGCGCTTCGAGTTCATTGTCGGTCAAAATCAACCAACGCAACTTAGGCGGTAGCGAGTTCTCTGGCACGTAATTGATTTTATTCGCTTTAAAACCAATCATCTCTAGGTTTTCACACTCGCCAAGCACTTTCGGCAAGGTTTCAAATCGGTTGTTTGAAGCAAAGATGATCTTCAGTTTCGTCAGTTGTGTGAGCTCATCGGGTAGGTCGTTCAACTGATTATCGGTGAGATCAAGGATCTCTAAACTGTCAGCAAGCGTTAAGATCTCCATTGGAAATGAGGTGAGATTTTCTGCGATTTTAAGGCGACTGATACCGGCCAGTTCACCGGATTTAAGTTGAGCGAGAGTGTGCAAAATGACGAGTCCAAACTGAGTTAACTTTTTAATCGGCGGCTAGTCTACTAAAAACTCAATCAAATGTGGCATGTAATCACAGTCAAAAGTCGGGTTGTTGTCGTGACGACAAAAAAGTCTGTTTGTTGATGGCGGGTAAATCACCTACATATAGCGCCTCAAAAATGACGGGCAGATATACATGAACAAACTGATCGATGCACTTGCTAAGGACGGCTACTACATCTGGGACGATTTTTTAACACAAGACGAAGTCGTACAACTGCGTGATTGCATTCCAGACAACTGGAAAAAGGCAAGGATCGGTCGTAATGATGATGTCTCACGGATTGAATCTATTCGTAGCGATAAGATTCAATGGCTCAAGCGTGATATGGGGGCGTCCGTGTCTTCTTTTCTCGATAAG
This sequence comes from Vibrio agarivorans, assembly GCF_030409635.1. Classification (NCBI taxonomy): domain Bacteria; kingdom Pseudomonadati; phylum Pseudomonadota; class Gammaproteobacteria; order Vibrionales; family Vibrionaceae; genus Vibrio; species Vibrio agarivorans. The sequence goes on along the minus strand of NZ_JAUFQF010000002.1, from coordinate 89,542 downwards.
ATGGAGCAGATCCGCCTAGAGGCGAATCGTCATTTCTTCTTGGGCTTGTTCGAGTATGAGGCACATTTCGCCAAATACGAAAAAGGGGATTTTTACCAAAAGCACCTAGACTGCTTTAAAGGTAATGAGAACCGTCGTTTGACTACCGTGTTCTATATGAACGAAAGTTGGGATGAATCGGACGCTGGTGAACTCGTGGTGTATGACCTTAACGACAAGGTGATTGCTAAAATCCCCCCACGCTCTGGTCGCTTGTTTGTATTCTTATCTGAACAGTTCCCTCACGAGGTTTTGCCGACCCATGCTGAGCGTTTCAGTATTGCGGGTTGGTTCCGTATCAATGGTGTCAAAGACAATCAGCTGGATATTGCGTACTAGCCACTCGAGCAGATTATCCCTCCCCCTTGAAAAGGGGAGGGGATAAAAACTAAGGAGACTTAGGCGCTAGCGTTGCCGTTATAGGGCAGTGGTCGCTAAGTCGATGGTCTAGAACATCTCGAACGGAATAGACGCTTTGACGCACCTTACTGCTCGATAGATCGTTGCTGACGATGATGTGGTCAATTAAAGAGCGGAACTGGTGAGTTTTATAGGCACTCTTATTTGATCGGACTTTGCAATCGGCCGGCGTATTCATAGTGGCGAGATGCATGTCTCCATGCACACGAATACTCTCCCAAACCCAATCGGTTGGGTAGTCGAGTTTGTGGTTAAAGTCGCCGGCTATTACATATGCTTGATTCTGCTCTTCGCGCTCCGCTATCCACTCCCCTAATGCTTGTGCTTGTTGTTCTAGCTGGTGGCAGGCGTAGTTTTCCCTTTGCGCACCGCTACAGCCTGCTTTTAAGTGAACTGAGAGCATGTGCACAGGCTGTGAGGAGTCTGGTGCGAGAACAATATAAGACGCAAAGCGCAGTTTGCTGTTTCTCTTGCTAACCAGCGGAAAATCATCATGGTTGTCGTAAGCCAAGCGATGCTTGATGGCAAAGCCAGTATATTGGTTGATATCAGGAAACTGATGGTGTTGGTACTTTTCTCCAGCACGATCGGAAAGGACAATATGATAACCACTGCCGACCACTCGGCGAATCGCATCTATATCATTCACCTCTTGAAAAGCGAGCACATCAGGAGACAGGATCTTGAAGTAACGTTTGAGGATCGTGTAGTCGTCATTGGTGCGGATAGACTCGGGGATCGCCTTGTCATGCTCAGAACTTAGCCATTCAATGTTCCATGTCACCACCTTTAAGGGGAAAATACTGTCTGTTGCTAAAATGTGAGGGCAGGGTAGCCACCCAAGCAATATGACAAAAAGAGGGGAAATCCAGTGCTTCATAATCCGTCCGTTGATTAGAAATTTCGGTAAGCCTTTATCCTATCAGCACTCTGTAAAAAGCAATCAATTTTTTATTAATTTTTCTCGTTTTCATTGTTTCAACACCGAGTGAGAGTGGCATAAAATTATTGAGAGAATCTTATTCGGTTGTCGAATTTTATTGATCTAGATCATTACTTTTGAATGGTGCTTCTCGTTAAATACGCCCACAATATGTAGTGTCAGTCTAATAATAAAGCACCCTATATAGTGTATTTGTGGATAACTCTGTGAGTATGCTGGGTAAGGAGAAAAGGTGAATCCTATCGTAATCAAGCGTGATGGCTCACGCGCACCATTCAGCCGTGATCGCATCCAAGCAGCAGTAGAGAGTGCGGCAGAGCACAGCAACAAAGAACTTGCTATCTATGCTCTTAACGTCGCTTTGGCTGTTGAGTTAAAGCTCGATAATTGCGAAGAAATCCATATTCACGAAATCCAAACTCTAGTTGAAAACGAGTTGATGCAAGGCCCTTATAAAGAGCTGGCCCGTGCTTATATCGAATACCGTCACGATCGCGATATTGCGCGTGAGAAACAGAGTGCATTGACGCGCGAGATCGAAGGTTTGATCGAAGAGAGCAACCTGGATCTTATCAACGAAAACGCAAACAAAGATGGCAAAGTGATTCCAACACAGCGCGATCTACTTGCGGGTATCGTTGCAAAACACTACGCAAAAACACATATCCTGCCACGTGATGTAGTCACCGCACACGAAGTGGGCGACATTCACTACCACGACTTGGATTACGCACCGTTCTTCCCAATGTTCAACTGTATGTTGATCGATCTAAAAGGCATGCTAACGCGTGGCTTTAAAATGGGTAACGCTGAAATTGACACACCTAAGTCAATCTCAACCGCAACGGCTGTAACAGCACAAATTATCGCACAAGTCGCTAGCCACATTTACGGCGGCACGACCATCAACCGCATTGATGAAGTGCTGGCACCCTACGTGAAAGCAAGCTACGACAAACACCTGCAAGTTGCACAAGAGTGGGAGATCACTGACCCGCAAGCATTCGCAACAGCACGTACAGAAAAAGAGTGTTACGACGCGTTCCAATCTCTTGAGTACGAAGTAAACACACTGCACACAGCAAATGGTCAAACTCCTTTTGTGACTTTCGGCTTTGGTCTTGGTACTAGCTGGGAATCACGTTTGATTCAACAATCGATTTTGAAGAACCGTATTGCAGGCCTTGGTAAAAACAAGAAAACCGCAGTATTCCCAAAATTGGTTTTCGCTATCAAAGACGGTTTGAACCACAAATCAAGCGATGCTAACTACGACGTCAAGCAACTGGCGCTAGAGTGTGCGTCTAAGCGTATGTACCCAGATATCTTGAACTACGACAAAGTGGTTGAAGTTACAGGTTCATTTAAAACGCCAATGGGCTGTCGTAGCTTCCTAAATACGTTTGAAGAGAACGGTGAGCTGGTACACGAAGGTCGCAACAACCTAGGTGTTGTGAGCTTGAACCTTCCGCGTATTGCTCTGCAAGCCGATGGTAGCATCGAAAAGTTCTATGAACTGCTTGATGAGAAATTGTTGATTGCTCGTCGCGCGCTTGAAACTCGTATCACTCGCCTTGAGAACGTGAAAGCCCGTGTTGCACCGATCCTATATATGGAAGGCGCATGTGGTGTTCGCTTGAACGCGAATGACTCTATTGCTGATATCTTCAAGAACGGCCGTGCGTCAATTTCTCTTGGTTACATCGGTATTCATGAAACGATTACTGCTCTAATGGGCACTGACGTTCACATGTACGATGATGCAGAGATGCGTGAAGCGGGTCTTAAGATCATCAAACACCTAAAAGAAGCGGTGAATGGTTGGGCTGAAGAGACGGGTTATGCCTTTAGTCTTTACGGTACACCAAGTGAAAACCTATGTAGCCGTTTCTGCCGCATCGATACCAAAGAGTTTGGTGTGATTGATGGCGTGACTGACAAAGGTTACTACACCAACAGCTTCCATCTAGACGTGCAGAAGAAGGTGAACCCATACGATAAGATTGACTTCGAGATGCCTTACCCAGAAATCTCAAGTGGTGGCTTTATCTGTTACGGTGAGTTCCCGAACATGCAGAAGAACATTGAAGCACTTGAGAACGTTTGGGATTACAGCTATTCACGCGTACCGTACTACGGCACCAACACGCCAATTGATGAGTGTTATGAGTGTGGCTATAACGGCGAGTTTGACACCACAAGTAAAGGCTTTACGTGTCCGAAGTGTGGCAACCACGATTCAACCAAGGTATCAGTAACCCGTCGTGTTTGTGGTTACTTGGGCAGCCCAGATGCGCGTCCATTCAACTTTGGTAAGCAAGAAGAAGTGAAGCGCCGCGTTAAGCACCTGTAATTAGAATAACCAAAGATAATGACTTGCTCTTTGGTTGAATAATGAGCAGAATAGCCGGCCTCGTTAGAGGTCGGTTTTGTTTCTATAGTCGGTTTACGTGCAGCTTGTAACGTTCAATGCCGGCAACAAATGGTAGCCCAATGAATTATCACCAGTATTACCCAATTGATGTGGTCAATGGACCTGGCACACGTTGTACACTCTTCGTTTCAGGATGTGTTCACCAGTGTCGTGGTTGCTACAACCAGTCTACGCAAAGCCTGAACTCTGGTGTGCTATTTACTCAAGAAGCGGAAGATCAAATCATCGCTGACTTGAAAGACGAGCGCATCAAGCGTCGAGGTCTGTCACTCTCAGGTGGAGATCCGCTTCACCCAGCCAATATTGATGACATCTTACGCATCGTTAAGCGCGTCAAAGCCGAATGCCCAGACAAAGACATTTGGGCCTGGACGGGCTACGAGCTCCACGAGCTGGATGAGCACCAACAGCAAGTCTTGCCCTATATCGACACACTAATCGACGGTAAGTTCGAGCAAGACAAAGCCGACCCAAGCCTAGATTGGCGCGGTTCGAGCAATCAGATTATTCATACGTTTACACTGTAATTTTTTGGCCCTGAGCGATTGCTTGGGGCTTTTTCTTTAAGGACTGTTTCATGGAAGAAGCATCAAAACACTATCTAAATCGCTATCTCAGCACGCTACCCAACAACGATCCTCGTTTAACGGCCTCTTGTTCTTCAGATTATTTCTGCGCTGACAAATACAATGCTGATCTATGTGCCCAGCTAATAAAACAAGGCATCAAAACGGCGACTTGCAGCATGGCACATTGGTATCTTGAAGAAGGGGAGCTGATGCCAACTGTAGGACACCTACAAGTAGTCACAAACTGGGAAGGCGCCCCGCAGTGTATTATCGAAATTACCCAAGTTGAGCTTTGTCGTTATTGTGATGTGACGGATGAGTTTGCGGCTGCTGAAGGTGAAGGGGATAAAACCTTGCGCTGGTGGCGTGATGCGCATTGGCAATTTTTTAGTAAAGAGTGTGTAGAGCTAGGGATAGATCCATCACCAGAGATGACACTCGTCCTTGAGCGTTTTAAGGTTGTATATTGCGAGTAGATAAGCGTTAGAATTGCGGTTCGATGATCACAAACTGATTGGTGCCTGCAATAGGGGCATACCAGTCGCTGCCTTGGACATAGAAAGTCGCACCATCGACAGTGACGGTAGTGACATTACTCGGTAGAACATCGACAATTTTGCCATGGTTCGAGGTGTCGACTGCTGGCGCAGTGTTGGTCACAGTCGTGGTTTGTGTGGTTGACGCAGAGACTGGTGGCTGCTCTACATAGACATAAGTGTCACTGCTGCGCTTATAGTACGCATTGTTAATCACGGCATAGCTGATCCCAGCAATCAGGACAAAAGTCGCACCTGCAGGGACTTTTTTGTAATGATATGAACGATGCACAGGGGCTTTCTTCACTGGGCGATGTGACGGTTTAATCACAACCACACTCTTACCTTTCGGCTTTTTAGTCACAACTGGTGGTTGCTTAGCTAAAATAGGTGTTGAAACCAGCATTAGCAGCGTGCCCGCGACAACAAATCTTTTCGTGATTGAATGGGTCATATGAGTTACTCCGTTCGTTTAATCTTTGCGGTGCAGTGTAGCGCCTACAAAGTCAACTAACGCAAAACTGCGTAAAGTTGAGTAAATTATCAACAGTGATAAGTGTAGAAGTAAAAAGTGGAGAGAAAATGAAGGGAATTTCTGATTTAGAGACACTCTTGAGGAGCATGTCTCCAGAGCTGCTAGACGACAACTATGTATTTTGTACGCTCGACAATACCTTAGCAGCAATCGCAGAGCTTGAGCCTATTGCCACTTTTCGTGAGCAAGAAGGGTTAACTCTTGTTTTACAGCAGCAAACGGCAGAGAAAGCAAATCTGGTATTTGATGGTGTGTATAGCTGTATCACTTTAACGGTGCACTCGAGCTTAGATGCTGTGGGATTAACAGCCGCAGTTGCTACCAAACTTGCAGAGCATGGCATTAGCGCTAATGTGATCGCAGCGTATTACCACGACCACATTTTTGTTCAGCAAGAGAAAGCGCAAGCAGCCTTGCAAGCCTTGGCCGAGTTTTCAAACTAAGGTTAAATCTGCCAATGTGGTGTCTTGTTTAAGGCGCAACTTTGCCAGTTGCACGAGAAAGAGCTCTGCACACGCGAGGGCATCACTCGCGGCTGAATGTGCGTAGTAGTCTGGCAGATTGTAGTGTTGGCGAAGGTCATTCAATTGATAGCTTTGGTGCGATTTTGATTGACCTGCATAGCTGTATTTCTTTTCCAGTTGCAACGTATCAATGTAGTGGCATGGTAGGTGCTCAAGCCCGTAGGCATGCTGTAAATGCGCATTAAGGAAGTTTCGCTCTATACAGGCGCTATGCGCAATCACAACTTTTCCTTCAATATGCGCTAATAGCTCGTCTAGGGCAGTTTTGGCGGCTGTCGCGTTTTTGAGTTGCTTGGGCACAATCTCATTAATTTCCGCGCTCTCTTTTTTTACAAACTGCCCATGATCTAAGTAGATCTCATGGCTACTTGAGAGATCAATCTCCTCGCAGTTTAAGTGCACTAAGCCAATCGACAAGATTTTATCTTGGCTCGCTTCAAGTCCTGTCATTTCAAAATCTAACGCAACAAACTGTTGCGTATTTAAACGATCAGCCAGCATCGGTTGTGGGCAGTTTAAATATTGCTGTAGCGCTCGGCTGTGAGCCGGTGAAGGAACTATATTGCTGCGCAGCGTTTCTTGACACTGGCGAGAAGGTTTACTGAACCACTTCTTAAACATGATTAACTACCCTTAACAAAACGTAGCGTGGCCACATCTTGCAGTTCACTAATGATCTTAAACGCCTCTTTGAGGTGTTTACGTTCGAAGCTACTGAACTGCTCTGGCGCGATATGGTTATCAGGCGTGTTGCCATTGAGAATCGCATTCAGCTGATGGCGAAAACGAACATGGGTGATAAAGCGGAAAGCACCAATAATGTTTTCACAGCTGTCTTGGGACATCGTGCCGTGTTGAGCGGCATAGCGAAAACGCTCTTCAGTGCCGGTTAATGAGCCGCCGGCCGCTAAACTGAATATTCTAGCCAAATCGATGATGAGATTAAGAGCATACTTTTTGATGTTGAGGGTATTACTGTTTTCTCCGCCTTTCTCCAACACAAGGCTGTTAAAAATTCCCAGCGGTGGTTGTGTTTCTATTGCATCACGAGTGAGGGCAGGAATGAACCTCGGGTTCTTTTGAATACATTGATGCATGTGGTTATGAATGGCATCAACAAACTCTTTATTGCCATGAATCGCACGCACTTCTAGAAAGACACTGACGCTTAACAGCTTATTGTATTCTGGGCTGAGAACCCACTTTTGGTAATACTCTTTCCAACGAGAAACGGGTTGGCACCACTTTTTATTTGCCGCCATATACTTACCATCACACAACGGATAGCCACAAGCAGCAAGGCCGTTACATACACGCATCGCAAGATAATTAAAATAGTGGTGGTCACTTTCTGTTGCTTGGTCTGACAGGACAATTGCACTGTCTTGATCGGACAGCATGTGAACTTCATTACGGGCGTGAGAGCCGGCAACTAACCAAGCGTATTCGCATGGTGGTGGCCCCAGTGTTTTCTCGGTCAGTTGGATAATTCGACGGGTAAATGCATCCATAATCATCGACATCACTTGCCCTTGCAGCTCTGAACTAATCCCACTTTCTACCAGTGCTTGGAAGATGGTTTGCTTCTCTTCTTTAAGCGCTGCTAACGCGTTGATTGAATCTGCGTATTTAATTTTCTCAATCAGAAATAGAGACTGGGTTTTATGGTTGTGGACGAGATGGGTTGTGGTCAACAAACCAGATACCTTACCCTCTTTAACCACGGGTAAACAACGCACATTGTATTGCAGCATCAACGAGATGGCCTGAATCACCTTATCTTCACTGTTAATGAGGATAGGTGTGCTGTTCATGACACTCGAGATAGGCGCATTAATATCGACTTCAGCCGCAACTACGCTGCGAGTCATGTCTCTGTCTGTCACCATACCGACAATTTCATCGTGATTCATGACGACGGCACACGAACTTCTTTGCTTGCCACACATTGTTTTGGCAACCAATTTTATAGGTTCATCTTGTTGGACAATCGCAATGTTATTGCTCGCCACTTCACCTATTTGACGAAAGAACAGCCCTTTATCTTCTTTGCGCACGGCGTGTTTCACGGCAGTGGTCAAACGGGTCGTGGCTTGCGCAGCGAAGTGGTCGGCAAACTCTGGATGTTCATGACAGATACGCGTTAACTCGTGATGAGGGACCAGATATAACAATGAATCTTCGATGGCCTGAGCTTCATAACCATCTTCTGCTTTTTGCAGTGGCCCAAGAAAGGTAAAGCCAAACTGATCATCTACGCCAAGCCTAGCGCGCAGTGTGCCATCTTGACTGCGCTGCTCTATCGCGCCTGTTCGCACAATATACAAGTAGCGTTTTGTGCAAAGGGCGCTGAAGGCGATCACTTCATCTTTTGCGAGATATTTTACCACCACCGAGTTTGATAAAGACTCAACAAGTGCGCTTGGTAACTTATCGAAAGGGTCTAATCGAGCAAGAAAATCACGGATGTTGGGGGTAATTGAAGAACCCATACAAAACTCCAAATCAAAACGATGTTTCACAAATTCATTGAGTGGTAAAAAAAGCAGCATGAGATGCTGCTCGTTCGCAATAGAACGTTAAGTTACTTAACAGGGTAGTTTTTGTAACCGAGTTGCTCAGAGATGTTTCGACCTGCTTTATGCAGCAGACCGATGTAATAAGACATACGCTTCTCATCAAATCGAATCGTTGGGAAAGAGATAGATACGCCTGCAATCACGGTGCCAAAGCGATCGTAAACCGGTGCAGCCAAACAACGTAAGCCCGGCTCTTGCTCTTCGTTATCTTCACCGTAATGCTGCCCTTTAACAATTTTTAGTTCAGCCATTAGCTGATCAGCGTTTTCGTGTGTGCGCTCTGTGCTCTTTACGAAATCAATGCGAGACAGAGTCTCACGAACAAATTCTTCATCACGCTCTGCTAACAAAACTTTACCGATAGCTGTCGTATAAAGTGGATTGCGTCGACCAACACGAGATTGCATACGCAAGTTGTAGTTAGAGTCGATTTTGTGAATATAGATAATGGAATCTTCATCAAGTGCGCCTAAGTGCAAAGCTTCATTGGTTTGCTCTGCAATGGCTTTCATCTCTTTATCTGCCAGTTCAATTAGGTCGACATACTCTAACGATTTCGCACCTAGCTCAAATAGCTTAAGCGTTAGAGAGTATTTATCAGCTTCTCCCTCTTGTGCTACGTAACCTAGTGTTTTCATGGTTTGCAGAAAACGATAAGTCGTTGCTTTAGACATCATCAGACGCTGAGAAAGTTCAGATACGCCAATTTCCTTTTGTTCGCCAAGGGCTTGCAGAATGTTGAATACCTTAAGAACCGAAGATACGGCCTCTGGCTGCGTTGTTTTTTCCATCATATATACCATTAGTCTTAATCACTATGGCCGCATTATACCTATCAGCTAGTACGCTTCCACTATTTTTAAAAATGGTTTTTAAAAATTTGAAACCGAACAAGTCTCTTGTCATACAAAATGGAGATCTCCGTCAACTTTTTTGAAAAGATATGTCAAATTAAATTGAAATGCGGTTTTAAAAATTGCTATATTCAATTTCACAGGATGGCGAGCCATCAAAACCAAACACGAAATATCAGCTTTTTTGAGGAACGAACATGATTCTTGATTCATTTAATCTAGAAGGTAAGGTCGCTATCGTTACAGGTTGTGACACTGGTCTTGGTCAAGGTATGGCATTAGGTCTTGCAAATGCAGGCTGTGACATTGTTGGTGTGAATATCTCTGAGCCAGCAGAAACAAAAGAAAAAATTGAAGCAACAGGCCGTAAGTTTGTTGATATTCGTGCAAACTTAATGAAGCTAGATGATATCCCTTCAATCGTTGACCGTGCTGTGACTGAGCTAGGCCGAATTGATGTTCTAGTGAACAATGCAGGTATCATCCGTCGTAATGACGCGATTGATTTTTCAGAGCAAGACTGGGATGACGTAATGAACATCAACGTTAAGTCGGTATTCTTTATGTCTCAAGCTGTTGCTAAACAGATGATTGTTCAAGGTGAAGGCGGTAAGATCATCAACATCGCTTCAATGCTCTCATTCCAAGGCGGTATCCGTGTTCCTTCATACACGGCATCAAAGAGTGGCGTGATGGGTGTCACTCGTCTAATGGCGAACGAGTGGGCAAGCCACGGTATCAATGTAAACGCTATTGCACCAGGTTACATGGCGACCAACAACACAGCAGCACTGCGTGCCGATGAGCAACGCAACAAAGAGATCCTAGACCGTATTCCTGCCGCTCGTTGGGGTACGCCAGAAGACCTTGCTGGTCCGTGTGTATTCTTAGCATCAAGCGCTTCTAACTACATTAACGGCTACACTGTTGCTGTTGATGGCGGTTGGTTGTCACGTTAATTCCCCCTTTGTGAAGTAAGAGGTGGTTATGGATAATGCGTTTATCGCTCAAATCCTAGGTTTTGTTAGCTTAGCGCTCGGTATTTTTACCTTCTATCAGAAGGACGATCGCAAGCTGAAAGTCTTGATGCTGTTTTTTCACATCAACCACCTTATTCACTATTTTTTACTCGGATCACTGGTTTCTGTTGCGAGCTCGGCACTGTCTGCCCTTCGCACAGCGACATCGATATACGTATCGTCACTGGTGGTCGCATCTGGTTTCATTGCAATCAGCGCTGTGAGTGGATATTTCCTTATGGAATCTGTCCATGATATTTGGCCATTACTGGGTACGGCGATTGGCACCTATAGTGTGTTCTGCCTCAAAGGAATTGCAATGAGATTGGGCTTTTTGGTTGGCGCTTGCTGCTGGTTGATTAATAATATTATTGTAGGATCTATTGGTGGCACCATGCTGGAGATGACCCTGATTACAGTCAATCTCAGCACCACTTTTCGATTGATTGCTGATCAACGAAAAGCCAAAGCGGCAGCGAATCGACAAGAGAACAATACACCATGTTTGTACACAACAAAGACATCACACTAGAAGATTTAGGTGAGGGTATCTCACGTAAAGTTCTGGCTCACAATGACAACATGATGGCAGTAGAAGTGCACTTTGAATCTGGCGCAGTTGGCGCTATGCACTCTCATCCTCATGAGCAGCTCACTTACGTTCTATCAGGTAAGTTTGAGTTTACTATCGGCGAAGAAACCAAAGTGGTTGAAGCCGGTGACACTATGTATAAAGAGCCAAATATTGAACATGGTTGCGTTTGCCTTGAGGCGGGCGTGCTGATCGATAACTTTACGCCAATGCGTAAAGACTTTATTTAAGACATTATTTATAAAGAATTAATTATTTGCAGGTCACTGTAGGAGCATCAAATGAAAATCGCACTAACTATGGAAAACAGCCAAGCACCAAAAAACGCTATGGTTGCAGCAGAACTTAACAACGTTGCTGGTGGCCTAGGTCACGAAGTTTTCAACGTAGGCATGACCGATGAGAACGATCATCACCTAACGTACATCCACCTAGGTATTCAAGCTAGCATTCTACTGAACTCTAAAGCTGTAGACTTCATCGTAACAGGTTGTGGTACAGGTCAAGGCGCAATGATGGCAAGTAATCTGCACCCTGGTGTGGTATGTGGCTACTGCCTAGAGCCATCTGATGCATTCCTATTCAACCAAATCAACAACGGCAATGCACTGTCTCTAGCATTCGCAAAAGGCTTTGGTTGGGCAGGTGAACTGAACGTTCGCTACATCTTCGAAAAAGCGTTCACTGGCGCTCGTGGCGAAGGCTACCCAATTGAGCGTGCAGCACCACAGCAAGCAAACGCAGCTATCCTAAGCGAAGTTAAATCTGCAGTTTGTAAAGATGTTGTTGAGTCTTTACGTGCAATCGACCAAGAGCTAGTTAAGCAAGCCGTTGGCAGTGCTCAATTCCAAGAGTGCTTCTTCTCTAACTGCCAAGTTCCAGAGATCGCAGAATACGTTAAGTCTCTAATCGACTAAACGCACTTTATTTCGCGGCACCGTTTATATCGATATACGGTTAATGGCTTCGGTGTCGCTGGAAGCAAGAGAGTATCCACGAACGTCCGTTCGTTTGCACCTGCCTTTTGGTAGGTGCTTTTTTTGGGCCTAAATTTCGTCACAAGCTCAAAAACTATACAAAAAGTGCGTGCTTCAAAGTTCTCATAAATTAATCTAAAACAGCGTTTCATTGATCACATTTCCCATGTCTTTGGCTAGATCTTTTGTCATACTAAATTATTATTGAACCATTGTTTTATAAATTACTAATTATCATTTTAAAATTGCCAGAGGTAACAAAATGAACATAGATATACTCGTAGTTGGGGTTTACTTTGTTTTCATGATTGCGGTTGGACTTATCTTCAAACGCTTTGCTGGAAACTCGACGAGTGATTACTTCCGTGGCGGCGGTAAGATGCTTTGGTGGATGGTAGGTGCAACAGCGTTTATGACGCAGTTTAGTGCTTGGACATTTACAGGTGCTGCGGGCAAGGCGTTTACAGACGGCTTCCCAATCATGGTGATCTTCATTGCCAATGCCTTTGGCTTCCTTCTTTCTTGGTTGTTCTTCTCATACCGTTTCCGTCAAATGCGTGTGGTGACACCAGTTGAGGGTGTACGTCGTCGCTTTGGTGCAACTAATGAGCAAGTTTTCACTTGGGCAACCATGCCAACCAGTATTGTATACACAGGTATTTGGTTAAACGGTCTTGCTCTGTTCGTGAGTGCTGTATTCAAAATTGATATCGAAACCACGATTGTTGTGACAGGTTTGATTGTTCTATTCATCTCAGTTATCGGTGGTTCATGGGGCGTTGTTGCATCAGACTTCGTTCAGATGGTGGTTATCATGGCGGTGACGGTCGTGTGTGCGGTGGCTGCGATCGTGAAAATCGGTGGCCCTAGTAACTTGATTGAACAGTTCCCTGCAGACTCGATCATGGGTCCTGACATGAACTACCCATTACTGTTTGTTGCATGGTTCATCTTCATGTTTGTTAAGCAGCTGCAAAACATCAACAACATGCAGGACTCTTACCGCTTCCTTACTGCAAAGGATTCGGTAAATGCTCGTAAAGCAGCACTTCTTGCCTTTGCATTGATGCTTATTGGCCCAGCAATTTGGTTCATGCCTCCTTGGGTTTCAGCGGTCATTTATCCAGATGCACTCGTTGCTCACTCTGATGCTTTAGGTGGCAAAGCAGCGGACGCGGTTTACTTAGTCTTTGTTGAGCGCGCAATGCCAGTGGGTATGGTTGGTCTACTGATGTCGGCAGTGTTTGCTGCAACGATGTCTTCAATGGACTCTGGCCTAAACCGTAATGCAGGTGTCTTTGTTCGCAACTTCTATAGCCCAATAATTAACAAAACTGCTTCAGAGAAAAAGCTGATGCGTGTTAGCCAGTTGGTCACATCAGTATTCGGCGTGCTTATCATCATTGTCGCACTGTTTATCAACTCACTACGTGAACTGAGTTTGTTCGATGCGATGATGTACGTAAGTACCCTTCTTCAAATGCCAATCCTAGTGCCTCTGTTCTTCGGTATGTTCATTAAGAAAACACCGGACTGGGCAGCGTGGGCAACATTGCTAGTAGGTGTATTCGTATCTTACCTAGTGAGCTTTGTTATTACTCCAGACGTCATTGCGAACATGCTGGGTCTAGAGAATGGCTTCACTGGTCGCGAAGCGTCTGACTTGATTGTTATGAATGGCATCATCGGTCACCTTGTTATCACGGGTGGTTTCTTCTGCCTAACAACGAAGTTCTACAAAGCGCCACAAGCAGAGCGTGCTGAAGAATTAAACGAGTTCTGGACAGACGTCGCAACGCCAGTGATTGAAGAAGAAGGACAAGATGAATTTGACCGTCAACAACGCAGCATGCTGGGCCGTCTGATTCTCGTCTTTGGTGCGCTTGTGATGGCAATGGTTCTGATTCCAAATCCATTCTGGGGACGCATGGCATTTGTCTTCTGTGGTGGTGTGGTTCTGACGGTGGGTGCTCTACTTCTTAAGAGCGCTAAGGTCTCACCCAAATTAAAACTCCAGACTCAAAGCTAATTCGCCTTTGAGTAATGCTAAGCCATTCAGGGTTATGGATGGCTTAGCTATTTGAAACACTTTTTTGTAGTGCAATACAAGAGTAGTTAGTCAGGGGATAGGCCCTCTGCCTAAGTACTTTCGAGAAAAGAACGATGGAACATAAAAATTATATTCATGATAACTTCTTGCTGACTTCCGAGTTAGCACAGCAGCTTTATCATTGCTACGCCGCAGATTTACCGATTATCGATTATCACAACCATCTCGATGCGAAAGATATCTGGCAGGATACTCAATACGACAACCTTGCCGAAGCTTGGCTATACAGTGATCACTATGTTTGGCGAGCAATGCGCAGCAATGGCATTAACGAGCATTTTATTACAGGAGATGCGCCTGATAATGACAAGTTTACTCAGTGGTGTGAGGCGATGCCTTACTTACTCGGTAATCCTTTGTATCAGTGGTCTCACCTTGAATTGAAACGCTTCTTTGATTGCGATTTATTGTTAAATCCGCAAAATGCTAAGACGATTTGGCAGCATTGTAATGAGCAGTTAAAAGCGGGGAAAAACACTACGCGTCAGGTTCTCAAGAATTTAAAGGTACAAACGCTATGCACGACAGATTCACCATTAAGCCACCTGCAATATCATGCAGCGCTTGCTGAATCTGACTTTGATGTTCAAGTGTTGCCGACGTTCAGAGCGGATGAACTGTTTGTATTTGATGATTCACAGGCGCTGAACACCCTCACCGAACGCTTACAAACATTAACGACAATTCCTTCGAACACCTTTGCAAATTTTGTCGCGGCTATTGAAGCGCGTATTGAAAACTTCCACCGCTTGGGTTGCCGTCTCTCAGATTTAGGTCTGACAACGGTCGACTTTGCCCCTTGTGATCGCCAAGAAGTCGAGCGACTGTTCTTTAAGGCGCAGCAGAACCAAGCTCTCACCGAATATGAGGTTGTTCAGCTTAAAACTCGCTTATTTATCGAGTTAGGCCAGCGCTATCACAAATACGGCTGGAGCATGCAGATCCACATTGGGGTGTTGGTGAATGTCAATCAACGCCGCAAGCAAGCGTTAGGTGGAGGTACTGGGTTTAGCGTGATCAATGATCGCTTGATTGCGGAAAACCTTGCTCAGTTACTCAGTGCGCTTGATGCAGAGCAGACGCTGCCTAACACCGTACTTTACAACCTAAATCCAAATCATAACGCCATTCTAAGCTGTATGGCGGGTGCGTTCCAAGACAGTGATGGCTCAGCAGGTAAAATCCAATTTGGCGCAGCTTGGTGGTTTAACGATCACAAGGATGGCATGGAGGCGCAGCTCACTACTCTGAAAAATCTAGGTGCACTAGGGCGCTTCGTAGGCATGCTGACGGACTCACGGAATATCTTCTCGTTTAGCCGTCATGAATACTTCCGCCGAGTGCTGTGTAACTTGCTTGCTAAGTGGGTAGAAGAGGGAGAGATTCCTCACGATGAGTCACTGCTCAAGCAAACCATTGAGAATATTTGTTACAAGAATGCAGAGCGCTATTTCAATTTTAATCAGTCAGCCCAGCTAGGGGAGTAAATATTGATGTTACAGTTTTCAGCTCAAGAGATGGCGTCTATCAAACGCAAGGCGACAGTTTCAACCATCGAAGCACTAAAGAACAATAATGAAGTCGTGCTGAATAACGATGTGTTGGTGCCGACTGACGGCCGCGCAACATGGAATCTTTACTACTTTTGTCCAGAGCATGGTGTGCGTCTAACATGGGACAGGCATCAACTAGAATCTCACTGCTGCCCTGTTGATGGCAAAGCGTTTACTGGTGAGCCTTATGACGGCGCTTGGTGGCGTTGGTTAAATGGCATTAATGCCAAAGCGTGTTATGACCTTGGTTTGTTGTGGCATCTCACTGAAGAGCCAGTGTACTTGGAGAAAGTACGTGAAATTCTGTTGGCCTACGCGACTTATTACCCAGATTATGAAGTGCACGGCGGCATTCCATATAACGGCCCAGGTAAAGCAAACGCACAAACATTATGTGAAGCGAACTGCCATATTGATTTGGCGCGTGGCTATGATTTCATCAAGCAAGCCTTAACGGAGGAAGAGCAAGAAAAAATTGAAGTACGCTTGCTGCGTGAAGGTGCTGATTTTCTGATTGAGCACCGCACTGATCAACTGCACAACCACGAGATGAAAATTAATGCGACGATTGGTGTGATTGGCTTGATCCTCGATGATCAGCAGTATCTCGATTTTGCGCTCAATACCGATTATGGCATCCACTATCAGTTGAACCATGGCTCGATGGGCGATGGCATGTGGTTTGAAGGCTCAATTCACTACCACTACTATGCGCTGCAGGCTCTACAGAACTTTGAGAAGATGGCATGCAACACACCATACTCAGTAAGCTCCAACCCTAACTATCTGAAAATGATGAAATACCCATTGCAGTTAGTGATGAACACGGGTGACTTCCCGCGTTTGAATGACTGTATTGCAGGGCAAGAAAAGCTCACGCATGCGCATTTGTTCGAGTTTGCCTATAAACAGCATCCGTGTGAGGAGTTTGCAAGTGCGCTAGTGAGCATCTATCAAAATATCAGCCGCGACAATATCGATGCACTACTTTACGGTGTGGATGAGTTGCCATCCGCTAGAACACTGCAATGTCAATCAACACACAGTGCAGAGGTGGGTATCACGATTGCACTAGATGAAGCACGTAATAATGCGATGCTACTCAAACACGCACCATACGGCGGTGAGCATGATCACTATGACCGTTTAGGTCTTATTTTGACCCGCGATGGCAAAGAGATTTTACCTGATTTGGGGACAACGGGTTATGGCGCTGAACTGCACTATGGCTACTACAAAAATACCGCGACTCATAATACCTTGGTTGTGAATCAGCAAAATCAGTCACCGATTGACCCATCTTTGCTGAGCTATCAGCAAGGAGAAGGCTTCACTTTGGTGGATACCTTGGCCGATTGGTCACAGCCTGAAGCGATAGTCGATAGCCATACGATCGTGCAGTGGGATTCAGCCGCTTATAAAGACGTTTCTTTCCGCCGTACTATGCTTTGGTTAGGTCATTTGGCGGTAGAGTTAAACGTGATTGGCAACCCAAACCAACAGCAGCTAGATTTGACCTACCACGTTCGTGGCGAACACAAAGATAACGAGTGGCGCGCAGCAGTTGCTAATCCACTTGAAGGCGCGTTAGCACGCATGACAGACACACATTTAGTTGAAGGTCAGCGCAGTTTTACTCAAGGATATAAGATTGAAGAACAAGCCGATTATCATCAGCATGTAGTGACGGATCACAATGTCGATGTGTTAACGGGATATGCGCCGGATAACCCAGCAACGTCTGATTTGGCTTATACCCTGATCCGCTCATCTCAAGCTGAGCTTAAAACAGTGGTGCTGCATGACCTTTCTGAGGCACAAAGTGCTGAGCTCAAATCAGTGAACTGGGATGATTGCAATGTGTGGTTTACCATCAGCAATGCGGGTGATGAGCAGTATTGGCGCTATTGTTTTACTACGTGTGAAGTGACATTACTGTAATTTAAGTCGTGCGTCCTTGGAGTTGTTGCTGCAATTAAACCCGTTCAACGCGCCCAATTTGTTAAAGCGTGTCGATTAGTCATCGAGGAGAACGGCAAGGTGACAGTTGCAGAAGGTGAGCTTTATCGAGTGATCGCGTGTTTTCTTGAGGTACCGGAACCACCATTAACCATCTCGATGTAGATTTTTCGGAAAACCAGAAATGATGTCGCATTAAGATTTGTCATACAAAATTAACTCTGCCAACATAGCCATATTCAAAAAAGCGTTTGATATTGGAAATGAGTAATGATTCTTGATGCATTTAATCTGCAAGGCAAAGTCGCTGTCGTCACTGGCTGCAATACCGGTTTAGGTCAAGGAATGGCTGTGGGTTTAGCCCAAGCTGGGTGTGATATTGTTGGCGTCAATCGCTCTGAACCGACAGAAACTCAGGCGCTTGTAGAGCAAGCAGGGCAGCGCTTTTACAATGTAAAGGCGGATTTAAGCAACAGTCAGTGTGTCAATGACGTGGTCGAGCAGTCACTAAAGCTAGCGGGCCGAATCGACATTCTGGTGAACAATGCTGGCATCATTCGCCGTAACGATGCGCTCGATTTTACCGAGCAAGATTGGGACGACGTGATGGACACCAACGCCAAGTCGGTGTTCTTCTTGTCACAAGCCGTTGCGAAGCAGTTCATCGCTCAAGGCGAAGGCGGCAAGATCATTAATATCGCGTCTATGCTGTCGTATCAAGGTGGCATTCGAGTCTCTTCTTACACGGCATCAAAGAGTGGCCTGCTTGGTCTTACACGCCTGATGGCCAATGAGTGGGCGCAATATGGTATCAATGTGAATGGTATTGCTCCGGGCTATATGGCGACGAACAATACACAGGCTCTGCGAGAAGATGGTCAGCGTAATAAAGAGATTGTTGGGCGTATTCCAGCAGGCCGTTGGGGCACACCACAAGATTTGGCAGGTAGCTGCGTTTTCTTAGCCTCAGCTGCTTCCAATTACATGCATGGCCATACCATCGCTGTTGATGGCGGTTGGTTAGCAAGGTAGTATTGCGTAAGAAAAAGAGCCAGTGTTGACTGGCTCTTTTTTGTTAAACGGAGTGTGTATTAAGCGACCTTACTGCTCACCTCAAATCGCCCGACTAACTGCTCAAGACGCTCTAGTGCATTACTCATTAGGGTCACTCGTCGTTCGAGTTGTTGAGTTGAGCCCTGAAGCTCTTGTACAGAGCGCTGCGCTTTATCAGCGGTAGCGCCGTTTTGTGTGCTGTTCTGATCTAATTTAGAGATGGTTTGGAAAAGGTCGGAGACCGCAGCATGCATTTGTTCACTGCGCTCACTGGAATTGACCATCAAGTTTCCGTTACTGACGTTCTCTACTCCTTGCTCCATAGAGACGACCGCTTGACGTGACTTAGTATTGAGCTCTTTCATGATACTGCCAATATGATTGGCTGCTTCGGAAGTTCTATCCGCCAAAGTTCGCACTTCAGACGCTACCACAGAGAATCCGCGTCCGTGTTCGCCAGCACGAGCAGCTTCAATCGCAGCATTGAGTGCCAGCAGGTTGGTTTGTGCAGTGATATCGGTGATGATGTCAATGATGCCAGAGACCTTGTCCATGTCACTGTTGACTTGGTTGACGCTCAGCGCGGAAGTTTCAACTATGCTTCGCACGGTCTCCATTCCTTGTGCTGCTTGTTGATATTCCTGTTCTGCGCTTTCCACCGCTTCTTTCATTACCACATCCATTTGGGTGGCTGAAACATTCGCATTAGTGATTTCATCTTGTTGATGCTGGCTTAGTTCGACCATATTCGTTAGCGATGCAGAGGCCTCTTCACTGGCTGAGCGCATGACTTGGCTGCGTCTAAACATAGATTCAGACACTTGCTTAACCTCACTGCTGGCATGCACCAGTTCACTAATTATACCGTCGAGATTATCGATAAAACTGTTGATCCAACGACCTAAACTCCCTAGCTCGTCACTGCTAAAGCTGCTTGGGTCTAAACGTTGTCTCAGGTTGCCATCACCTTCCGCTAAAGTTTGAATCACCATGGTCATTTGATGCACTTTATTAGCGAGTGGCTTTGCTGAAAACGTGCGAAATAGCAGTAGGCTGATAAACATACACAGCACCATGAGGGCACTCTGTGCTGCAAGGCCTAAGTTAAACCAGTGAGCGATAAATTGGGGAACAAAAAGTGTCGCCGTCATACTGGTTATGAAGTGGGTAGATAGCTTTTGACTTAGGCTACGGTCACGATACACCTCCTCTAAATCAGACTCACACATCATACCGAAGGTGTCAGGAGAGCCCTCTAGCTGAAACGTTAAGCCTTTTCCAATCACAGGAATATGGCGATAGTCGGAATACCCAGGGTATTCAACGAAGAGGTTGCTGCCATTTTTGATAGTCTCGCGGACACCTGGGTGCAATTCATTAGTGGCAGGATCGGTAAAGCGGATCTCAAATTCAGTGTGACGTTGGATTTTCACACTACCCCAGTCGGTGCTGACACCTTGTTTTAGGTTTTCGCCATGAGAAAAGGTGTTGTCTTCAAAGCGTGAGCGTGAAAGGGCAATGCCCGGTTGAATGCTTGGGTCGTGATTAGATTTGACCATGAATAGGTAGTTGTCGCCAGACTCACTGTATATATGCCCTGCCTCACGTTGAATTAGATCGCTGATCACATCATTGGGGATACGACCAACGAGACAGCCTTGTTCGCCGTTGCTTCGGGTAAACGGGACATAAAACATGAGGGTGACTTCATCATGAAATGATGAGCTCGATGCACCGACTTCAAGGCTACGTGGGTCAACGAAAGGACCATGTAAATAACGCTTTTGTTGTCCGTGGGTATGCGCTTTATCATCGACAATCACTTGGCCTATGTGGCGTGAGAATGATGAGTGTAGCGTGGTGCCTTGATGATCGGTAATGAACAGTTCGGAGAAGTCTTGTCCCCGCCTTAATAGCTGTTGCAAGGTTTCTTGGGTTTGATCTTCCCTGCGGCTCGATAGGTAGAGAGCCGCATCCTCAAGAAAGTGCCACTGATTATTAACCCAGGTCTTTAGAAGTTGAACACGCGTATGGGCGATACTATCAAAAGTCTGTTCTAGTTCTTTGGTACGATTTCGATTGAAAAAGCAGGCTTTGCGCATTGCAATTTTTCCGGTTCTACCAAACCATTTTAGCCAATGACGTTCTTGAAGCGTTAAATCCATTATTCTTGTCCGTGTTTCTATAACTATTAATAAGTTAGCAATTATTGAACCACGTCTTAATGGGGTGTTTTTGAGTGCTTTGGGCGTGAAAGCAGATAGGAGTGCATTATTTTGGTGCTAGCGAGCGATTACTTTTGGTGCAATGCACTAAAAGTAATCGCTTGAGATTAAACTAAGTGACTGGTTTTAGGGCTGAATTAATCACCCAATGGCATGGGTTCTTATAATGATTCTGTTGAGAGCAACTATATCCTTCGGCTGCTCAAATCTTGATACAAGATGTGCTGCGGGCCAACAGGTCCGCCTAGATACAACTCACCAGAGTCGATAAACCCACCTTTGAGATAACAGTGTTTTGCCGCGTCATTCTTGCAGTTGACAGTGAGGTAAATCGTATTGAAATCAGGGTAGTGACTTTTGACATATTTGGGCAAGGCATTGACCGCACGCTGGCCAATACCTTGGCCTTGAAATGCCGGGTCTATAACAAACGCCTTTAAACCAAGTGAACGTACGGGCGCAAAATCATTTTGCTCTGAAAAATAGCGGTCGAGCTTGAAAAAGCCAACCACGTCACACTCAATTTTTATCACATGATGGTCAACACCAATGGTTTTGTCTGCCAAAAAAGCGAGGGGAGAACTGGCAAACTGCTCCTGTTCTGTCGTCAATGAAATCTCAAGGATTTTCTCTTGGTATTTGGGCTTCAGTGTATCGAGTTCTATCATACGGTCGCCTCATATTTTAGAAACGGGTAGCGCACACCAGCTTGCGCTAAAATCGCATCCATAACGGCCATATTGCGGATAGTAAACTCGGGAGAAACATTATCGCTGGCACGTTTTCCTGCGTGCAGGCAACGATGGACTTCCATCACTTGATACTCAAACCCATTACTTAGATGAGGGAATGAGAAGCACTGCTCAGAACCGTCTTTGTTTGTCAGTTGCACACTATCCAGTTCCCAGAAATTACTCTTAGCGATGACTTGTCCGTCTGAGCCGACAACACGGAACTCATTGGGTAAGGCTTCTAAGAAAGAGCAGGTAAACTCACTGCGCACATCACCAAAGCTCAGAGTGACAGTGCAGCGTTCATCAACGCCCGTGGCACCCACCAACACGTCAGATTGGATGGTATCGGGTGCTTGTCCCATAACGAAATCAGACATAGCAATATTGTATACACCAGTATCAAGCAGCGCGCCGCCAGCGAGTTCAAGGTTAAATAAGCGGTCATCGACATTGCGCTCTGCTTTGAATCCGAAGGAAGAGTGCATCGAGACAACTTCGCCAATAACACCGTCATTGAGCCACTGTTTGATTTGTTGCCATGCGGGTAAGAAACGCGACCAGAGAGCTTCCATTAAGAAGGCATCATTTTGTTTGGCAATCTCGAATAGGGTTTGGCTTTGAGTGCTATTTACCGTTAGTGGTTTCTCACACAGTACCGCTTTTCCTGATTCAAGTGCTTGTTTAGCTAGCTCAAAATGGAAACGGTGGGGCGTAGCAATGTAAATCGCATCTACATTTGGATCCGCTAAGATAGATTCATAATCGGTGTAACGGTGTGGTATGCCAAACTGGTCTGCGAAGACGGCTAATCGCTCTTTATTGCGACTGGCGACAGCATAGAGCGCACCATCATTGATGGCAGAAAATGCGCCAGCAAAGCGATGAGCGATACGTCCCGGGCCGATGATTCCCCAGCGTATGTTTGGACAAAATGTGACTGACATATGTTTCTCTCAATTATGTTATTTGGCATCACGCCATTAAATTTTGAATTGGATATACCTTACCGCGTTCGATTTGTTGGAAAATCGGTGCTATGTCGGAACTTGGATAAATCACATGCGGCTAGAGTCACAATTCTTATTTTTTAGGCGGAAAGTTATTTCATCAGGAAGGAAGAACGTAGGTTGTGTTTACATGAAGTTACATATTGATACCACTTATCAATTATAAGTGCGCGGCGTGTTCTGTTAATGACATGAGTTGCAGTGCAGAATACCACTAGATTGCACACATACAATAAGAGGCCCACAGTGGTATTAAAGAACCTCGCGATAAAATATAAGTTACTGCTCATGGTATTTGCTGCTGCTTTCCTGCTCATAAGTACCAGTATATTTAACCTTTTTCTACAGAAAGAACAGCAGCTTACAGAGCGATCGGAGAAATTAGAGCACCAAGTAGAAACGGCGATTTCCCTTGTTAATCACTACAAAAATCGCACTGATTTGTCGGTTGAAGAGGCCAAATCACAGGCGTTGGCAAGTCTTGCTGCACTGCGCTACGAAGGAAATAACTACTACTGGATAACAGATACTTCCAACAAGCTAGTGATGCACCCACTGCGCCCGACATCGGTGGGTAATGATATGACGCAAGTGCGTGATGGTGCCGGGCACCACCACTGGCAAGAGATGTCTCAGATTGCTCGAACGAACGGCGCTGGTGGGCTTGACTACACGTGGCTGTCTCCACAAGGCGAGCTTCTCGATAAGATTTCTTACGTGAGCTATGTGCGTGAGTGGGATTGGATTATTGGCTCGGGCTTATTTGTCTCTGACATTGAGCAAGCCTTTGTTCGCAATATCCAAATTCAAGCAACGATCGCTTTGGTTGCGATAGCTTTGTTGTTCTCAGCAAGTTTGATTATTGGTAACAGTATTGTGCAACCAATTAATCAGTTGCTGAATAAGCTAAAACGTATCTCAGAAGGGGATCTCACTCAGTTCGTCGGTTTGAAAAGAGACGATGAAATTGGCCAGTTATCGAAAGGCCTTGCAGCTATGCAATCTACGATGAGAGAAACACTGACACTTTCGCTAGAAACAGCGGAAAAGGCCAGTGCTTTGTCTGAGAGCATTGCCTCAACAAGTGAAGAGACTTCAACGAGCATTGCATCTCAGAATCAGCAATTAGAACAGCTTTCAACAGCAATGACAGAGATGTCGAGCACCATCAAAGACGTAGCGCGCAATGCAGAGCAGACCTCTGAGCGCACTGATCAAGTCTCTCAGGAAGCCTTGTTGGGTCGTGAAAGCATGAACTCGACACTCGGAGCAGTGACCACAATATCGTCGTCGATCACTGAAACATCAGAGCTGATGGCAGAGCTTAAGCAAGGCGTTGATAATATCGGTGCGGTTGTTCAAGTGATCCAAGAAGTTTCAGAGCAAACCAACCTGCTGGCCCTAAATGCGGCAATTGAAGCGGCGAGAGCTGGTGAGCAAGGCCGTGGCTTTGCGGTCGTCGCGGATGAAGTACGAAATCTAGCGAGTCGCACGCAAGCTTCAACCAATGAGGTTCAGCAAACCATCAATGAGCTTTATGACAATGCAGATAAAGTGCTCAACGTGATGGAGAGCAATAATCAAAATATTGATGCGACAACCCAGGTTGCCAATGAAACTAAAGTGACTTTAGATGGCATGATGTCTGAAATGGCTCAAGCTAATAGCATGGTGGCTCAAATTGCTGCAGCGGCAGAGCAGCAAGGTGGTGTTGCAAACGAGATGAGTGAAAATGTCTCAACGATTCACTTGTCTGCAGCAGAAATCAGCCATGCAACAGAGCATCTAGCCAAGCAAACACAAGAGATGGTGAGTGTCGCTGAAGAGCTTAAGCAGCAGTTAACATACTTTAAGATCGGATAAAACGGTCAAAGATGTTTTTTCGATTCAGAGTGATGTTAATGAAATAAGGAGTCACAGAGACTTCTTATTTCATTATAGTGATTTCAGCTTTGGTTTACTACAAAAGTAGTTTATTGAATGAAGGCAATAAAGTAATTAAACGCAATCATATCACTGTTAAAGTCGATAGTCGCACCTTGACCAAGGTTGTGAAACACCAAGTTGGAGGCAAACATTAACGACACAACCCAGTTGTCATCGCTGTATTTGTAGTCAAGAACACCGCCACCAATGCCGATGCTGGCGCTACCGTGTTCAAACGGTTGAACAGGAATACTAATCCCTGCTGATGCCGTATGGTAGTGTTTAAAATCCGAAGCGATTTTCGTATAAAGCTTGCCTGGCTCATTGTACATTAGGCTGCCATGGACACGAAAATCATCTTCCCATTGCTCCTCAATTTCGTTTTCGCCAAAGTGAAAACCCACTCCGACACCGATCTGTTTATTGGCTGCCGCACCGAATGAGACACTCATTAGTACGAGTAGCTGAATTATATATTTCATGTCTGCAGAAAATTTGAGTAAAAAGTGGCGCGAATTTTAATACAAACAACACAGTATAATAAGTGTCAATGTTATCACTTGCATGAATGCGATATAGGTTAACCATTGTGACTTAAGTGAATGATAAAAATGGATTTAGTCTGTTTATTTGATGTGGTGACTGATAGTTATGGCTTACATTTTGAAACACATTAATTAAGTGCCATTGGCATGTCGCAGTGAATTGTAATTAGATTGAAATGATGATCTTAGTTAAATATCAAGTCAACACTTTATGTTAGTGTGAAAATTGAACGTTGAAATGGAGTTGCTGATGTTAGATATCGATCTAGTGACTGAGTTTTTTGGTTGGTGCTCAGTGCTCAATCTAGCACTGCTTGCCTTATCTAGTCTGCTACTCACCACGATGAGATCCGCCATAGTTTCATTTCACAGTCGTGTATCTGCGCTGACAGAGAGTGAACTGAATCAACAATACTTTTGCTATTTAAGTCATTACAAAATACTCACACTTGTACTGAATGTCGTACCTTATCTTGCGCTAAAGATCATTGGTTAAAAATTATAGGTTTTTACCAGGCATTTCTGTTGCCTTTGGTGATAGGGCTTAAAACAGAGCTCGAGCACCACAGACTAAGCTACGCTTAGTTTGTGGTTCAATATGATGAAAAACGCAGCGAGAGAATTGTCGCTGCGTTTTTTGTCTCTATTTCTATGATGCTACTTCACGAGTTTTAACTGTCGCCCAAACACATTGATAAGCGCACCTGTCACAATCAATCCGCCGCCCATATATGTCCAGATAGATGGAATCTCGTTAAACACCCAAACGCCAATCAAAGCTGAAAACACAATCTGAATGTAAGAATAGGCTGAGGCTTGCCCTGCGGCCTGAGTTTGCATCGCCTTAGTCAAACCATATTGACCAATTTGGGTAAATATCCCTATCAGTACCAACATAAAGGTGAGGTAAAGACTTGGCATCACAAAGTCATTCCAAGTTAGAAGGATAGAGGTTGGCAACGCAACTAACGGGAAGTAGAAGATGATAACTGAGCTGTCTTCTGTTCGGCTGAGCTTACGCACGATGATGTAAGCAATTGAGCTTCCCATCGCGCCAAGCAATGCTATGCCAACACTAAAGAGAGGCAAGTCTTCGGCATGATTACCCGCCATGTTCGGCTGAACAATAACAAAAAGGCCAAGTAGGCATAGAGCGATACAAATCAGTGTCGGGAGTTGAATACGCTCTTTAAGGAACAGCAAACCCAGTAAAGCTGTCGAAACAGGGTGAACGTATTGTAAAATAGTCGCTTCAGCCAGCGGCAGAGTAGTGACAGAATAGTACACACACATGAGTGCCATCGTGCCAACAGTTCCGCGTGCTAACAACAGCTTTCGGTTGTTACCCCAGATAGAGATACGCTTTCTTTTCACATCAAGGTAACTCAAAATCAGTGATACTAGTGCCCTTGCAGCGACGATTTCAAAAACAGGGATGCCATGAGTGCTGACATATTTCACACAGGCAGACATCAGGGCAAAGCCCATTGCAGACAGCAGCATGAACTTTACGCCAGTTGGCAGCAGTGAGGTTGGGTTAGAGGTCATAGTTATCTTTAAAGAACCGTTGAGCTAACAGATAGTAAAAGGACAGGTAAAGACCTGCCCTGATAAATTTAGGAGCAGACAAGGCTTAGTTTTAAGAGCCGGGTCTGCCTAAAAGTCCCCCCATAAATGGGGAGGACTTAGAATTTTTTCGGTGCGAAACCTGTCATAACTTCAAGGCGCAACTCTTTACCGAGCTTCGTCATCGGGTGAACCACAACCAAACCACGAACTGATTTTTTCAGTTTGCCCATGTCGGCTTGTTCTTCTTTGGTGATCGCACGCTTGAATGGCATATCAAGCAGACTCTTACGCTCTTTGTTGAGGTCATAACTCTGTTTGTGCTTTAGAGAGTTTGCTTTTTTACTCAGCTTATCAAGGTCATCAGTGAACTTTGTAATCATTTCCTGATCACCACGAGACTTAGCCGCGTCAAGCTTGCGCTGACACGTGTTAATGCGGTTATTAAGGTTCTGTAACTCTTGTTTAATTTTCATCTGTGTTGTCTCGGTGAATCAGAAAAGGGAGGCGAGTCTAGCACAAGCGCTCAAGTTGTACTAATTGTAGACAGGTTGGCGCAAGGTGTAGAAGTGTTTGTAATGTTTAGCTTTCAGAAACGAAAAAGCCTTGCTCAAGAGCAAGGCTTTAAGAAACTGTTTAAACGGTAACTTATAATGGAGTTACGTTAGCAGCTTGAGGACCTTTAGGACCGCTCTCAACGTCAAAAGAAACTTTTTGACCTTCGTTTAGAGTTTTGAAACCGTCAGAAACGATTGAACGGAAGTGTACGAATAGGTCGTCGCCGTTCTCTTGAGAAATAAAACCGAAACCTTTAGTTTCGTTGAACCATTTTACTGTACCAGTAGCTTTAGACATAGGATGTCCCCTTTGTATTTAATTAATGTAATGCGCTGAAGTAGTAATTATTTAGACGACAATAACGAAGGGTAGTACAGGTGTTTACTAAGAAGGAACAACTGGAAAACTAACTATTACGGTATTTCTAAAACAACTCTATTACCAGAGCAAGCGCTACTATACACCAATCTAGACGAATAGATAGTCCTTTATGAACTATCTAGGCACTTAATTGTAACTTTGCCCAAAATGGGCTCTTCTGGCTCACTTTTGAGCAACTTTGAAATGAGTTGTCGCTGTGACAGGGTAAACTCGATGTCTGCGGCGCATATCACGCAGAATCGCACGCTGTATATCTAACCTCTGAAACAATAACAACAAAAGGAGGCTAGCAATGAAAAACCTATTTATCTGCTGTGACGGCACTTGGAATGCAAAGGACAATCGCGACGATGGCGAGCTTGCGCCCACTAACGTACGCAAAATTTTCAATTGTCTGAAACCCGTTCCCAAAGAACAGCTGGTTCACTATCAAGAGGGTGTCGGGACGGGCGGGCTGTTTGATAAAGTTCTCGGTGGCATGGTTGGGGTCGGCTTAAGCGAAGACATTAAAGAGTGTTATCTATGGCTATGTGATAAGTATCAAGCCAAAGATACCATTGCTCTATTGGGTTTTAGCCGCGGTGCATATACCGCTCGCTGTTTAGGTGGCATGATCACGAAGTTGGGCATCGCTGACTTTTCACAAGTGGCGGACGACCAACGAGATGAGTTAGTCGAAACCATTTATCAATATGGCTATCGCAACAAAGACCAGAGCAAAAACCCACGCAAATACCTTGTCGATAAGTTTGGCGTGAAGTTTCATCCGCGTTCAAACAAAGTCGCATTTATTGGTGTGTGGGACACCGTTGGCGCTTTGGGGATCCCAAATGATAAATACCTATTGAATCTGTTCGATATCGTGAGTAAGTACAGCTTTCATGATGTTAAGTTGAGTGAGAATGTACAGGTGGCTCGTCACGCTGTAGCGATAGATGAGAAGCGAGGCAGTTTTTCACCCACCCTGTGGGAGTCCGATAACGGCACTTCTGATATCAAGCAAGTGTGGTTTCCCGGCGTACACAGTGATGTTGGTGGAGGCTATAAAGAGAAAGGGCTATCCGATGGTGCACTTGAGTGGATGATTGATGAGTTGAATGGTGCCATTAAAGCCATCTATTGGGATCAAGCGGTTCTTGACCAGATTGCGCCAAACTATCAAGACGAGTTGCACGATTCCCACCAAGGCTTAATGAAAGTACTCTTGCCCGCCCCACGCTCTATCCCTTTGCTATCACAATCTCAATATCTTAGTGATTCCGCGATTCAACGTATGACAAAACCGCCTATTACCCAAGGTCGATACTTACCGACACTAACACCGACCAAAACATCACCTGTCAGTGTCGATATATATGCACATCAGCCTTACCACTGGACAGGAATTTATCTTGAAAAAGGCAAGCAGTATCGCTTTAGCGCAACAGGCGCATGGAAAGATGCAAAGATTGTCTGCGGTCCAAAAGGGACTAACGATGGCCAATTTCATATCTCGGAGGCACTGCATGTGGTTGGTAGCCTGTTTGGTAAACTAGAGAACGCCTTCAATACTCTGTTTCATCAAGACCAAGACTTCTCCGGCACCAAGCGCCACGAAAACTCTCCTTGGTTCTGTTTGATGGGCACTGTCGCTAATGGCGGTAATCCACAAAAGGATGGTACTCACGCTCCACTCGAGTCATTTGAGATTGGCGATAAAGCACAGTATCAAGTAAAGGGAAATGGAGGCTACCTCTATTGTTACCCTAATGATGCTTGGGGCTTCTATGGTAACAATCGAGGTTATGTGACGCTGAAGGTTGAGGTGGTTTGAGTGTGAAGGGGCTTATGAATCATTAAATTTACACTCTATTGGCTTGTCAGTGGGTTGATTATTAAACTACTCTGATTCTTGGCTAGTATAAATAGTGGCTTATTTATAGTGACTTAACGTACATTAGATTGCACTAGAACAAGGATGATGAATGACGCCTCCGAAGATGCCGTGTAATGAAGCCGAGAGGCTTCACGCTTTAAAGATGCTCGATATTTTGGATACGCCTTACGAGGAGGCGTTTGATCGTGTTACTCGTATGGCAAAGCAAGTGTTTGGCGTGCGCATGGCTCTGGTCAGTTTGATTGATTCAGACAGACAGTGGTTCAAATCCATTCAGGGTCTTGACGCGACAGAGACGCCTCGCGAAATTTCATTCTGTGGTCATGCGATCCTCAACGACGATCTTTTCATTATTCCAGATGCCCGACAAGACCCAAGATTCAGTGATAACCCACTGGTGACAGGAGAGCCTAATATCCGTTTTTATGCCGGTTATCCATTAAAGCTTAGGCCTGGGATAAACATCGGTACATTGTGCCTGATCGACAGTGAGCCAAAAGAACTCAGCAAAGACGAGCGTCAGCTACTTTGTGATCTTGGGGCAATGGTTGAGCATGAGATACACACCTTGCAGGTCGCAACCATCGATGAACTCACTAATATTGCCAACCGCAGGGGCTTGATGTCATGTGGTGAGCAAGCGATTAAACTGTGTAAACGCAGCAAGATTGATAGCTCAGTGTTGCTTTTCGACTTAAACAAGTTCAAAGCGATCAATGATACCTATGGGCATGCAGAGGGCGATTTTGTGCTGCAAACTTTTGCACAACAGCTGGTTCAAACCTTTAGGGAATCAGACATTGTTGCCCGGTGGGGTGGTGATGAATTTGCAGTTTTTCTTACCGATTCAAACCCTGATATCGTCCAATTCAGTATCTCGCGTTTTAGTGACAATATTGCTCGAATAAACCAAGAGCTTGGTAAACCCTACTGCATTGAGTATAGCCTCGGCATCAGTCATTTTAAGCATGATAGTGCAGCCACTCTAGAAGAGCGGATTGAGAAGGCCGATTGTGAAATGTATAAAGATAAGTGTCCAAGGTGAGGCGGTTTTTCTAGGCCAGGAGATTGGTTTAGTCATCTGAACAAAGTCTAGCCGCAGGATGAGCCCCTCTAGATAAGCCATATTGACGATATTGCCATTAAACCAATCTATATAAAGACGAATCCATTCAAAGAGTATCTACCGCAGCCAGAACACTAATGCCACAAGTTGTACATAAAACATTCATAGAAGTCATTTACCATCACGATTCACGGGCATCTGGCTCATGCATACAAACTAAGCGTGTCATAAGAGGGCGAGAAGCCACGTGCAATCAATTAGTGACAATGAAGTGGTGAATCATCCACTTTGAGCGGCATCAAGGAAGCAATCGGCAATGAACAATTCACATTCTATTGAAGTTAAACGTTACATGGAGAGTCAGTACTCTGTCCCTCCGGCATACATTGATAATATGAAATCAGCACCACTGAAAGGCTTTCCAAATCAATATGCTGTTCTCGTCGAGGCATTCGACAAAGAGTGGAGCCTGTTGATTGACACAAGTAAGCCGAATATCAGAATTACTGAAGTAGGCTAGCCTATGAGCTTCACGCGTGACACTCGATAACTAATGAGGCAAAAAAGAGTGAATAACGGCAGCTGCATTGTCTTGAGCAAGTTCACTTCCGATAATTTCAGGCCAGTGCTGTCGCTGGTTAGCCAGTTCTCCTGTAAGTCCTTTCTTGCTACCCCACCAGATACCCGTTTTAAAAGTATCTTCATTGAGCAGAACATCGACATAACGCTGCGCTCCAACATCGACAGAATGCGCTCTGCCTATGAACTGCATAACTCGCATTGTGGCATTGGTCGCCCACTTCTGATACCAAGGGAAGTCATCCGCTCCAGAAGTACCCACGGCCATGCCGGGATCAACTGTGATAAATCTCATGTCTGAATGCTTGCGCGCCATGCTCATCGTCCACAATGCCCCCATCAGTTTTACGGAGCCATAGTGGTCTGTGTATGACGTGTTGGTGGTAAACTTTTCACCATTAACGACGGTTCGCCACTCTTCAACTGAACCCTCGGTGATCGGTGGTTTTTTCGACCCCAACTCAGGCGCGCCTCTCGCGGCAAAACTTGCAACATACATGACAGAGCCATTCTTAGATAACTTACCGTTGCGCATCAGAAGCTCAGTTAAGTGGATGTTACCTAGAACATTTACAGCAAAGGTAAAAATGACGCCATCTTTTGTCAGTTTAGTCGGTTCAGAGCCGCCGGCCCCTCCGGCATTCAATACAATGCCATCGACTCTGGTATTGAGGTTTTCAGCCGCTTTTTGGCATGACTCTAAATCGCTAACATCAACGATTAATATCTCGAACACCTTTTTGCCAGTTAACTCTTCCAACCGTTGACGAGCCTCTTCTGCGCGAGCTTGGTTACGGCACGCTAAAATGACTTTGGAAACGCCTTTCTGCAGAGCGAACTTTCGTGCGGCCTCAAATCCAAGTCCTGAATTAGCGCCTGTAATGAGAATTGAAGAGTAAGTCATATTAAAACCCCAGTAATGAGAGATAAAAGAATGACAAGAGCCTGTTCACCCAAGCCTTGCATTACGTTTTAAGTGATTCAATATGGTTACTTTAGTCATTTGAACTGAGATTAGATAGGCGATATTCTCTCTAAAATATGCCTATTTGTATCAGGTTTGGTGATTTTGTTTAGTTCAGTCAGTGGTCTGTAAAGAGTGCTTTGTGGCTACTAGTGCAAACTTATTTATGCCCCAAGACGAGTTACGGCCGCGTAATGCACCAACGGAAGTGAGCCGATTTTCCCTATTACAGCTAATGGCAAAGCCTTCAAAGAGGAGGCCAAATTTAATGATCCACTACAAATCGTCAGTGCACAAATTTGCCTCAGTTAAATTATCGCTGGGGCATGCTTTGACTGAGCAATTAGGTATTAGCTAAATTGATCTCTTTTAAAATTACCTACCTCCCAGTTGGTGAGATTGCTGCTAGCTCATTTCAACCCCATGGCTTCGCTTAAGATACTTGCTAAAGGTTCGAGATCTTGATGCACCCCTGCAATATTTGCCTCTATCCAATCATGTTGACTGAGTGCTGGCCAGTGTATTTCATACCCAAGCGTGAACAGAAGCTCTTCAAAAAAGAATCGCAACGCACGACCGTTACCGTCTCTGAAGGGGTGAAGTAAATTGAGTTCACAGAAGAGGCTTGCTAACTTTTCTATTAATTCATCTGTCGAAGTGGGGTTGCTTAATGCGGGGATTTTAGAAAACAGTTTCGCAGCTTCTGGCTCAATTCGACCAAAGAGGCAAAAAAGAGTATCGCGCTTGGCGATGTTTATATCTCTAACTTCTCCTGCCCAGGAGTAAACGTCCCGAAACAAATGAAAATGCAAATTTTTTAAGTGGGAGAAATCTAGCTGGTTAAGCTTTGTGACCTTACTCTGGTAGCAAAGATACCGTTCTGTGGTGAGCGATATCTCGATATTTTGTAATTCTTCTGCATCTCGTATATTTAAACTGTTTTTTAATACCCCCGAACCCTGATAGGTATATATATCGTCATTTACTTTTACATTGGAATTTGATTTTGTTGAAACAACAGCAGAATGGCCGTTAGCTTCAGTGACTAAACCTTCGTAACTAAGACTAGTTTTGTAGTTGACTAGACGTGGCTTGAATATTCTTTTCTGGGATGAAGAACTGGCGACAGACGGCATATCGATGGTACCTTGTTATTTTTATCAAGAGCTTGAATATTAAAGCACGCTGATGTCATGACTCTATTTGAAAGTTTCGCGTAGCTTTTAGTCGTTACTGAGCGACGACTTCTCATAGCCAATCAGAACACTGCCTGGGAACACAAGTTGAAGCATTGCCACTAATGAATGTATACCCTAATGGTTTTGTCTTTACTTCTTGTGAGATAAGGACTTTCTCTGCGTGGGTACTGGCTTCATTAAGTAACCCCGCAGCAGGCTGAACTGTCAAGGAGCTGGGCTTTGTTGCGTAATTCGGACAGGAAACCAAACCGCCTGAATTGAGTAATTCCTATACAACATACTGAGTTTCAGGCATACCAAGCCCTGTAAGCTTGTTCAACGCTTTGATCATAGCGTAAGTCTCACCAACCTGAGCGTTGTAATTCCTTAGGCTTAGTTTCCCACCTAACAACTGTTTTACCCGATACATTGCTGTCTCTGAGAGCGAGCGCTTATGATAATCATACCGCTTTTTCTACTTCTTGTTAGAGCCGTAGAGCTTCTGGCAACCTACTGCTAAGTTGCGAGGATGTCCTCGTTCCCAGAAGGCAGCCCTTTCTCGTGGCGGAATGAGCGGAACAGCTCGCTTGATCCGTATGGCATCATGGCAATTCCTTGTGTCATAAGCACCATCGCCGGATATCTCAATGATTTTACGACGTGTCTGCTTAAGCAAGTTAGGAAGTACTTCCGCATCGGTTACGTTAGATAAGCTCAGCTCTGCTGCGACTATTTCGTGGGTGCTAGTATCTACTGCGATATGCAGCTTACGCCAAACCCTACGCTTGCCGTCAGTACCATGCTTCATGACCTTCCATTCACCTTCGCCATAAACCTTGAGGCCAGTGGCATCAATGGCTAGGTGTTGTATCGCACCTCTGGTTTTAGTTTTAAATGAAACCTCAACTTCCTTAGCTCGACGGCTTATACAGGTGTAGTGGGGACAAACTAGCGGGATGTTAGCCAGCTTAAATACAGAGTCTAGAAATCCTTGCAGTGCTCTCAACGGCATAGAGAATATGCGTTTCACCATCAGTGCAGTAGTAATGGCTAAGTCGCTGAATTGGCGAGGTCTGCCGCGCTTGCCTTGTTTGTTTTGCTTCCACTCGGCTATCGCTTCCTCATCAATCCAAAAGGTCAGAGAACCACGGTTTATTAAGGCTTTGTTGTACTGCGTCCAGTTAGTTGTTTTGTAACGAGGTTTAGGCATGAGGCTAGGACAATTAATGGGTGTAGCCGATCAGATCGTAGCTTCTTGATTTAGTTCCATCGATTTAAGCAACAAAGCCGTTCTTCTTCGCCACGTTTGATCTCAGCTAGTGCAACTTCAATACTCGCCATTCTTGTAGATTTGGCAAAAATACAATAATCACACATTTTACTTGAATAACGATGCGTTATGAAACCAGTTATACTATTTTGTCGTCTATTTCTCTTGAATTTGACCGCACCTTAATTCCCATATCATTTCAACTAAACAATTGGCTAAAGAGTCAGAAAAACCGACACTAAGAAATCGTTTAAAAGCTCTCCTTGTGTCATACGTTTTTGGGAAGTACTTCGCTAGATAAAGCTCATGAGCACAAGCTGCCGCTTGCTCTCTGGCCAGCCCTGAAAGTTGTAACTTACGAATTGCTTGGTACAGTTCAATTCCGCGCATAATGCTTCCCGTATATTTAATACTAACCATACATTAGATCTGAGCTTAAAATTCATTCAACCGGATGTGAGCAGATGAAAG
The DNA here is from genome assembly GCF_030409635.1 of Vibrio agarivorans. Classification (NCBI taxonomy): domain Bacteria; kingdom Pseudomonadati; phylum Pseudomonadota; class Gammaproteobacteria; order Vibrionales; family Vibrionaceae; genus Vibrio; species Vibrio agarivorans. Next base: position 54,500 of record NZ_JAUFQF010000002.1, on the reverse strand, counting down.
TAACTCTATGTTGGCTATACCTAGTGACATCTTATACCTCGCCGATGAGTTGGCGCTGTGAACGTGAATAATTGGTGGTTTGAAACCTCGTAAAGCAACAGCTTCTTCGATCCACAACACTACATCATAACCAGTACCGTGCGCATCATCACCTAAGTCATGATCAAGACTGATTTCAGTGACATCACCTTTATTCAAAAGCGCGATCGCCTCTTCTGGCCAATAAACTCTATACCAACCTTCGGGGGCCTGTCTCTCATCATCTAAATAGACCTTCATTTGCATCCACCACTGACTCCCAATTCTCGCCAGTTCTTGCATATAACTGGAACGATACTTGCCGCCTTACCTCTCATGAACTTGTAACCAAAAGGAACTTTCCCTTTTATTTCAAGGGAAACAAGAATTTTCTCAGCCCTGAATGGCGCTTTATTGAGTAAGCTAGCGGCTGGCTGAACTGATAGAGAGCTTCCAACTCCAAGTACTTTGTAAGCAGACTTAATATGTTTCCTTGCCTCCTCTAAGTACATCACTGGTTCGCCAAACCAAACAATATTAGGCCTCAATTGGCTATTTAATTCACAATGTTGACCAATCTCAATCCGCTTATCCCAGTCATAAATAATTGAAGATTCAACGCTACTTTGGGCGCGGTTTAACTGCCCATGTAGGTGGATAACTTTCGAACTGCCCGCTCTTTCATGCAAGTCATCTACATTCTGAGTAATGATGACCACGTCATATACATCCTCTAACTCAGCTAGTGCTATGTGAGCTTTGTTAGGTTGTGCTTTTTTGGCGGCAACTTTACGTTGATTGTAAAAGCTCAGCACTAGCTTAGGGTTACGCTCAAAGGCATTTTTCGTTGCTAGTTCATGAATAGGATAACTTTCCCACAGACCATCACTATCTCGAAAAGTGCGCAAACCACTTTCGGCACTTATACCTGCGCCTGTAAAAACAACAATAGTCTTCTTCATATAATAATTTCCATCACTAGTCGCCACATCAGGAGGTGAGTAGGCTAAAGATCAATCCATTAGGAAAGGTGCACACACCTCACGGTTAGATAGCTGAGCGCTGTATTAATAAATTAAAATTTCCATTAGAGTAATCGTCGAGGATATCTACCCATATCATTATTTTTTATAATGCGTTCACAATGTGCATCCCAAAGAGCCTCTGGAATAAACGAACGAGCCTCGCTATCACTTTGAAGTGCTTGATAGCATATAGCGCTATCGATTAATGCCCTCGGAACATACTTGAGTAAATAGCCATCACCCGCACTACACAATGCTCTAAAACATGTGTCATAGTCGATGAACTCTTCAGGCAACCATTGTAAAAAAATGCCATTAAACTCTATAAGCTTTTTATAGTGCCAAGATTTAAGCAAGGATTTGGGCAAGGCCGAGTAAAACTGATTGTACAAAAGCACTTCCTCATCTCTGAAGTACAAAACTTGGTCATCTGAAGAAAATGCAAAGTCAATAAAATCTTGATCGATATGGACACCAGGGACGTAAAGCATAGCGTCAATCATACGACTAACAGCCATTAAACAGAGTTCTCGTGTTTTTAAATGTTCAGGGATGAACTTCAGATAGTCGCCACGAATACTTACAGCTTTATATGCGACTTCTAAAGTAAAGTCCTCACTTTGTAAATACTCCATTTTTGTATACCGACTTTCCAATTTATTGCAGATAATCGCTAAATCACTCATGTGTTTGTTGTCTGGGTCTTGTATGAAAAAGTTGTCTTTTGTTGTATTCATTGTTAGTCCTTACCTGTTTCGTTAAAGACATTATTGATTCGATTTATAGACAAGACTAGATGCTGAAATGATCAAGCGTCATATCATGTCGCTTGATATTCAACTAGAAGATATTTAAGTATATACTGCTGATAACACAGATAATCTGGATTTTACGATGAATTCAAATTCTAACCCGAGTAGCGTTAGAAAACTGGCTATTCTCTCTAAACTCAGTCGCCACCCCGTAACGGCGCCAGAGCTTATGGAGCAACTTTCTACAGAAAATATCAACGCATCATTACGAACTATTCAACGTGATTTAATCGAACTTTCTGAGCTATTCAGCCTAGTCAACGATGGTAGCAAGCCAAAAGGTTGGTATTGCGAGAATCCAGAAGGCTTGCCATTTTCAAAGATGGATCTGACGACAGCTGTTACGTTCATCATGGTTGAAAAGTACCTTTATCCCATGCTCACAAAGTCAATGCAGCATTCGCTCGATAGTTATATTTTGATGTCCAAGGCATTTTTGGTTGAGCAAAACCTCCGAAAAGAAAGGTTATGGAACCACAAAATAGTGGCGATAAATAGCGGATTTCAACTGCTACCTCTCTATAGAAACTGCGATGATTTAGAAGTATTGTATCAAGCTGTATTACAAGAAAAATGCTTGAGGCTGGATCACCAATCCATCTCTAGAAGTAATTCTAAGCGATACGATTTCCATCCGTATGGTGTAGTTATTAGAGGTGAACGAACGTATCTCATCGGGCATTTTGATGGTCGGCAACAAACCGTCAAACTATTAACGCAGCGTATTACTAACCCTGTGCTTAGTAACCTCACTTCACAAATTCCTTCAGATTTTAATCTTAGTGACTTTATTGATTCTGGACAATTGGAAGAGCAAGCAACTCAATCCAACGAAATGATAATGATTAAGTTGTGGATTGATGATGTTTTAAAAAGATTGCTTGAAGAAACGCCGTTGAGTTTATGTCAAGAATTCGATAACGATACGGGAGGTTACATTGTTACGGCACAAGTCACTGATACGATTGGTTTCCGTGGATGGTTATTATCGATGTGTAATCGTGCCACGGTGCTTGAACCACTTTACTTGCGAGAGCATATTGAACAAACACTTATGGCCGCAGTTGGTCACTATAGAAGAGGTCAAAATTAATGGATTCTGTGATAAGAGATGTAACCGAAAGCATCAAAGCGACAGCAAAAGAGCTAGAGCGACATTTAAAGGTTAATACTCCAGTAATGAATTCAGATACAAATGGTATTCCAGAAGCGAATCTGACTTTTCATTTTTCACATCAATGCTTGCTCAAAGGGTGGTTGATTTACCCTGAATCTAGCAATTTCACTAATCCTAATAGTAGCAAGTCACGAGAAAGAGTTGATTTGCATGTGATAGATACAGACAAATTTATTTTGACTGTTGAAGCGAAAAAATTTTTTAATGCCATATCAGGTGAACAGATAATTGCGGATTTTGAAAGATCTGCAAACATTGAATACGACCATCAATATGACCATCTGCCTCATTACTCTTTGTTATTAGCTGTGACAGAAAAAAAAGACTGGGAAGATTGGTGGTTGCACAGTCAGAAAAACTACACAAACAGCAGTAACACTTGGGTGAATCTCTCTCAAATACTCGAAGGTGAAGGTATGGAGAACTCATCCTGTGTCATGGATGACGATCGAAAAAAACACTACTTGCTATACGCCGTGAAACGAGTTCGTTGAGGTTCTCCTTACTAGTTCACTACGGATCGGATTTATTGAGCCAGAGAACTAATAGACCAGCAATACTGAACACATGACTATGCGACTTTCCCTATCTGAGCTAATTTATGAGCTTCTAATTTATAAAAATTCGTAACAAGGTTTTGTCCAGAAACGAGCTACATCTAACCCAAAAAACAAAAGCGAACCTAGTAAGGTTCGCTTTAAAGCTAAATCAGCCTAATCAATCCTCATAACTATCAATCGAAGGACAAGAACAGATCAAGTTTCTATCCCCATACACATTGTCGACACGGTTAACGGTTGGCCAGTATTTCCAAATGTGTGTTGATGGCGTTGGGAAGCAGCCGATTTCTCTTGAATATGGGCGGTTCCACTCTTCTGAGGCGAGATCCACTTGAGTGTGTGGGGCATTGACTAGCGGGTTGTTGTCTAGCGGCCATTCACCTGCTTTTACCTTGTTCATCTCTTCGCGAATCGCAATCATCGCTTCACAGTAGCGGTCGAGCTCTTCGAGGTCTTCTGACTCGGTTGGTTCTACCATCAGCGTGCCTGCCACTGGGAACGACATGGTTGGCGCATGGAAGCCGTAATCCATAAGGCGCTTTGCAATGTCTTCTTCGCTGATGCCTGTCTCTTCTTTCAGTGGACGAATATCGATGATGCACTCATGCGCAACTCGGCCATTCGAACCACGGTAAAGGACAGGGTAGTGTGGGCGTAGACGCTCCATGACGTAGTTGGCGTTGAGAATCGCCACCTTTGTTGCATCAGTAAGGCCTTGTTCACCCATCATTGCAATGTATGCCCAAGAGATAGGTAGGATAGACGCACTGCCAAGATCAGCAGCAGAAACTGCGCACTCTTTGCCTTCAACACCATTTTCTATATGGCCTGGAAGGAATGGGGCTAGGTGTGATTTCACGCCGATAGGTCCCATACCTGGGCCACCACCACCGTGTGGAATACAGAAGGTTTTGTGCAGGTTAAGGTGTGAAACATCAGAGCCAATAATGCCCGGTGAGGTTAGGCCCACCTGCGCGTTCATATTCGCGCCATCAAGGTAAACCTGACCGCCAGCCGCATGCACCATCTCGCACACCTGTTTCACTTGTTCTTCATACACACCATGCGTTGAAGGGTAGGTGATCATGATGCTAGAGAGATTCTCTGCGTGCTTTTCGATTTTCGCAGCCAGATCGTCGGTGTCGATGTTGCCGTCGTCATCACATTTTACTACTACAACTTTCATCGACACCATCGAGGCAGTCGCTGGGTTAGTACCGTGTGCAGAGCTTGGGATTAGACACACATTACGATGCCCTTCACCACGGCTTTCGTGATAACGCTGGATTGCGATTAGACCAGCATATTCGCCAGAAGCACCTGAATTTGGCTGCAATGAGAAGGCGTCATACCCCGTAATCTCACACAGCTTCTGTTTGAGATCTTCAGCGAGTGCAGTGTAGCCCGCGGCTTGTTCGATTGGTGCGAATGGGTGAATTGCGCCAAACTCTGGCCAAGTGACAGGGATCATCTCGGCAGCGGCGTTGAGTTTCATGGTGCAACTGCCTAGTGGGATCATACCGTGAGTCAGTGAAAAGTCTTTGTTCTCAAGCTGTTTTAGGTAACGCATCATCTGGGTTTCACTATGGTGAGTGTTAAACACAGGGTGCGTTAGGTATGAAGATGTGCGGCGAAGCGTTTCTGGGATTGCTGCAAATTCATTACCTGAAATTTCATTTGAAAGCGCTTGGATATCCTCTTTGATGCCGAAAACGCCAAAGAGTGCACTAATGTCATCGAGGGTCGTGGTCTCATCGCAGCTGATACCGAGTCTGTTCGGCAGCAGACGCAGGTTGAGATCGGCCTGCAGCGCTTTTTCATACAACGCCTGAGTGTTCTCTTTAGACTCAATCGTAATGGTATCAAAGAAGCTGTTATGTGATAGCTCGTAGCCTGCTTTAGTTAGGCCAGCGGCTAAAATCGCCGTCATGTGGTGGGTGCGACGAGCGATAGTACGAAGACCTTCTGCACCGTGATAAACCGCATAAAATGCGGCCATATTGGCCAGTAATGCTTGAGCGGTACAGATGTTTGAAGTCGCTTTCTCACGGCGGATGTGTTGCTCGCGAGTTTGCATTGCCATGCGCAGGGCTTGGTTGCCTTTTGAGTCGATAGACACGCCAATCACACGACCTGGCATAGTACGTTTGTGTTTGTCGCGTGTCGCCATAAAGGCCGCATGCGGGCCGCCATAACCCATAGGAACACCAAAGCGCTGTGCTGAACCGATGACGACATCGGCGCCCATTTCACCCGCTGGTTTTAGCAATGCTGAAGCAAGAAGATCAGTCGCGACAGTGACGAGTGTTTTGTTGCTTTGAGCACTCGCAACGATCTCGGTGAGATCGCGCACTTCACCGGTTGTGCCTGGGTACTGTACGAGCGCACCAAACACGTCTTGCTCTGGTAGAGACTCAAGTGTTCCAACGACAACCTCAAAACCAATGTAAGCAGCGCGCGTTTTCACCACTTCGAGAGTTTGTGGGTGAACGTCATCTGCAACGAAGAAGGTTTTGCTCTTACTTTTACCTGCGCGTTTACACAGTGTCATTGCTTCTGCTGCAGCCGTGGCTTCATCGAGAAGTGAGGCGTTAGCAATCTCCATGCCTGTCAGATCCATCACCATCTGCTGGAAATTAAGCAGTGCTTCTAGGCGGCCTTGGGAGATCTCAGGTTGATAGGGCGTGTAAGCGGTGTACCAGCCTGGGTTTTCAAACACGTTACGTAAAATGACATTTGGCGTAAAGGTGTTGTAATAGCCTTGCCCAATGAAAGAGCGTTTGACTTGGTTTTTGTCAGCAAACTCGCGCATCGCGACCAGCATATCCGATTCACTTTTTGCGACAGCCAGTTCGAGAGGGCGTTCTAGGCGAATTTGGCTAGGAACCGTTTCATCAATAAGAGCATCAAGGCTGCTGGCATTGATAGCGGCGAGCATTGTTTGTTGGTCAGCGAGATTTGGGCCGTTGTGGCGAGCTACAAATTCATGCTGAGTGCTGAGACTTTTAAGTAAGTCAGTCATTGAAACCTCCTCCTGAGGGCTTGGCATGGCTTATTGTTTGTCGTTGTGTGCCAAGTGTGAAAAAAGCTGCCTGCACGGCGAGTCTGCATCAAATTAATATGATAGTGACTCTGAATGTGTCGTAGCAGCTTGATTTAAAACAGTGTGAAAAAATTATTCGTCTTCGATCGAGTTTAAGTACTCTTCAGCGCCTTTCAGGTCGCCGAGCTCTGCTGAGTCACTCAGTTTAACGCGAGCAATCCAACCACCGTCGTACGGCTCTTCGTTAACCAGTTCTGGGCTATCTTCTAGCTCTTCGTTGATTTCTACGATTTCACCGCTGATTGGTGCATAAATGTCTGAGGCTGCTTTTACCGATTCAACCAGAGAGAATGTCTCACCCGCTTCAATCTCGTCTTCAACTTCAGGTAAGTCTACGAATACCACATCACCCAACATTTGCTGCGCGTGGTCAGAAATACCGATTGTGACCGTGCCATCTCCGTTGTCGCGTACCCATTCGTGGCTATCTGTAAACTTCAGTGTTTTATCCATTTTTCTTGGTCTCCAATAAAGTCATTTGTGACTAACATCTCACTAACATACTTGCTGAGCATAAAACATTCAAACAAAATTTCCTATAGGAAACAAAATTGAGACTTCAACTCAAACATGTGCTAGCTTTGCTGAATATTTAAACGGATTTTAGCGTCAGATGAATGACAAGAACGTGACTGGTCTTTCACTCTAGATGCAGAAAGGAGCGAAATATGGCCGAGGATGTATTTGACGAATATCCATCGATGACATTGGCGAAACAGACGGAAGATGAAGCCATTGAGCCGTTGCGCTTAGGGGCTCGAATTAAGGCGATTCGCAGCTCATTGAGCCTGACTCTAGAAGAGGCAAGCCAACGAACGGGTTTGGCTCGCTCAACCCTGAGTAAAATAGAAAACGAGCAAATCTCACCGACCTTTCAAGCGATGCAGAAACTCGCCCACGGTTTGCAGATAGATATGCCGCAACTCTTTGAACCGCAAAGTAAAAACTTTGCTTCCGGTCGCCGAGATATCACCTTGAAAGGTGAAGGAAAGCCCCATCCTACCCCAACTTATGAACACGAGCTTTTAGCGACTCAGTTGTCTAGAAAGAAGATGATGCCGTTTAAGAGTCAGGTGCGTGCGCGAGACATTTCTGAGTACCCAGATTGGGTACGTCATGATGGTGAAGAGTTTTTATTGATCCTGTCCGGTGACGTTAATTTTTATTCGGAATTTTATGAACCACTGCCGCTTTCTGAAGGGGATAGTGTCTATTATGACGCTAGTATGGGGCATATGTTGACGTCCACCAGTGAAGAGGATGCGCTGATTTTATGGGTAACAGCAAAATAGCTCGGCACATCTTTTCGGTGTTTGTTTCCTATAGTGTCGGCAAACGTTTGCTTAATTTCGCCAGGTAACAGCTTAGTGACAATTGATGAGAACTTGCTCAGTTAGTTGTTAATAAATAGCGAAAAAAGAACAGATAATGAGGGGATTAACGCACTTAAAGCGTCTAGGTGTTTACTATGAGAAACACTGTCCTCAACAAAAGAAAACTCAACAAGGAGAGAGTCATGGTTCAGCCAACCAATGAAGAGTTATTGAGAACCCCGCTATATCAAGCCCACGTTGATGCGGGTGCTAAAATGGTGCCTTTTGCTGGGTATGACATGCCAGTACAGTATCCTCTCGGTGTAAAGAAAGAGCACTTGCACACGCGCGATGCTGCGGGTTTATTTGATGTTTCTCATATGGGGCAATTGCTGCTGCGTGGTGAAGGGGCGGCAGCCTTTATGGAAAGCTTGGTGCCAGTCGATGTGCTCGGCCTTGAGGTTGGTAAGCAGCGTTATGCGTTCTTTACCAATGAGAAGGGGGGCATTGAAGATGACCTGATGATCGCCAATCTCGGTGAGGCACTGTTTGTGGTGGTGAATGCGGCTTGTAAAGCTCAAGACATTGCCCACATTGAGCGTCATTTGCCACAAGGTGTTGAGCTTGAAGTAATTGAAGATCGTGCTCTGTTAGCGCTGCAAGGGCCCAAAGCGGCGCAAGTCTTAGCTAGGTTTGCCCCGAGTGTGGCTGACATGGTGTTTATGGACGTTGTAAAGGTTGAGCTTGAAGGGGTTGAGTGCATTGTCTCGCGTAGTGGTTACACCGGTGAAGATGGCTATGAAATCTCAGTTCCGGCTGATAGTGCCGCTGCGCTTGCGGCTGCGTTAACAGCAGAAGATGAAGTAGAGTGGATTGGTTTGGGCGCGCGCGATTCACTGCGTCTCGAGTGTGGTTTGTGTTTGTACGGTCACGACCTTGATACCACCACCACGCCAGTAGAAGCGAGCCTGCTGTGGGCGATTCAACCAGTGCGTCGCAAAGGGGGAGAACGTGAAGGCGGGTTCCCCGGGGCGGATATTGTTCTTGACCAGATTGTCACCAAAGACGTTGCGCGTAAGCGTATTGGTTTAGTAGGACAAACTAAAGCACCTGTTCGAGAAGGCGCTGAGTTGTTTGATGCTGAAGGTAACAAGATTGGTATTGTGACCAGTGGCACGGCGGGGCCTAATGCAGGTAAACCAGTTTCAATGGGGTATATTGAAACCTCGTTTGCCGTGATTAGCACAGAGGTGTTTGCTGAAGTTCGAGGTAAGAAACTACCAATGACTGTAGAGAAAATGCCGTTTGTACCGCAGCGTTACTACCGAGGTTAAAGGCTCGGGTTCTAACGTTTTTAACTGCTCTAGTCCCCTCCTCTTTTCAAGGGGAGGGTTAGGGTGGGGTTAAAGCTGCTTTTCAACACACGCTAGCCGTTGCGATTGCCGGTAGTTCATTTAACCCCCTCCCAGCCTCCCCCTTGAAAAGGGGGAGGAGCGAAGACAATCCATTACTATAGCACCGTCTCTAGTACCTTACCCTTGACAAGGGGAGGGGACTAAAGTGCAACGTTCAATGTCAGGTTCACATCGAGAGATAGTGATGAGAGCTTGTTGGTTAACTGTTTACGAGTGTGGGACAGTTCACGCGTATCCAGTTGATGTTCATCGGTGCGAACATCCACTTGAACATGCAGCTCATTGCCGACTTTAGATACCGCAGCGACTTCTAGGTCAGAGTTCAAAGCTTGGTTAAGGGCATCCACTTCTTTTTCTACCTTTTGTGTCACTTCTCGGGTTGGCGACATTTTTAGGAGCTCTTTCATCGCACCAATCAGCATCTCACCAGGCACTTTGATAAAGTATGCACCCATCAGTAGCATCATTATAGGGTCTGCATAGCCTGCTAGGTGCGCGAACGGTGTTTGTGTCAGCACAATCGCAATTATAAAACCGAGTGCGACTGCAACACTGATCAAGGTGTCCATTTTCCATTGGGTTGCTTCGGCTTCAATAAGACCAGACGAAAACTTGCTACTCTGTTTGCCGATATACCACCAACCAAAACCACAGCCTGCTACGTTAATAAAGCCAAATAGAACCGCGATACCTGTGTCGACGTCATTGCCACCATTAAATAGGCTAGTGATGGCAGAATAAAGAGAGGTTGAGACGAGCGCTAAAATGACAACCGCTTTGAACGCAATCACAATTGGTTCTAAGACTGCTTTACCAAACGGGAAGTGCTTTTTTGACGGTTTAGCAATATAAGCTGATGCACCTAATGAGACTAGCGTCAGTAACAAACTCATTAAAGAGTAAGTACCGTCAAAAATAATGACAAGTGACCCAATCAGCCAGCCGAGCACAATCCCCATGACTGCAAAGCTAAGTGACAGCACGGCAGAAAATTTAAGGAGTTTATTCTCGTTTTGTAGGGTTTGGGTACACATAATGGGTTCCTGATTAACATCTGCAGTCATTGTGGCGTTTCAGCCTGGTAACGACAATGTTTAACCATAAGAAACAGAAAGCAAGAACCACCGGTTTGTAATAAAATAATATTAAAATCAGTGGGTTAAGTGGTGAGGTTGGGTGTCATAAATGTTGACGCTCACTGAGTGTGCGTTATAACACTTAGAAAGTAAATAGATAGTCACTGATTTGATCGGCTAGCCACGACATGCCCGGCTCTTCGGCCATTCCAGCAGGAAAGAACATGCAGAAGTCTTCTTGGGTGAGCCCGTAGGTGTGCTTAATGACAGAGAGCTCCTGTTCACGCAACTTGGTTCGGATCAGTGGCTCAGGCAGTACCCCCCAAGCGTTTTCTTGAATAATGGTGTTGCGCATAAACTCAAAGCTGGTGAAGCCTAGGTGTTTTAGAGCAAACGGCTCTAGTGCCGGATTCTTCTTTTCATTGAGATACACCATGAGGGCTTGCATGTATTGGCGCAGCTTCTCATCACTCACACGACGCAGTTGTGCCAGAGGGTGATCGCTACTGCAAACCGACATCATGCGAATTTTTCCTAAAGGCTGAAAGACCAACTTAGGATCATCGCTGCGCTCGTAATCCACTCCAAATGCAAAATCAACTTGTTGTGATTCAACTAGGCTGGCTAAGTCTCCACTTGAGGCTAAGACAAAATTAAAGGATGTGGCAGGGAACTGATTATTGAGCGTGTGTGCCCACTCTTGCCAGATATCGTCTGGAATCGCATCATCACGGGCAACCCACAGTTCAGCTGAGAACTCTCCGTTGGCTTGTGCGCAGGTTTGGCGGATGCGTGCCGCCGTAGCCAGCATGTTTTCGCTGTCTTTGAGTATTGCCTTGCCCGCCTCTGAGAGTTCAAGATGATTGCCCGCACGCTCGAATAGTAAGGTATCTAAATCAGCTTCCAGTGCTTTGATCGCCATGCTTAGCTTAGTGCGATTACATTCTAGCTGTCTCGCAGCCTCAGAAACTGAGCCGGTTGAAGCGACGGTATAGAATGCTTCGAGTTGCGATAAATTCATGTGGGTCGCCATCCTGTAACGAACAAATGTTATACAAACTGTGAAAAGTGAGTGCTTTATCTTTGATAATACCGACGAAATTAGCAAGCGCCGCTTGATTATAATGGCAAGTTAGGGTCTATTTAACCCGTTGCGGCGAATAGATTATGTTGTATGGCCTAATTATTTTAGGGCCTTAGGGAGAGTAAGATGGCACTAGATTGGGATGCTGTAGCGGAGACTTGGGAACATAACGAAGCAGTGCAAACCTTCGCTGACCAAGTATTTGCATCGCTCAGCGAGCTGACCCATATTTCCAACAAAACGATTCTAGACTTTGGTTGCGGCACCGGATTGCTGAGCCAACAGTTAGCGCCTATGGCAAAGAGCATTGTTGCTCTTGATAGCTCTGAGGCGATGATCGAAGTATTAGATGAAAAGAACTTATCTAACGTCGAGCCCGTTGTTGATATTCTGACTCGTGGTTTAGTGGCACAACACCCCGCTTTTCGTGGTCAGTTTGATTTAGTTGTCGCTTCTTCTGTTTGTGGTTTTGTCACGAGTTTCTCCGATGTGTGTGACATCATCTATTCGATTCTTGAAGAGGATGGTCTGTTTGTTCATTGGGATTGGGAGGCGGCTGACGACACAGAAGGCTTAACCAAAGATCGCGTAGAACAAGTGCTTTCTTGCGTTGGCTTTAAAGAGGTGACAGTGCAAGATGCCTTTACCTTGCAAACGGAACAAGGCCCACAAAAAGTGATCATGGGCATTGCCAAAAAATAGCGCTTATTGCATCGTTAGAGAAACCACTTGCTGTTATCACCAAGTGGTTTTTTTGTGTCTTAATTGGGTGAAAATTAGGTTCAGCTTCTGCGAGCTGTGCCGATAAGTAATTGTCTACCTTTAACTCTGGAGCGAGAGCGATGAAAAAGCTAATGATGTTCGTATTGCTATTGCTCGGCTTAGCGTGTGCTGCCGGAGGCTATTACTTGTTTATTTATAAACAAGATGAGGTGATAGAGGAGCCCGTTGAGGTCGTTGAAGAAACGCCGGCAGTAGAAGTCGAAGAAGAGGCTCCTATTCTTGACTTAGAATCGATGGCACCGCGAATCAAAGAGTATTACGTCTCTGAGCCGCGAATCGGTGTGCGAGAATCGCGTAACGAAGATGCGTTTGCCGAGCGAGAGCTGTTTCGAGCAGAGAAGGTCGTGGTTCTAGAAGAGCTAGAAGGGTGGGGACGAATCTCCGCTTACTTCGTTTATCATGAAGGTGGCGATGAAGTCGCGGAGTGGGTGAAGCTTGATGAGCTTCAAGAACAACCACCAGAAGTCTCCAAAAAAGAGCGCTATGAGACCATCGCTCTATCGATTCAAGGCTCAGACGATTATCTACAATACAAAGACGATCTCACCAAATACTCCGATCAATTGATTGAACAAAAGACCTGCGACCTGCTCGATTTTGAAGAGAGCGATGGGTGGATGCGTTCGATTAACTACCCTGACCGTCAAGTTTACTTCGTTTATTGTGGCGGCCTTCGCCCTGCCGATAAGGTTTATCTTGATGTTTTAACTGGGGAAATTTTCTATCCCTAATTGCCTCTAGACAAGTATCACCAAGTTCTGAGTGACACTCGGTTTGAATACAGCCCTAAATGGGTATTTCTATGCGTACTAAATACGTTATTATGTGCGTATTTCGACATCATCCCTCTTCGTTGGTAACAACGAAATGTTGATGAGCGCAATTTTTCGAAATAGTGGCAGAGCAAGTGTGAGTGAGTTCCATGTTTGTTCACTGATTATCACCGTAGTCAGTTATGCCATATTTTTATTGTCTAGAGTTTTGCCCTCGCAGGATAGCGAGGGCATTTTTTTAAGACGAAGCGCGCAGAACACAAAATAAGATAACAATGTCGTTGGCGACATACTCAGCCAAGGAAGGCAACTCTATTTAGTAGGAAGGTATGTAGCGCTTATTTGAGATGAGCGCTACATTGCGATTATTTACTCTACGACTTCTTCCAACACATCCCCAGTCGAACCCGTTGGCAAAGTAATCTTCAAATACTGCGAGATTGTCGGGGCAATATCATAAGGGGTTACCTCACGCGTAACGCGTTGACCTTCCATTCCCATGCCGGCGAAAATAACCGGGACATAAGTGTCGTAGCGCCACGGTGAACCATGCACTGACGCGACTTTTAGACCATCGAAGTCATTGATGTAGACGTTCGGATCGTAAACCACATAGATGTCACCTGAACGAATTGGGTGATGGTTGTTGGTGACGAGTTGGTTGATGCGAGTGTCAGCCAGTTGGCCTTTCATGATGTCATTGGCAGTGATGGCTTGGTCGATACCATCAATGTTTTCAAGAGCTCGAGCGATAACACTTTGTACGTCAGCCACACTATGGCCTTTTGACTCGATCAACTCGTGATTTAGGTAGAGGTATGGGTCGGCGTATTGACGCACGACATCCTCACCTAAGCCAAAGCGTTTTTGTACTGCTTCAAACACGCCCGATTGCTTCATCTTTTCAATGCCGAAGTAGTCGGCTTTGCTGCCGCCTAATGCATTGACATAACCAGGAACATCAGGAGCACCATGGTCTGCAGAAAGCACAATCAAGGTGTTGTCTAGGCCGACCGTTTTGTCGACATGTTTAAACAGATCTTCGAGCGTGCGATCAAGACGGATTAGATTGTCTTCCGCTTCAATGCTCGATGGGCCGTACATATGAATCACATAGTCAGTCGCTGAGAAGCTCACCGAGAGATAATCAGGGTAGTCACCTTGACCAAGGTTTTCGGCATCAATGACTGATTTTGCAAAGTCTGCGACAATTTCATCACCGGCTGGGCTCAAGCTAAGCAATGTTGTGAAGTATTTGAAATCTGCTGGGCCATATGGGTGAGGGAAGCTACGGCTGAAGTTGGCAAGATCGACCTTATATTCCACATCACCATCTCCGGCGAAGAGGTATTGCTCTTGAGGTAGAGCCAGCTCCCAGCGTTTACCGCTGTATTGCTGAGTGAAGCCTTTGGCGTTCCATTCGTTGACCCAGCTTGGATTCTCATCATAGTAGTAGTTACTGGTGACAAATGCGTTTGCTGACTTTGAGAACCAAAATGCTTTGCCTAACTCACCACCTAGTGAGACTGCGCCTCGGTCTTTAAATGACACAGAAAAAGCTCGAGATTGGCCGTGGTAAGCTTTGACAATTTCATCACCAATGGTCGAGGTGTGGATGTTGGCAGGAGAGCGTCCGTCGCCTTGCGCTGCGCGCTGAGTTGAGTCGATCTCAGTCGATTGGTCAACACCACCGCCTGAGCTAAGCAGGTTGTAATTTCCATCTTCGATATTGTAAACCACACGCTCTTGTGTACGGTCATACCACAGGTTGCCTACCATGCCATTAACAGCGGGTGGCGCGCCCGTAGCAAGAGCGGCATGACCCACAATGGTCTCAGTGTTCGAGTGTTGGTAATGCGCATTGGTGTAGTGGATGCCATCATCAAGAAGGAGGTTAAAGCCGCCTTCTCCAAAATTGTGCTTAAAGCGGTCAGGCAGATCACCACGCAGTGCATCGACGGTGATTTGAAGGACAAGTTTAGGTTGGGCTTGTTCGGCAACTGCCGCTTGTGGAGCAAGCATAATGCCGAGAGCAAGTGAACTTAGGGCAAGTGGCTTCATGTTGTTATTATTCCATTGTTAACGTTGTTAGAGGGTTCAGGCATAGGCTGAACCTGCTGATTAAACGGTCGGATTATTTCATAATAGAATGAAACTTGAGCAAATAGGGTCTCATCAGGCATTAGACGTGATATTTAGTCTAAAGTATGGCGAATATAGTCATTGCCAAGATCTTCAGCTCGAGTGCTGGTGATCCAGCACTTAACTTCTACAATATCGCCGTCATCTTCTCGCGTGTACATATTTGAGACTTCATATGGTGGGATAACCGCGACCGAATCAATAGCAACGGCTTCCTCATCTTCCGTAAAGGCGACACAGCGCACTTTCACAGCTTCTTGGTATGAGACTTTGATGCGCCAGTGAGTGTCTGAGAGTGGTTGAATGTCATCTCCAGAGATCACGAAAGGTTGGTTTACGGCTTCCTTCTGACTGTCGTCACTTTGCGCCTTCGGAGCGGCTAGGGAATAGCTTGATGTAAGAGCTGCAAGTACAAGTAGAGAAGTCGAGTATTTCATTCATTATCGCCTTTTTAGAGAAATCACTAATCTCTCGCTACGATACGGATTATTCCCGCGTAATTTAACTAGGAATATCCCTAGTTAAAAACACGCGAACAGCCGTAGTTAGTTGGGCATTTGTGCTCGTAATTTCTCGATTACATAAGCCGGTGCGTGCTGTTCAAGCGCCTCTAAGCAGACCTCACTGTTGGTATGTCCATGTCTGACGTAAATATCACACACAGAGTAAAGGTGCTCAGACGAACCTGATAGCATGTATGCTGTTTCAAATGAACGTATCGACTGATTAATATCAATAGGCTCTTGAAGCACACCGTTGAGGAACCAATAGTAACTGTTGTCTGGTGATAATGTGGTGGCTTTCTCCATCTCTTCGGCTGCCACCGTTCGTTTTTCTAAGCGCACGAGCGCTAAAGATTTCGCATAGTGAAAATCACCATTTTTAGGTAGAGCTAAGATCGCTTGGTCGAGTATATCGATGGCTTCTTGGTCTTTGTTTTGGGCGCGATAGTTGTCAGAGTAGTTCAACCAGACCTCTGGACGCTCGGCTGCGGTTTCGAGTAGTTTGGCATACGCCTGTTCTGCTTTCTGGTGCTCTCCTGTCCAGCGCAGCGTATCGGCAAGCATAAGTTGTGACTCTAAGTCTCTCTGTGAGGGGAGAAAATAGAGCAGTTCCTGAGTCGCTGATGAGATGGTATTACGTTGAGCCGTGTCGAGTTGCGCATAGTCTGGCAACAGGCTCATCACGGCCGACAGGCGCACAGATTTAACTTCATCACTCAGTAGCGGCTCAAGTATCTTCCAGCGGTGAGGGAGCTGATAGGGTGCAGCACCGATGATTGCGGCTTCTCGCAATTGTGCATTGTCATCTTTGAGTGCTCTCGCAACCGCGACCAGGCCATTTTGGCTAGGGTATTGCCCTAACGATCTCAGGGCTTGAGCTCGCTCGTCAACAGGCAGCCTTGTATCTTGTGCTTGATAAGAGAGCTGGGCCATATCCGCCATTGGCTCTTGCTGTTGCTCGGGCGCTCTATCAAGACTTTGCGGTATTGAATCAGTCGATTGAGCAGCGCTCGCAAAGGTGAGCAAAGTGGCGACACAAAATACGAGGGTCTTTTTCATTTCAATCTCACTTAAAACTTTGTTTGGTAGTGTGGGGCGGCTGATGATGAGTAGTATTTACGCATCTCACTATCGCTGTATTTTCCATGTGCCACTGGGTGACCAGTTTTTCTTAGGATATACGCCATAGATTTATCCACATGGGCAAAGAACTTGTGCCAGCCAGCGCACAGGTAATTAAGGCCTTGCTCACCATCTTTGGTGGTGATGAAACGGTTCTTTGGGCACTCTCCGTGACAGGCAAATTGATAGTCACAGCTTTGGCACTGCTTAGTGAGTGTGCGTGATTTATCAAAGCCAAATTTTTGTTGCTGGCCGCTGAACGCAATATCATCGAGTTTTTGGTGGTGGATGTTGCCCACTTTGTATTCTGGGTAAACATAATGGTCACAGGTAAACACATCGCCATTTGGCTCCATCGCTAAGCCTTTACCGCATAGGTCACTTAAGGTGCAAAGCGGGTTTCTTCGGCCCATCCAAGCTTCTAAGCTCGCTTCAAAATACTGAACGAAGACTTTACCTAGGTCATTGCGAACCCATTCATCAAAAATGGTAATCAGGAAGTTACCCCAAGCATGATCAGAGACACACCATGGTTCTACAACCGAGTTTGAATTGCCCGGAATTAATCGTTTGTCACCCTGTTTAGGTTGCTCTTCCGCTTGCCAGTTTTGTGGTGCTGTTGTACGAAATGACTTTTGCTCTACGATAGGAATAAACTGCACCTGCGGCGAACGTACCTCATCACGTAAAAAGCGGTAAATCTCAAGCGGGTTACGACTGGTAAGGTTGTTAACGCAAGTCAAAGTCGCGAAGTTGACGTTATATTTATGCAATAGCTCAACGGCCGCCATGACTTGTTTGAAGGTGCCTTTACCCGCCTTATTGGTTCGATAGGCGTTATGCAGCATTTCAGGACCATCAATACTTAAGCCCACTAAGAAATTGTTGGTCGATAAGAATTGGCACCATTTGTCATTGAGCAAGGTGCCATTCGTTTGCAAGTCATTAGAGATGGTAACGCCTGCTGGTTGGTATTTCTTTTGTAACTCGACAATGCGCTCAAAGTACTCCAATCCGAGCATTGTAGGCTCTCCACCCTGCCAAGAGAAAATGATCTCCGGGGTATTTTGCGCTTCGATATACTGGCGAATATAGGCTTCTAACATCGCATCGTCCATTTGAGGAGAGCAGCCTTTTTTATACTCAAGTAAATCTTGTTTGCTCAGGTAGTAACAATATGTGCAGTCAATATTGCACACCGCACCAATAGGCTTTGCCATCACGTGCAGTCGTTTTGACGCTTTACCATTGTATTGAGGACCTTGAGAGAGCAGCATAAGAAACCTTTAATCTTTGATTCGACCTTTGCATGATAAATTGCACCACGCTCCGTTACCCGTTATACGAGATATAACCAATCGTCATAGCCATAACTGATAAGCTACGCCTATCTGATAACTGTTCGATAAGAGGCGTATTTATGCTGACCCAACATAGAATCTTATTCCCTGCTGCAGTGGCGGCATTACTAGTGTTGTCTGGGTGTGCTGTTCAACCCGAACACCCTATCGCTGCGGCGATTAATAGTGAAATGGTGTTGGTGGAAGGAGGGACTTATGTACGAGGCTCCGACTCTGAAGATGCATCCCATGCAGAGCGCCCAGCACGTGAGGTGAGTGTTGATAGCTTTTACATCGCGCAGTTTGAGGTGACTCAAGAGCTGTTTAATAGTGTTATGGGCTCATCAATGAGCTTTTTCCAAGATGACCCTCAGGTCCCAGTCAATAACTTAAGTTGGCAACACGCGGTCTATTTTGTCGAGCAGTTGAATGAGCTCACAGGAGAAAACTATCGTCTGCCGACAGAGGCAGAGTGGGAGTTTGCTGCAAACGGTGGCAATTTGAGTCAAGGCTTCACTTATTCGGGATCGAACGATATCGGCGATGTCGCTTGGTATGCAGATAATTCAAACAATCGCGCGCACCCTGTCGGTCAAAAGCAGCCAAATGAGCTAGGGCTATATGATATGACAGGCAATGTGGGCGAGTTTGTGATGGACTCTTTCGATGATACTTTTTATCGCTTTGGCCCAGTAGACAATCCCGCGAATATCAGAGATGAGGCGAGCCACCTTGCACACAAATCGGTTCGAGGCGGTAGCTTTGCTTACGAGCCGGAACTCTCTGAAAATTATCGTCGTGACTTTGCTTCTCAATCCATCATTATGTCAGACATGGGACTGCGCTTAGCAAAGGATGCTAACTAAAGTCGAGGTGCTTGGCGGTGTTGCGTATTTGATCTCTTAACCACAAATGCGCGGCATCATGATTGCGGCTAGGGTGCCAGATTGAACAGACTTTTTGAGGTGGGATATCAAATGGTAAATCATGCACTTGAAAATTGTGGATCTTCTGACATTCAAAGGCTGTTGAGGTTGGAAATAATGCGAGGTAGTTCGATATTTTGACGACAGGAATGGCCTCTAGTACGCCAGGAGCACTGTAACTGATTTTTCGTTCTTCTATTGGTTTCAATTTTAGGTCGGAAAGAATGTGACGGCGATTGTGCCAACGAGACATAGCAATGTGCTCTTCTTGGTAGAATTGCTCGATGGTTAACTCTCCAGGTTTAATTCTCGGGTGTCCTCCCCGGCAACACACTTTATATGTTCCCTCCAAAACGACTTCGGTTTTTAACGTTGTTCGCCCTTGAGGCTCTAAATCTAGCACCAAATCATACTTTCCTAGACGTAAATCTGACTCATAATCTTCTGAAAATAAAGGGTGGATATCTAATGAGATATTCGGTGCCACTTGGTGGATGTTAGCAAATACTTCGGGTAGCAAATGATAGGATATCGATGATAAACACGCGATAGAGAAGACCCGATTCGATTGCTCCGCGGCAAAGTCTCGGGAAGAGATAAGAGTCGATTTGTAGTTTTGTAGAGCAGCAGCCATAGCTGGGTAGATATCCGCTGCGAAACCCGTCGGTTCGACACCTGATGCTGAGCGGTTAAAGAGAGGATCTTGGTAGACGTCACGTAATCTCGATAGTGCTTTACTGACGGCTGGCTGGCTAATCTCTAAACGTGTTGCCGCTCTGGACAGGCTTTGCTCTTCATAAACGGCAACAAATATAGGGATTAAGTTCAGCTCATTGTTTTTCATCAAATTAACTCGTTATATTGTGACCACACTCTATCTAGTTAATGTTAACGAAATTACAGTCCATTAGATAGCGGCTTAGCAAAACACGCCATCAATTAGTGATGCCGAGACAGGCCTTTGAGCATTTTGGGTAATCTAAAACCCTGGCGCAGTGCACTGCGGTTTCTATTTATTGAAACCCTTCGCCATATCTGTTGTGCGCAGTGTTTATTTGTTTCCTGAGTCTGAAAGTCACTCGCTTGTTTGACCCATTGCGAGTTATCAGAAAGGTCATTAAGCGTGTCGCTCTGATGGTTTCGCTTTGCTCGTTGATAGGCGAGTTTTCTGGCTTGCCCTAGCTCTTTTTTGTTTATCGCGAGTGCAAATTGCAGCGCCTCAGGCAGTGGATGCCTGCTGTAGTAGCGATAAGTCAAACTAACGGATAGGCTAGCCACAACAATGAAGAGTGTCAGAGCTATGATTTGACGCCAATATTGAGTCATGAAGGAAGACCATGTGTGGGACACTTGCAGGATTTTTCCTTCTATTTTTAAGTGCTCAACGCGTTTCGATTCAGGATTCCACCACAACACTTCATAGTCAGGCAGGACAAACTCTCCCCCTTGTTGCAGAAGATAAGTTTGATGCTCGGTACGACTTGAAAAGTAGCGTCCGCGCACCTGGTCATCAGTCAGTTGATTTGGGGACGAGTATCTTTGGTAAGCTTGGGTCGAGTGGCTTGGTAGTATGCTGGGCAGCAAAATGGAGAGTGAATCGCTTGCTTTTAAGGTCACGGTTCGGCTGACGCTGTCACCAACGGAGAGTTGTTGGCTCTGTTCATCTTGAAAGACGAGTTGCCACTCCTGTTCACCGCTCACACTTGAAGCGGTGAACCACTGTGACGACTGCGTGAGCTGTGCATCCGGTAGGTGCGCCTCAAAAGAGAGAGGGGCGGTATACAGCGTCGCGTACTTGTTGCCACCGGTGCGCGACGAGAAGGCGACCTCTACTCGGGTTGGAGGAACCGTAAACTGACCACTTTGCAGTGGATATAGGGTGATTTCCCATTGCTGCTTGGCCCATGTTTGCCCTGAGCGACGCTCCGTGAGGTTTATCGCAAACGCATTGCGTTGCATGACGATGGCATGATTGATTTCTGGCAATGAAATTTGCGTACCAGCAGTGAACCAGCGTGGTGTGGCAACTTCAATGACCATCACGACTTGCTCTTTTTGAGCAACGACAAGAGGCCCTTGATTAACATCATCAGACTTGAGCCATGCACGAATCTCTATTTCTGGGTGTTGCTGAGAAGGCGTGATCGTGTTCGCTGATGCGGTATTTTTGCAGCCTAGCGTGGTAACAAAAAGGGTGATGAAAACCAGAAGATACTTATTTATGTTCATTGGGATTCGCCTGCAGTCGGTTGTTGCTCTAGTTGCAGATAAAACTTATTTTGTAGAAAGAGTGAAGGGTCAGATTCAATGCGATCTAACCAACGCTGTGCAAGTGCTTCGCTACCAAGAATCTCGTTGGCATTGAGTGATTCCTTCATCAATAACTCTTCAGTAACCGTCTCTTCTGCGCCTTCACTGGTTTGTGGGTTGTCACCAATTTCAAATGACTCTTCGGCACCATCGGTCGTGTTCATTTGGCTTTCACTATAACGTTCAACCTCTTCGATTATCGCTTTGACGGCGGATAGGTTCTGCTCCACCTTGAGCCTTAGGTTTGAGTCGAGGTTTGGTTTTTCACTCAGTTGTTGCAGTAAGTTGCGAGACGCAAGGTATTCTCGTTGGCGCGCCAGTGCCATTGAAGCATAAAGGTCGCCTAGATCAGAGTCAGCGGCCATGAATGCATGATGTGCTTGTTGGTAGTCTCGACCATAGTAATAAGCCACCCCTTGATAAATAAGGCTTTCGAATTGATGAGCCGCTTGTAAATATTGACCACGGTTCATCAACCGTTGACCTTGCTGATCTCGTGTCATCCACAAATCCCACCACCATTGCTGCCACTGAGTCGGTGTTGCGACTTTTGTGGCTTCTATGCTGGGGACGTCCGTAGTTTGTGCATAGGCTGAAGGGCTAACTAGGTAACTAGGCAGTCCTAGGGCGATCAAGACTGCCCACTGAACAAGCCAACCCTTGCGGAACCAAAGCAGCGAAAGCAGAGCAATTGGTATCAGAAGGGCATAGCCCATATCTTTCCATGGCATTTTATTATCGCCATTTAATTGCATGTTACGCTCAACGAGTCGGGTAACTTGTTCGATATCTTTATTGTCGACAGATAGATGAACAAGGTTTCCACCTGCCTCACTGACCAGTCTTGAAAGGTCAGCATACCCTGTCGGATTGCTTGATGTAGAACTAGGTTGGCCGATCGCGAGCACAACAAGGGAGTGAGACGTCTGTTGAAAAAACTTAGCAAACATCTCTATAGAAGAAGCGCTTACCCCGTCAGAAACAAGCACTATGGTTGCACCAGTATCATCGGGCAGCAAGGTGTTCAAGGCAGAAAGGCTCTGTTCAACGCGCTTCCCTGAGACCGGCATAATTGTAGGTTCAATCGCGGTTAAGAAGGGAGCGAATACGCTTTGGTCGTAGGTCATTGGCATGGCGACATGTGCGCTTCCAGCAAACGCGATGAGTGCATTTCTTCCGCCGGATCGATACTCAATCATATCCATGATTTTGTGTTTGGCTCGGTCTAAACGGCTCGGTGGAACATCTGTCTGCATCATCGAATGGCTTACATCGAGCAGGAAGACTACCTCTGCTTTATCCTCTCCAAAAGGGGAGACTTCACGTTGCCAAGTTGGGCCGGCACAGGTGATGATCGCAATAGTGATTGTCGCGCTTAGCACCTTTAAAGGCAGTTGACGCTGCCAACCTGTTTGCTTGATAGTCAACGCTCGGCGCAGATGGGGTGGCAGTGTGGTATGCCACTCCTCTTTGGTGTCACTTTTCCAGCGAATCGCAATTAGGACAAAAGCGGGGAACAGCGCAATTAGCCATAGTGGTCGAATAAAGTGAAATTGTGAGAAAAATAGTGACCAGTTTTGCCAATCAAACATGTTTTTCTCCTTGGGCTTCACGGTAGCTTGCTTGGCGTGATTTCCCATAGCGCAGCAGTGTGGCTAGCGTAAATGCACACAGATATAGCACGACAACAACACCCAGAAGATAAGCGTGTAAACTCTGTTTTGGCCAATAGGTTTGGCTTTCATAAACAAGCGGTTCTAGCTGGTTAATTTCGTCATAAGCGTCAACGAGCGATTCTCGGTCGAGCGCCTCATAAGCTTGACCATCAGTGATGTTGGCGATCTGCTGAATAACCTCCATATCGAGTGCTTGTTCGCCGACTGTGGTTGGGTCGCCCATTGCGATGACATACATCTTAATGTCCTTGGCTGCTGCTACTTTGGCTGCCTCTGTAGGCTCAACAAAACTACCCGTGTCGTTGCCATCGGTGAGAATAATGGTCACCTTATCGGATTCGGCCTGATTATCTTCAAATGACTTAATCGCTAATCCCATAGCATCGCCAAGGTGAGTACTTGGCCCCGCCATTGCGACATCCGTTTGATCGAGCAAGGCTAACCATGCGTCCTGATCCGAGGTAAATGGGGTTTGTACAAATGCGGCATCACCAAACAGAATCAGACCGAGGCGATCCCCCTTCCTCTGCTGCGCAAAATCGCGCAACACCTGCTTTGCTGCGTCTAGACGATGAAGAGTTGTTCCGTCTTGTTGTTGAAAGTCGGTTTCACCCATAGAGCCAGAAAGGTCGAGTACCACCATAATGTCACGCCCCTCAAGCTGACGTGTTTCAGGTTCACCAAGTATGGTCGGCTGGGTGAGGGCAAAGACAATCAATACCCAACTTAACACTAAGGTACCGCGTTGCCACCACTGTGGGGTGAGTAGGCTCGCTCCTTTTTGTGGTGGCTCACCAAGCGCCTTTACGATCAGTTGAAAAAAGGGAATTTTCACCACAGATTGCTGAGTTTTGTAAGCCGGGGCGAGCCAAGTGACTAAGACAGGCGCAGGTAATAGCAACAGCCACCAAGGGTAGATAAACTCAATATTAAATATCATCATGACTAAAGGCCTTATGGTGTTGCAGCCATGAGCAGCAGTAGGATTTTAGTTGCTGTTTTTGCGGAGCAGTTAATGACACTTGATCGCTGACGAGAGTGTGGGTCCATGCATTTTGAAGCTGCTCTTCTAATGACTCAGAGTGATAGAGTGCGAGAGCAGTGAAGAATGTGTCACCAAATACATGGTTGTTTTTGGATGATAAGTGGCTTAACACGACTTTCATAATATAGAAAAGCTCGCGACCGTAGTGCTGATTGTCGCCAGAGAGGCTGTCAATAGCCTGCATCGCTTCGCGACGGTAACGATTTAGATACCATCTACTTAAGCGCTGATAGGCATAAATCAGGGTCAGACACAGCAGTAGCACAGCGAGTATTTTCCAACCCAGTGTTTGCGGCATCCATGACACTTGAGGCAGAACTTCCACATCAACGAAGTAACGAAGGATGTATGTGCTTGGTGGTTGATGGTTCATTTTTTGTAGCCCCCGACATACTGACCAAACAGCTTGATGTGATCGCCTTGTGTAGACAAAGCGACAACGGGAAGGCCTTTGGTTGCGATTAGGCGAGTCAGTTGGTGTGACGTGTCATCGAAATTGCGTTTTAATGCATGATTGATGGTTTGTCGCTGCGTTTCATGCGCGAGGCTAAACTGGTATTCACCATCTCCGACATGCAGTGTATTTTCAATAAGATTTTTTGGAAGCTGTTGCTCCAAAGGGTCGGTTATGATGACCGGAATTACATCATTGCTGCGCTGCAACTGATGGAGGCGATCAACATCCTTAGGTGACGCATCTTGCCAATCACTGACGATAAAAACTGTTGAACCATGAGTCTTGTTGCGAGTTAAGTGGTCAATGAAGTGTGAAAATGACTGCTGACTTCGGGCGATACCTTGCGCGTTGAGCGCTTGATTGGTTTGAGCAAGCGTCTTGAAGAAAGCTAAAAGAGTCGATTGGCTACGGGTAGCTTTGTTCACACGACATTGAGCATCATCCATTAATAGGAACGACACGCGATCGCTTTCTTTCAGGGCTCGCCAGCCGACTAGAGCGGTGATCTCACTCGCGACTACCGATTTCATAACATTCGTTGATGCAAAAAACATCGAGCTGCGTTGATCAATGCAGACGATGACGTGACGATCTTTTTCTTCTGTGTAGCCACGAACGTGCGGCTGACCGGTTCTTAAAGTCACTTTCCAGTCGATATTACGAATATCATCACCAATCTGATAGTGACGCAACTCCTCGAAATTAAGCCCGCGTCCACGCAGTTTCGAAGAATGACGTCCATCGAGCTTTGAGCCAATACGGCTATTCGGTAGCAGATTGAGCGTATGGGCATAGGCTTGTATTCGTACCAGCTGTGCGTAGTCCGTATAGAGTCTAGCATCATGTGGGACGGGGGCTGGAGAGCGAGTTGGCTTGATCATATTTCGTCCATTTAGCCGATCATAACATGGTCAAGAAGCTCATTGATGACATCCGTGCTTGTGACGCCATCAGCCAGCGCATCGTAAGAGAGTGTGATGCGATGACCTAGTACCATCGTAGCGATCGCTCTGATGTCATCAGGTAGTACATGATCACGCCCAGCAAGCCAAGCGTGAGCTCGTGCACACTTATCCATCGCGATGGAAGCTCGAGGGCTCACCCCAATCTCTATCCATTGTGCAAGACGCGATTCTGGGTAAGCGTGAGGCTCACGCGTTGCCATTATGAGGTCAATGAGGTAGTCCTCACAGAGTTCGGATATTTCGACAAGGTCGACTTGGGCACGAGCCGCAAAAACGACTTCTGGAGACAATGACGCTGAGTTTGATGAGGTTGAGTTTGTGTTTTCAGCGCGATCTTCACCGCGAACCAAGCGAATAATAGCTTTCTCAGCTTTAGCATTAGGGTAGCTGACATCGACCTTGAGCATGAAGCGATCCATCTGCGCTTCAGGAAGCGGGTAAGTCCCTTCTTGCTCTACAGGGTTTTGCGTTGCGAGCACCATGAACAGTTCAGGCAGTGGATGGGTTTTTCCACCTACGGTAATGGTGTATTCCGCCATGGCTTCTAGCAATGCCGCTTGCACTTTGGCTGGAGCACGGTTGATTTCATCGGCTAACACTAAATGATTAAAGATAGGGCCGGGCTGGAAGTTTAGTTGTGGCCTGCCATTGTGCTCTTGATAGGTTTCGCTCCCAGTGATATCTGACGGGAGTAGATCAGGTGTAAACTGAATTCGACCGAAGTTTACAGTGAGTGCATCCGCTAAGGATTTTACTGCTCGGGTTTTGGCCGTACCGGGTAAGCCTTCAAGCAAAATATGTCCTTTGGTCAATAAGCCTAAAGCGAGTGCTTTGACAACATGTTCCTGACCAATAACGTGTTTTTTGACTTGTTCAGTGATGGAGATAAAAGCCGGGTGTGCATCAGTCGAGAGGGTCATAGAAGGTTCCTAATCTAGCCTGTGTATGCATGAGATTGTATCAAGTATAAAAATAACTATTGGTTATACCGTTTATCACAGATATTCCCCCAAATTGTCGACATTCGAGGTAATACCGACGAGTAGGAGTGATTTACATTGTTAATTGCTGGCTGTTGCTACGTCCGTAGTGAGAGGTTCGTCACTCTCATGTGGGATAATAACTTTTGGTTATAGTTCTTATAAGCGGAGTCCCTGTTTTAAGTGCGGTTAAATAGAAAGGTAAACACAGAGTTCTCCTGCTGGACATCGTTGATAACGGCTTGGATTACTTTGTTTCTCTTTTCACAACGTCTTTTCGGAGTCACTATGGCAAACGTACTGAGCAAGGTCGCAGTAAGCGTCGGTGCACTAGTTACAGCTGGTGCAGCGGTTGCCGCTGATAAACCTAACATTCTCGCTATCTGGGGTGATGATATTGGTATCTTCAATATCGGTGCATACAACCACGGCATGATGGGATACGAAACACCGAACATTGATCGCATTGCAAATGAAGGTGCAATTTTCACGGATCATTATGGTCAACAATCTTGTACCGCGGGTCGTGCTGCGTTCCTTACGGGCCAAGAACCGTTCCGTACGGGTCTTTTGACGATTGGTATGCCAGGCTCAGATCACGGTATTCCTGATTGGGCACCAACTATTGCGGATCTTCTGAAAGAGCAGGGCTACATGACCGCTCAATTTGGTAAGAACCACATGGGTGACCAAGATAAGCACCTTCCTACTGCACACGGTTTCGACGAGTTCTTCGGTAATCTTTACCACTTGAATGCTGAAGAAGAGCCAGAAACATACTACTATCCAAAAGACCCAGAGTTCCGTAAGCAGTTCGGCCCTCGTGGTGTAATTAAGTCAACCGCTGATGGCAAGATCGAAGATACTGGCCCAATGACGCGTAAGCGTATGGAAACGGCTGACGAGGAGTTCTTAGAGTCGTCACTTGATTTCATGGAGCGCGCAGTTAAGGCGGACAAGCCATTCTTTATCTGGCACAACACAACCCGTATGCACGTTTGGACACGTCTACAAGAGAAGTACCAAGGTGCTTCAGGCGTTTCTATTTACGCTGACGGTATGTTAGAGCACGATGACCATGTTGGTGTGCTGCTAGACAAGCTCGACGAGCTAGGTGTTGCTGACAACACTATCGTTATCTACTCAACAGATAACGGTGCAGAAACAGCAACATGGCCTGATGGCGGTGCAACCTTCTTCCACGGTGAAAAAGGGACAACATGGGAAGGTGGCTTCCGTGTACCTCAGCTTGTTCGTTGGCCTGGCGTTATCGAACCAGGTACAAAGATCAACGACATGATGTCTCACAAAGACTGGATCCCTACGCTTCTTGCAGCAGCGGGTGACGACAAAGTCGTTGAGAAACTGAAGTCTGAAAAAGGCGCTCGTTACAACGGTAAGCAGTGGCGTGTACACCTAGATGGTTACAACTTCTTACCTTACTTTGAAGGTAAAGCAGAAGAAGGTCCACGTAATGGTCTTCTTTACTTCTCAGCAAACGCTGAGCTAGATGCAATCCGTACTGGTGATTTCAAAGTTCAGTTTGCTCACATGGAAGGTAACATCTCTGATGGTGTGCGTTTCCAAACTAACTGGCCGTCAATTGTTCACCTACGTGCTGACCCATTCGAAAAAGCACCGCACGAATCTGGTATGTACATTCGTTGGATGGCAGATAACATGTGGCTATTCGTACCAGCTGCTGGTCAAATCCAAGAGTTCCTAGCAACGGTTCCTGATTACCCATTCCAGTCAAGCCAAGTGCTTAACCCTGGTATGTTTAACCAGAACGTGATGATGCTACAAGGCCGTCTACAGCGCTTAGAAGCCGCTGTCGCTAAGTAATTCATCTAATTGGTCAAAATAAAGCCCGAAGGCAGCGATGTCTACGGGCTTTTTTGTTTGCTTGTCAGAAGAAGTTAGGTTGGCTTCTTGGTGTTTAACGGCTGTAATCGGTAGCGCTGAATGTAGCCCTGTTTAAGTTCCTGCAATAACCCCCTGACTAAGCGAGTTTTATCAACAGCCCATTGACCATTGCTGTCAAAGCGGATGGTTGAGCGGGTCAAAGGGTGTTGTCGAATGTCATAAATCGCTTGCTGAGCCAGCCAAGAGTAGATGACTTTTGGCAACTTGTGTTGTGACGACATCGTGACTTTGGCAATCAATGTTACTTGCTGACTGAGCGGGTGCTGTGCGATGTGTCGCTGTTTGCGCCTTGCTCTTTCGGCTACCCTCGATATTATGGGTTTAAATCGCCAAACAGCAGCCAGTAGTAACAGTGAAAGTCCCAGGTTTCTGCGCTGCACAAGTAACCACTCCTTACTTTCCGAAATCCAAATCTCTAGCTGTTGATCCCATGGCAAAGGCGGTGCAGGGTTTACTTGAACTTTAATCGCATTGACTGTCGCCGTTTCGACTTGTTGAGTCTGGGTATTCCACCATTCCAACGTCATTGCCGGTAAGGAGTATTCCCCTTGTGTCGCGAAGCGATAGTGAACATCCGTTGACCTTGTTCCTGTCATTTCGGCACGAAAACTGTCGGTGGTAGCGCGGCTGCTTCCGGTGCGAATTTCAACCCCTTCAATCTGCTCTACAAAAGGTAACTCAGCAATATAGTGGCCGGGCAAATCGGTGACACTGAGAGTGATCGTTCTAGTAACAGCGCCGCCTTCGGTGATATTGGTGTCACTTAAGATCTGACGAGCATTCATACTCGGTGCTGCGATTTTTCCTTGGGCAGCTTGAGGTAGGGCTTGCACATCGATACTGAGCGGGGCGGTTGGAATCTGTTGTGCTTTATCGCCGCGACCCAACTGAATATTGACACTCGGTAGGGTAAATTGGCCGGATTTTGCTGGATACAGTTCGAGTTTCAGTGCGGCTTTTTCTACTCGCTGTCCATTCTCTATTGGGCGAGTGTATTGCCAAAATGTGGTGGTCTGTTCGAAAAAAAGATCACTGGCACTGATCGATTCAACACTAAGTACATCAGTGATTGGTGTGTCGCTGATGAGTTCAAGAAATACCGTATGACGCTGCCTCTCTATCAACGTTTCTGAGCCGAGAGCCCAGCGTGCGCTAAGGCCAACGTTATTTAATGGTGTTGAAGCCGCTTGAAGCGATGCCATGGGTAGCAGGCATAACACAAGTAACACGAGCAGGTGGCGAAGCGTATTGGCGAGTGTGAACTTAAAGAGCATTATGGCGTCTCCTGTTTACTGGATGCCGGCGGCAGGCTCGGTTCACTTGACTGCTGCAGTTGAATGGCAAATTTATTGCGCAGAAAAACTTCAGGGCTGGATTTAACCTGTTCTAACCAAATCTTTGTTAGGTGCTCCTCGGCCATTAAGTCGGCACTGTTGATCACCTCTATCTTGTCTTCTGGCTCTTCAATACCCATGTCTTCTTCGAGCGTTGAGATAACGTCTGCCGTCATGTCTTCACCAGCGGTCCCTTGCCCTTGAGCGCGCTCGGCCATGAGTTGGAATATCTCCTCTAAAAGCGCGAGGTTTGCGATGGCTTGAGGGTGTGTTGGGTCGAGGTCTAACACTTGCTTAAACCACCGCTCAGAGGAGCGGAAGCGGTCGATGTGCAAGTAACTTAATGCCACGTTGAAGCGCTTGTCGACGGAGTCGGGTTGGTTGTTTAGCATGGTTAGTGCCCACTCCCACTGCTCGTTACGCATCAAAGCTTCAATCTTCCATTCAGGGTCAGTGAAGCTTTGAGCAGCACAAGCGTAATTTCCCTGGCGGTAGTACCATTGGCCTTGTTGATCAGGCGTGAGAAACCAGCGCATGAGCATCGAATCGCAGGTGTTATTTGAACTTTGAGTGTTAGCGTATGCAGCTGGCGAGTGAAAGCCGCTCATTGTGACAACGGCTATCAGTACCGAAGGCACCCATTGGATGCTCCAACCACGGCGAAACCATAATAAGCTGAGTATCAGTGTCGGAATGACAAGATAAAAACCGGCTTCTTGCCACTCAATATCTTCATCAAAAGGGTCAAAGTAACTGAAGCTGTTAATCCAACGCATAATTGTCGTGACATCACTGTTGTCTGGTGTGTTTTGCAGCATACGAATCCCAGAAGGTGGACTCATGGTCTCGTTGTAGCCAAATTTCCAAATCAGCAACTGGTGATTGTATTGATCATTGAAATGATCCAGTGCTTGAATCGCGCTGTTGTCTAAGCTGTCAGTGACGACAACGATACTCGCAGGAACGGTGTTTTCACTGTGTTGCTGCGCAAGTTGTGTTAATACAGCTTCGAGATTTTTTCCTTGGCGTGGTACCAGGTTGGTGGAAAGTGCAGAAAGATAGAGCTCAAATACCTCACGATCTTCGGTTGGTGGGATCAGCATGTGAGCACTTCCCGCATAAACGTGAGCACCAATAAGACCGTCAGTTTTCACCTCGAGCAGTTCAGCGATTTTGAGTTTACTGTTCTCTAACCGGCTCGGAGCAATGTCAGACTCTCCCATGCTTCGAGAGAGATCCATCACGAAGATAAGTGGCGACTGATTTTTTGCATGTGAGTCTGGTTCTGGCTGCCAAGTTGGGCCTGCGATGGTAACGATCATCAGAGCGAGACAAAATGGCAGTATGTGCCTTGGGGCAAACCATCGTTGTTGATGCTCTCCCGTGTGCAGATAGGGGAGTAGATGATCAGCTATTGGGAGCTTTTTTTGCTCTTTTTGTGTCTGCTTAATCACCATGAACAATAAGGCCAATGGGATAAATAGCAGCAATAGCCAAGGACGAATAAAGTGAAACTCAGCCATGTAAACCTCCTTTGCGTCGCTTTTGCGCCGCAATAAGCAGCATGATCAGATTGAGAATAACCGCAACAGTCAGTGGCCAATAATAAAGCTCAAACTTTGGGCGTATTGTGTAGCTATCGAAAAGAGTCTCTTCTAACTGATTAAGCGTGGTGTACACCTCTACCAGATCATCACCATTTAACGCCGTAAATACTTGCCCCCCCGTGTAGTTGGCGATGCGTTCTAACATGTCAAAATCGATACCTTCTTCTCCTACATTGGTAGCATCACCAATGGCGATAGGGTAAATCGTAATATCGTGCTCCCCAGCGAAGTGTGCGGCATCGATAGGGGGATATTTGCTGGTGGTATCGCGACCATCCGTCATCAAAATCAGAACCTTATTATTAGCCTGTGAGTGCTCAAAGTGATTGACGGCGACCCCGATAGCATCGCCAAGTGCCGTTCCGGCACCTGCCATCCGTACGTCCATTTCACTTAGTAACTGAGAAATAATGGTGAAATCGTCAGTAAAAGGGGCTTGTAAATAGGCTTCGTCGCCAAACGCGATTAAACCAATTCGGTCGCCTTCGCGTTGTGCAAGAAAGTCATTGAGCAGCAGTTTGACACCATCGACCCGGCGCACTGCAATCCCCTCGGGATCAACAAAATCTCTTGCCTCCATTGAGCCTGATAGGTCAACCGCGACCATCATTTCTCTGCCGCTCTTCTCGATAGCGACGGGCTCACCTAACCAAACGGGTTTGGTTGCTGCGATAACCAGGCTTAGGTACGTGAGGCAAATGAGTATGCGTTGCCACCACAAAGGCGTGATCACGACGGCACCACTGTTGGGTTGTGTGCCTGTTACTTCAATCAGTTTGTCAAAGTGGCTAAAGCGCAAAGCGATTTGTCGTGTTAGGTGCTTAGGGCTGAAAAACATCACCGCGGGCAGCAAGATAAGTAGCCCTAACCATGGGTAACTAAAACTTAGCATGTGATCTCCTCAAACCATTGATGGATGGCCTGCTGCGTTTCGGGTGTGAGAGTTGGCGTAGATTGGTAACTGGCCCTGAATAATTCAATGATTTGTTCAGGGGTTATCTTTGCTCCCTCTTGACTTGCGATGAAGTGAGCGAAAGCGGCGCTATCAAGCGTACCGAGTGACGCGTGTGGCCAGTGTTGGTTAGCCAACTGTTTCATCAACTGTGCAAGTTTTGCGTACTGGTGCTGCTGTGAGTAACTCACGTAGTAGGCATGCGCCTCACGAAGATACGTACGCTTGAGATATCGATGATAGCGATACACTGCGTATGCCAAAGCACCTGCAATCAGTGCTAGGGCGATCATTTGCCAAGCAAAGGTTTGTGGAAACCACGAGACGGCGGATGGGGGAGCTATCCACTCTGCACGTTTGACTAAGTGGCTGCCAAACTCAACAATTTGGCCTTGATTTGCAGTTGTCATTCAGTACCTATAGAGCATTCGAGGGTGAGTGAAATAGTGAGTCGTTACTCGCTATTAAGCCGGGCGAGTCATACTCCACAGCTGTTCCCATGCGTTTTGATGGGTGGTTAGGTTCAATAGTGCTAATCGGTGGCGTAAAAAATGCTGCTGCAAATCGAGTTTCTGTTGCTGGATATAGTGTTCAAAACGGGCACGGCTTTCTTTGTCGTCTTTTTTCAGTTCGACTTGATAGTCGTTGTTGCCTAGCACGATATTCTGTTGAGGAAACTGCGCCTCCAACGGGTCTGTAATGCAAACACCAATCAAGCTATTTCGGTGAGCGAGGGTATCGATCATCGAGGAGGCTTTTTGTTTGTCATAATCATTAAAGTCACTAAAGATAAGGCACTGACTCTCTTTTAACCCCAAGTCGACTAGGTGTTGAAGTCCGTCCGCGAGCGTGGGCTTACCATTTTGAGGCGCTTCC
Organism: Vibrio agarivorans; assembly: GCF_030409635.1. Classification (NCBI taxonomy): domain Bacteria; kingdom Pseudomonadati; phylum Pseudomonadota; class Gammaproteobacteria; order Vibrionales; family Vibrionaceae; genus Vibrio; species Vibrio agarivorans. The sequence continues at coordinate 21,200 of NZ_JAUFQF010000002.1, read as the reverse complement.
CAGTTTGGCAGTTTATTGGCATGTTCAGATACCGCACTTAGTAAGGCGAAAAGCGCTTTTTCTCCACGTCTGAAAGGCAGTGTTACGATGCCGTCATCAGTTAAAATCACAGCCCCGACACGGTCGCCATGGTGGTTTGCCGCTCCAGCTGCAATAGCGGCGGCTTCACTCGCGACAACCGACTTCATCTGCCCATCGGAAGCGAAAAACATCGTGGTTCTCAAATCGATCAGTAGGGCGATGTTTTTGTCGTTTTCTTCGGCATAAACACGCAGATAAGGCTGACCTGTTCGCTGGGTGACTTTCCAATCAATACAACGCACATCATCGCCAGCGTAATAGTGACGAAGCTCGACGAAATCGAGGCCTCTGCCACGTTGTTTGCTACGATGTTTACCTGTTAACGGAGTGAGCTTTTGATAGGGTGGTTGCCAAGAGAGGTTCCTGCCACGCAAGCTCATTTCACCCAGTTGTTGTGGTGAGGGGTAAACTCGAAGGTCATCCTTTTTCATGCGTCACCTCTGTTAAGCAAAAGCAACACAATCGAGGAGCTGATCGATCACTGTCTCGCTCGTGATACCTTGGTTTTGAGAGGCAAAGGTCAATACAAGTCGGTGACGTAAAACCGAGTGAGCAATCGCTCGTACATTGTCTGGAGTAACGTGATCTTGCCCGTTAAGCCAAGCGTGTGCTCGAGCACACTTGTCGAGTGCGATGGTTGCCCTTGGGCTTGCGCCAAGTTCAATCCACTGCCCTAATTGCTCATCGCAGGTTTGTGGATGACGAGTGGCATCAATCAGATCGACGATGTACTGATCGACGTGATCCGCAACGTGGATTTGATCAATTTGACGGCGTGCTTCGAGTACGTGTTCAATATTCAGTAATTGACCCGCTTTAGATGAGCTTTGGCTCTCTTGACGTAAAAGCTTAAGCATTGATTTTTCAGCATCCTTATCTGGGTAATCGATAAGGATTTGCATTAAAAATCGGTCCATTTGCGCTTCAGGAAGCGGGTAGGTGCCTTCTTGTTCTACCGGGTTTTGCGTCGCGAGAACCATAAAGAGCTCAGGCAATGAGTGAGTTTCACCTGCAACGGATACTTGCTTTTCGGCCATTGCTTCTAGCAGGGCAGATTGCACTTTTGCAGGGGCACGGTTGATCTCATCCGCTAATAACAGGTGAGTAAAGACAGGGCCTTTTTTGAAGCTCAGTGTTTGCGAGTGGCTTTCATACACCTCACTACCTGTGATGTCTGCTGGCAGCATGTCAGGGGTAAACTGGATACGGTTTAGCTCACAACTTAGTCGTTGTGCCATAACACTAACACTGCGAGTTTTCGCAAGACCAGGCAGACCTTGCAGCAGAACGTGCCCATTTGCGAGTAGCGCAATGACCAGCTGTTCAACCGATTTTTCTTGGCCTAAAACGCGTTGATTGATCGCGTCTTGCAGTGTGAAGAAGCTTTGTTTTAAATCACTCATAATGACGACCTGTATTGCAGGAGACCTATCGAAGACGATGAGGCGAAGGAGAATTATGCTGAATAGAGTAGCGAAGGAGCTTTGCGTGTTGAACTAGGATTCTTCCTAAATGGAAAATGAAAAAGGTGTGCCAAAGCACACCTTTTGAATGATTCCCGAAGTAGTAAAGTTAATTACTTAGCTTCGCGGTATGGAAGTGTTTGCATTACACGTTCTAGGTTAAATGCTGTCGGAGCTTGGCGTAGAGGGAACTCGTTAAACGTTGCCAGAAGTTGAGCTACTTCAACCTGTACTGGTACGAAGTTGAACATACGCTCTGCCATCCACTTGATGTACATGCCCGAGTGCTCTGGTGCTTCTTCATATGGGTCAGTACGTAGATCGTAAAGTACTGGCCAAGTTGTCGTTAGACGAGGAGCAAACCAGCTTTCTTCCAATGGCTCGATAAACTGAGCTTTAATCTTACCAACACGAACCGCTTCTAGGTTACCTGTTTCAGCAAAGTAGAAGATTTCGTTACGTTGTGTATCTTCGTTCTTGAACCAAGCATCACGGTGATCGTAACCATCAATGTAAACATCGTGTTTAGTCTTGAAGTTCTCTTGTACATCTTTCTCACCAGCGATAGAAGCTAGTGTTGTGAACAAGTCTTCGTGAGACTGGATACCGTTGTTGATAGAACCTGCTGGGATGTTACCAGGCCAGCTAACCATGAATGGTACACGTACACCACCTTCAGTTGTCAGACCTTTTTCACCTTTAAACGGTGTGTTACCGCCGTCAGGCCATGTAACTTTCTCAGCACCGTTGTCAGTAGTGAAGATAATGACCGTGTTTTCACGTTGGCCAGTAGCTTCAAGCTTGTCTAGGATTTCACCCACGTAGTGATCAAGCTCTGCCATGCCGTCTGCGTATAGGCCGTAACCTGTCTTGCCTTTCCACTCTTCGCTTAGGTGAGTCCAAACGTGCATGCGTGAAGGGTTGAACCACATGAAGAATGGGTCATCAGTCTTAGCGAAGTCGTCTAGGTAGTCTAGCGCCATGTCAGTCAGCTCACGGTCAATCGTTTCCATGCGCTTCTTAGTTAGAGGACCAGCAGATTCTGTTGGACCGTCAGGCGTACCTGTTACGATACCACGTGGACCAAAACGCTCGAAGAACGCAGGGTCTTGTGGGTAATCTTCATTTTCTGGCTCTTCTTCCGCGTTTAGGTGGTAAAGGTTACCGTAGAAGAAATCGAAACCACGACGGTGTGGCATCATGTGCTCTTGATCACCTAGGTGGTTTTTACCCAGTTGCACGTTGAAGTAGCCATGTTCTTTGAGGACTTCTGCTAGAGTAGGGTCTTCAGGTTGAAGGCCAACTGGAGAACCAGGTAGGCCAACGTTTAGTAGACCAGTACGAATAGGTAGCTGACCAGTTAGAAACGCAGCACGACCCGCTGTTGAGCTTGGTTGACCATAGTGGTCAGTAAATAGCATACCTTCGTTTGCGATACGGTCGATGTTTGGCGTTTTGTAGCCCATCATACCTAGGTTGTATGCTGAAGTGTTTGACCAGCCCACATCATCAGCCATGATCACAAGAATGTTTGGTTTTTCTGACGTGTTTTTTGCCATTGCTGGTGCAGCGCCAAGCGTTGCTACTGCAGCAGTACCAAGTACCGCTTTACTTAGTAGGCTTTTAGAAAAGTTATTCATAAGTCGCTCCTGAGATAAGACACAAGTAGTATTCATTTTGCGGCTAACGAAATGAACTAGGATATTTCCTAAAGCACTAGGAAATGCCGTTGTGTTATTCATCGACAACGAAGGGAGGCTGTCGAACTATTTCTGTTCACTATTTGAATTAGCGAGTAGACTGCTTTTTATAATGTTAGGCAGCAAGGAAATCGATTTATGGAAAGAATTAAAGACGTCTTGATCTCTATTTCTAGTAAGCTATTAGATTCACACACTGCCGATATGGAAAAAGCGATTACAGAAGTGTTAGATGAATGTCGAACCGCCCTGAATGTTGATCGAATTTCCTGTCTTCCTTTGGACAATGCCGTTGTCGAGAATTGGTTTCACTATGAAGCGATTGGTGAGGGAATCCCTCCAGTGCAAAAGCAGATTCCCGCTTCTGTGGTGTTAGAGTATCGCCGTTTGATTGAGCAAGGGCAGGTGGTGTGCAGTGATACTTCACCTGAGTTATTGGAACTCGCCTCTAGCTTACAGCCAGAAAAGCCATTAAGACATGTCCTCATTCCTATTCGTGCTATGGGAAAACCGTGGGGTTTGATGGCGTGCGCGAACTTTGTTTCTTCTCAGCAGTTCGATGAAGATTTTGTCCATTCAGCAACTATCCTAGGCAATATTATTGCGTCGAGTATTGCTCGAGTCACTCACTACGATGAACTCAAGCGCAGTCAACAAGAGGTAATTGCACGCAATCGCCGTATTATCGGTGAAAGAGAGCGAGAGCGACGCAACATTGCAAGAGATTTACACGATGATTTCAGTCAGCGATTAGCTTCGCTGGGAATAGAAATGGGCCTCGCTGCAAGCCTTTGTGATGAGGCATCTCGACCCGTGATTATGCAATGTGCGAATGGATTAGCGGATATTACTCGCGATATTCAACATCTCTCACGTCACCTCCACCCGGTTGTGATAGAAAGAGTTGGTTTGCATGCCGCCATCGAATCGCACGCTAAACAGATAGGGGAACGCGCAGGCCTAATCATGACAGTGGATTTGGATCACGATGTGGTGTTTGATGACGAAACGGCGCTGCATATTTATCGTATTATTCAAGAGTCATTATCGAATGTGGTTAAGCACGCTAATGCAAGTCAGGTTTGGATTAAGCTACATAAGCATAAAAACCAATGGGTTGATTTAGTTATTCGTGACGATGGTGTGGGTATTGCCAACCAAGGTATGGTCATGAACTCACCCTCGTTAGGGCTACAATCAATGGTAGAACGCGGTGAGCTGATTGGTGCGCAAGTCTCTTTCAAATCGAATGCACCAAAATCTGGGCTGAGCGTTAAATTGTCAATACAGCAAATGGGAGATAATTAATGGCAACAGTGGTAATAGCCGATGACCATCAAATTGTGAGTGAGGGTATCGCAAGGTTAGTAGATCTCTCTCACCAAGTGGTGGGTATTGGCGCAGATGCGACCGAACTTTTGGCATTGGTGAAAAAGCACCAACCAGACTTGATTATTAGTGATATCTCGATGCCAGGCATGCAGCTCAACACCACCTTAGCGCTACTAAAACGTAGCTCTCCTGAGAGCCGAGTAGTGTGCTTGTCGATGCATGATGAGCCAGAGATTGTAAAGGCCGCCTATGAATATGGTGCTGATGGCTATGTATTGAAACATCAAGCGGGTTTTGAGCTAGCGAAAACCATTGAAAAAGTGCTCGCAGGAGAACGTTATATTCCTGATGAACTTAAGAGCATCATTGAGCAAAAGACAGATTTGAGCGCGAGACAACTTGATATTTTAAAATATTTGGCTCAAGGGCTCTCGGCCAAAAAGGTCGCCTTGGAGCTTAATATTTCGTCAAAAACGGTTGAGTATCATAAATACAAAATGATTGAGCAGCTTGATCTTAATAGTGCGTCTGAGCTGATTGCGTGGGCACACAGCCGTAAACTTGTTTAACCCACTTTGGCTCTTTTCTTAAGTCGAATTTTGTTAGGAAATCTCCTAGTAGTTGCTAGGAGAGCTTCCTAAGATAATAGTGAAAAATACAATGGGAGCGCAGACATGAGCACATCATCACCACACCCTTTTCATCTATTGGTTAAGCCAGTAGGTTCAAAATGTAACCTAGATTGCCACTACTGTTACTACTTGAGAAAAGAAGAGCGTTACCAACCGGGTGCAACGATGCAGATGTCTGAGGCGCTTCTTGAGACTTACGTCAAACAATACATTGACGCTCAACCAGAACATATCAAGTTTGTTGATTTCAGTTGGCAGGGTGGCGAGCCAGCACTGCGTGGTCTCGAGTTCTACGAAAAAGCCGTTGAGCTACAGAACAAATATGCTCGCCCAGGTATGACGGTGACCAATACGTTCCAAAGCAATGGAACCTTGATCAACGAGAAGTGGGCTGCTTTCTTTAAAAAGAACAATTTCTTGATTGGCTTGAGTATTGATGGTGATGAGCTTAATCACAACAATGGTCGTCCGGATATTAAAGGTAATGATAGCTACCCGCGCGTGTTACGTGGTCTAAAGTTGTTGAAAAAGCACGGTGTTCAGTTTAATACCTTGACCGTGGTACATAACGACAATGCACACTTGGGTAAGCAGACCTACCTCAAATTAAAAGAGTTAGGCTCAAGCGTTATCCAGTTCCAACCTTGTGTAGAGCATCCGCTTGATCGCCGCGGTGAAAAAGATTGGTCGTTGACGCCGCATCAATGGGGACATTTCTTGTGTGATGTGTTCGATGAGTGGCGTAAAGAAGATGTGGGCAAAGTTTTTGTTCAGTTTTTCGAAAATACACTCGGTATTTTAGCTGGGCAGCCAAGTCAGATGTGTTTCCATGCTGAAACGTGTGGCCAGCAGATGATGCTTGAACATGATGGTAGCCTATACTCATGCGATCACTACAGCTATGACGACTACAAAGTGGGTGATATCGATGTGGTAGATTTGGGCGCGGTGGCTTCATCTCAAAAACAGATTGATTTTGGAATGAACAAGTGGAAGTCGTTACCAAAGCAGTGTCGCGAGTGCCATTTCCGTCCAATGTGTAATGGCGGTTGCCCAAAAGAGCGCACGGCCATGACAGCAGATTTGGAGCCTGGACTAAATCACTTGTGTTCGGGTTATAAAAAGTTCTTCATGCATTCAATGCCTTATTTTGCAGCCATGCTTGAAGCGATAAAACAGGGACATCCAGCCTCGGTGTATCCTATGTTTGTTCAACGCGTAACTAAATAAATCTAATTGTGCCTCACAAGGTGAGGCACAAATGAGCGACAGGAAGTGCTCAATGACAGTACATGGAAGTCTAATCAATAGATTCTCCCTATCGAAACAATCAATACTTCCCATTTTTAATTGACAAAAACTGTTTGTATAGTATCGGCATCAGAATGAGAGTGCTTGAGAAAATGAATAGAGTTTTAGTTGTTGAAGGTGGTGCTATGCGAGGTATTTTCGCTAGCGGTGTATTGGATGCCTTCCTCTCCTCAAATTATCGACCTTTTGACGCCGTTATCGGAGTATCAGCCGGTGCTGCGAACCTTTCTGGTTATTTAGCCAATAAACTAGGCAGAAACAAAAAGGTAATTACTGAGTTCGCCACAGATAAGCGTTTTATTGATCCCGTTCGATTTATTAAGGGCGGACATCTTGTTGATGTTAAATGGTTATGGGAATGCAGTAATGAGAAGTTGCCACTGGATATATCAAAGGTGGTTAACACGATTCCTTTTTATGTCAGTGTAACGGATATTAGTAATGGTTTTTCTAATTGTTATCAGTTGGATGAATCCAATATCGACAAATTAATTGAAGCAACGACAGCGCTGCCTTTGGTCTATAGAGACAGTGCTTGTTTAGAAAGTGGTTGCTTTATGGATGGAGGGATTGCGGACTCCATTCCCGTTATCAAAGCTTATGAAATGGGTGCGAAGGAAATTACGGTTATCTTATCAAAGCCGTTGGGTTTCGAGATGGAGCAAACTAAATTTCCTAACCTAGTGCGAAAGTTGTTACCGAACAACGAGCAAGTGGCTAACGCACTGATTAATAGACATCAGCACTACAATAAAACGTTGGAGTTTATTCAGTCTCCACCAGAAGGTGTGACCATTAATGTGATATCACCAGATGGGAGTTTTAACGTAGGGCGGTTTACAAGAAGTAAAAGAAAACTAGAACAAGGGTACAAGCAAGGGTTAAAAAAAGGTAATGAGTTTTTGACTAAAATCAAAACCTATTAACATTTCCTTGTCATACAATACCTCTAGCGAAAGCTAAAGGAAAACCGTTTGTATTTGCGTTACTAGATAAAAAGGCTGGTTTGAAGAGATAATTCACTTTGTGAATTATGTGTTCTAGCAGCAATAAAAAAGTGGATTCAACAAATTATTTAAAGGACACCCCAATTATGACTAAGAAGCTTACTACCGCAGCAGGTTGCCCTGTCGCACACAACCAAAATGTAATGACAGCTGGCAAGAGAGGTCCAATGTTGCTGCAGGACGTATGGTTTTTAGAGAAGCTGGCTCACTTTGATCGTGAAGTGATCCCAGAGCGCCGTATGCATGCGAAAGGCTCTGGTGCTTACGGTAAGTTTACTGTTACTCATGACATTACCAAATACACTAAAGCAGCAATGTTCTCAGAAGTCGGTAAGACAACAGAGTTGTTTGCGCGCTTTACTACGGTAGCTGGTGAGCGTGGTGCAGCGGATGCTGAACGTGATATTCGTGGTTTTGCACTTAAATTCTATACAGAAGAAGGTAACTGGGACTTGGTTGGTAACAACACGCCGGTTTTCTTCTTGCGCGACCCACTAAAATTCCCTGACCTGAACCACGCAGTAAAACGTGACCCTCGCACTAACATGCGTAGCGCTGAAAACAACTGGGATTTTTGGACATCTCTTCCTGAAGCATTCCACCAAGTCACAATCGTTATGAGTGACCGTGGCCTTCCTGCGACTTACCGTCATATGAATGGCTATGGCAGCCACACGTTTAGCATGATCAATGCCGATAACGAGCGTGTTTGGGTAAAATTCCACTTTAAAACACAGCAAGGTATCAAAAACCTAACCGATCAAGAAGCAGAGGCATTGGTGGGTAAAGATCGTGAAAGCCATCAACGTGATCTTTACGATAGCATCGAAAATGGCGACCTGCCGAAATGGACCATGCAGATTCAGGTTATGACTGAAGCGGAGGCGAATGAGGTTGAATTTAACCCATTTGACCTAACGAAAGTGTGGCCACATGCTCGTTTCCCATTGATTGAAGTGGGTGAATTCGAGCTTAACCGCAACCCAGAAAACTTCTTTGCAGAAGTTGAGCAATCAGCATTTAACCCAGCAGCAATTGTTCCGGGAATTGGTTTCTCTCCTGATCGCATGCTGCAAGGTCGTCTATTTGCGTACGGTGATGCACAGCGTTACCGTCTGGGCGTTAACCACCACCAGATTCCAGTCAATGCGCCACGTTGTCCAGTACATAGCTACCACCGCGATGGTGCGATGCGTGTTGATGGTAACTTCGGTTCGACGAAAGGCTACGAGCCAAACCAGTACGGTGAATGGGCACAGCAGTCTGAGCATGCAGAACCTGCGCTTGAGCTTGAAGGCGCAGCAAACAACTGGGACCACCGTGAAGATACTGATTATTTCACACAAGCAGGTAACTTGTTCCGTATTATGACCGCTGAAGAGCAACAACGTCTGTTCGAGAACACGGCACGCTCTGTTGGCGGTGCGTCCAAGCCAATTCAGCTAAGACACTTACGTCACGCGCTGCAAGCTGACCGCGCTTACGCTGAAGGGCTTGCTGCAGCACTAAATATCGATATGGCAGAAGTAGAGGCTCAAGATGCAATGGCTGAAAACGCTGTTCCAGCTTGATCACTTGTTCTTTAGCTTCGAAGAGAACGCTAGCGGTCAAGAGGTTGTGCAACCTCATTATTACTAAATAAAACAAACCCAGTTTACACAGTAGGCTGGGTTTTTCCATAACTGGGACAGGCTAGATAGCTTTTAAGAGGACAGGCACTTTTATGAGGTCAAGTTGCAGCAACTCTTAGCTTTAAAAAGGACAGGCACAGTTTTCTAATTGGTTGAAGTTAAACAATCAAAGTGGAACATGAATAAAGTAGGACAGGCATAATTAAGCTGGTCGAAATTGGACAGTACACAATCAAATTTTGTTGAAATAGCTTAGTACCCCGAGGTAATACGGTCATTTGATTAATGAGGTGCAGATACTCTTACAAGAGTACCTGATCAGAAGCAGTATTTAGGATGAATAGTGTACAGATTAGCAAGTTGACGGGATATTATAATTCAGGCCAACTAGATTTTGAGTCCATGCTCTCTTTTTCGATGCATCAGTTTCATAACAGCACCAAAGCTCTGTTTAGAACCAATAATAGCAGCACGACAATTTTCAATGTTTGTACAGGCATGTAACCAATCACTATCGCTAAACGATAGTCGTTGAAGGATGTGAGGAGAATGGGTTGGTAAGCTATTTTTCCCCTGAAAACTGACTCGTGAAGTCCAATCGATAACTTCAATATACTCAAGCAACGAAATAGGAAGTTCCCCTTTATTAGCATTCTGGTGTTGCTGCTTAAACGGGTAGAGCCTTTTTGAACCTCGAACACGTGCTTTAATCGATGTGTAATTTGAGTGATCAGGTGCATGGCTTACTCCAGATCTTACCGGGTTTAAATCAGTGTAAGCCATTGCCGCGATGAGTGCTTTGTCATCAAGAAGTGCTTGGCATTTATAACGGCCTTCCCAAAAATGGCCGGTGCAATCATCTTCTTGGTTTGCCATGTTGGCAATATAGAGATTGAGCTCACGCATAAACCAACTAATACTTTGCAGTCGCTCGCGCCAAGAGGTGATATAGCGTTGTAAAGCTTCATGTTCAGCTTTGGATGATAGGTTACCTGTAAGATATTTGTGAGCTAGTGGTGGTAGATGATGTAACTTACCCCAGCGAGTAATTACCGCTCGATCTGTTAGTTTTTGAGCTTTATCTGTGTTGACATGCACCACTATATGGTAATGGTTGCTCATTACAGCGTAAGCGCAGATATCAATGCAATAATATTGCGCTAAATATAAGAGTCGCTTTTCAATCCAAGCACGACGATGTTCGTAGCTTTGCTGTGTTAGTTCATCAATACCACAGAGAAACGAACGTCGAACACATCTTGAAACGATGTGGTAGTAGCGAGTTGCTTCTAAACAAATCTGTCGGTTACGTGCGGTGGTCATTATATCTCCTTTCCTTGGCAAATGAATTTTATGGGGAATTAACGAGACCTTCATTGAGTGGACAGCCTGTTCGTGACACGAGTCTAGTGCTGTTGAAACAAGAATGTTTGCTTGGTTGCAAGTTATGTGCCATAGGCAGAAATGGTGCCTGTCCCTTATAAAGGCCCATGTAGTATTCGCCACTCACAAACCATGCCTGTCCCAGTTTTTTGGGGCGTGATACTATGTAGAAATTACTATTTAGCGAGATGAACTAATGCGTCATTTGCATACGAGTGTTCATGAGACTATTGAGCACCTGGATCAGGTTTCTATTGTAAAGCGCGATGCGGCGCGGGCGATTGTGGTGAGTGGTGAAGACATATTGCTGCTCTATACGGAGCGTTATCACGATTACACCTTACCTGGTGGTGGCATTGATGACGGTGAGGATAAGATTGCAGGCTTAGTTCGTGAGCTTGAAGAGGAGACGGGTGCGCAGAATATTCACGGTATCAAACCTTATGGTATCTACGAAGAGTTTCGTCCATGGCATAGAGACGATGCAGAAGTGATACACATGATTTCGTATTGTTATACTTGCAAGATAGACCGTGAGTTGGGGGAAACTCGTTATGAAGATTACGAGATAAAAAATGGCATGAAAGCGGTTTGGATTAACATTCATGAAGCGATTGCGCACAATGAACAGACCATCGTCCAGAGCCCCAAAAAAGGAATGAGCATAGAAAGGGAAACTTTCTTGCTTAGACAAGTTGCCAAAGAACTCTTATAACTCAATATGTTAGAAATTAGAGAAATTACTGCACAAGACAACGCAAAGATCGCAGCGATCATTACTCAAGTAGGCAAAGAGTTTGGCGCCATCGGTGAAGGGTTTGGTCCTTCTGATGATGAAGTCTCAATGATGAGTGAACATTACAAATTCGCAGAAAAATCGCGGTACTGGGTTGCTGTGTTGAATGGTGAGATTGTTGGCGGCGCGGGTATTGCGCAGTTTAATGATCATGGCGTATGTGAACTGCGTAAATTATTTTTGCTGGCAGATGCGAGAGGACGTGGTATCGGCAATGAGTTGGTAACACAATGCTTAGCGTTTGCCAAAGAAGTAGGCTATGAGTCATGCTATCTAGACACCTTAGCCAATATGACATCGGCCATTGCCCTATATGAAAAAATGGATTTCAACCATCTAGTTGAACCGTATGCTGAAACCATTCATGGTGGGTGCGACATATGGATGCTTAAGGACTTAACCAACAATTGAGTCAAGTGACAAGCAAAGACTAAGGAGCCACCGAGGAGGGGGCAACATGCGTAAATGGTTAGGATTGATTCTACTATGCGTCTTCTTAAGTGGCTGCGGCATTCGCTTTTTATACAACAATGTCGATTGGCTCGTTATTGAGTATCTGGACGACTATGTAGAACTTGAACGCGGTCAAGAGGAGTGGCTGTCAAACAAAGTGGCTCTTCTCAGTGAGTGGCACCGCAGGCATGAGCTCCCTCATTATATTGAACATCTTGATCAACTTATCTCCTTAAATTTAGCTACTTTCTCTTCCCAAGACCTCGCTAGTCAGAAGCGCCAGTTTCAGCAACATGGTGAGCGCTTACTTTCAGAAATTGAGCCGAAAATTCTTAGTCTTGCGTCTCAATTGAACGATGAACAAGTCAATCAGTTTATGAAGAATCTTCGTGTTCGCCATGGTAAATACCAAGACAAATACCAAGATCTGAATGAGGAGGAAATACGTCAACGATATGCAGAGCGGATAGCGGAAAACCTCGAGCCCCCCGGAGTATACAGTAAAAATCGTGTCTATTTGCGAGTGAGTGAGTGGAAGACCATTACTGACAATGCTCTTCCCATAGGTGACAAACGTACACACTATGTATAATAGTGTGTACGCACTTCAATCCCTCAAGGATTAAAGAGCCGATAACATTTCACACTTTCTATTAATCTGTGGTGACTGAATAGTCACCTTTCCCCTCGTTGTAATCATAATGAATCTCAGTAGGGTAATCTTCAGATGCAATTTCAAGTATTTCGATAATGGTAGTAACTGGGATTTTATATACATATTTATGGCGCTCAAAATCAGAGCAAGTATAGACGCCTCCCCAGTTGCGATCTTTATCTCTGTAGGCATACAAAGCACTGCCATGTACTAATTGGTTTGCAATAAACTGGACTGTCTTTGTAAGCTTATCTTCTTTAGATAGGTCATACAGTTCATCAATGTCCCAGAAGTTCAAGCTATTGACAGGTTTGATACATTTAGAACCGTAGACATTAAATTGTTTACTCGTTGTGCGCGAGGAAAGCTTATTTGCTTCAGTAAGCTTTCGAACCATAAATAACGATATAATTACATCTTTTTCGAAGTTGACTTGCCGCTTCTCGGTATATCTTAGCGGTTTAGAAACGGGTTTAAACCTTCTGGCATAAGCAGCTAAGTCTTCCTTCCAGTAACGAGACTCAATCACAATTTCTTCTTCCACTCCTCATACCAACGCTTACCCTTCAAGCCACTCTCAAACGGCCATGCCAAAACTCTATCGAACAAGGGGCCTTGCGTTATCAAATCCATATCAGGAATATCCCAATACATGTCATTTAGAGCAATTTTCTCATTTATATCCCTAAACTCACCAACCATAAGTGAAATAAATTGCTTTGCATCATTCTCAGAGGTCACTTTTATAGGTATAGACACTCTGCTATCAACATCGACTTTACCTTTAATCCTGCTTAAGCCAACGTAAGTTGCCTTTTGCTTCTTTACTTCAATCTCTTTCTCTTCAATCTTCTTTACAAACTTCGGTGAAAACTCAAATAAATCACGACTTATAAAATGAGTTTGCTTTTTGGGGTGATTGAAAAGTAACTTTAACCACTGTTGTTCAATGTCTTCAGGCATGAACCCTTCATTCGTTAGTGCTGTGTAATAATAGTGTTCAACCCAACTAGCTTTTGAAAACTCTTCCAGTGAAAGTACCGCTAACTGAAAACTGGATGGATATGAACCATGTTCGAATAGTAATATTGAGTCATTTAAGAGTCTGAGAGCATTGTGTAAAGACTCTACCGCTATTTTCTCAAACTTGTACTTGCTCAATCCGTCTAATTTTTCCATTGATAACTTTAGTTCCCCTAAATATTAAGCCATTATGTACAAGACCAGAATTGCAGTAAACGCAAGTCTGCACAATAAAACTTCAGCATTGTAATAGTTCTTTCAGGTAGCTATTCCGCTTATGAGAGTGACTAGGTGCCTTGGTGATCTGCTTCATGTCATCACTACTACCAACGATATGGATTTCACTTTCCGCTCTAGTGATTGCCGTATAGAACCATGCTCTATCCACTATTCTTCCGTTTTGCAGAGCGATGATGATGCGTGGAAACTGTGATCCTTGAGCTTTATGTAGAGTGATTGCGTAACCCAACTCCATGCAGTCGAGAACGGATTGTGTTATCTCGACCTTTTCACCTGTATCTAGCGTCACTTCACCATAACTGTCACCAGAAGGTTTGGTACTGGTTAGTGTGCCAAGTGAGCCGTTCTGAATGCCTTTATCGTAATGATTCTGCGTGAATAACACCGCATCATTGAGGCTAAGTGGCAGAAAGAACTTGTTACCATTGATTTCGAACTCAAGGCTGGCGCTATCTGGGTTAACGGCTTGCTGGGTGAGCTTATTGATTTCTGATACGAGTGCCTTGGTTGGAGCCATGACACGACTGCTATCAGGGAACTCTTGATAAAGCTCGCAACAGACTTTGGCAATGTCTGTTTTACTGGTTTCGTGAAAGTGTATTGCACCTGAGCTTAATTGTTCAGGCATCACTCCTTGATTGATGAGTTTTGAGTATTCGGGGATACCCGTTGAACCTTCTTGCCGTTTGACGATATCCAGCATCGTATTCGCCACCGTTTTTGCTTCAACGATGTCTTCCAATACCTTGCCACAACCTATTGGTGGGAGTTGGTCAGGGTCGCCACTGAATATCAATCGTACAGAGGGGTGAATGTGATTTACTAGGCGATACATAGTTGGCAGGTCAATCATGCTCGCTTCATCAATCACTAATAGATGATTTGTTTTCTCGACACTGGGTTCAATAGGTTCTTCACGCAGCAATTTGGCAATGGTTGAGGTAACAAAACCGATGGACTCATGAAGTCTCATTGCAGCACGACCGCTGAGCGCAACGGCGTGTATTTCAAATCCAAGTTGATGATATGTCCTGAGAGCCGTCCTGAGTACCGTTGTTTTGCCTGTTCCTGCACCACCCGTAATGCAGCTTACCGAATTATCCAGACACGTTGTGACGGCTTCGATTTGTTTAGGGGTTAATTCGTAGGGAAGCTCCGCAGCCGCAGAGCAATACGCAGCATTGGCGTTTTCATCAAACAAGTTATTTCGCTTAATCAGTGTTTTTAAGCGCTTGGCAACAACACTTTCCATCAGAAGTTGCGCTGTTGGATGGTAGGCTCCTGTGTCGGGATTTAAAACATACTGAGCTTTATCATGACCTGATTTGAACGCCTGAGTGACCAGTGTTTTGTCTCTTAATAGCTTGTTGAGGTAAGGGCGCACATTGGCATGAGTGGTATAGGTGTGACCTTTTTCAATCTCCTTGCGAATCGCCATTTCCAGAGCAGCGCTGAGCCTTCTTGGGTCATCCTTCGCAACATCGCTCTTAAAATCCGTTAACTTGATAATGTCTTCAATGGCACTGAACGAAAGACCAAAGCCCATTAAAGCATAAGGATTATCCTTGATAACATCGATGGAGGCTTCACCGTGATGCTTGAGTAGTCGTTGCTGCACACTGGCAGGGATGTTGTACTCGCTCATCCAGTTGCAATGAGCCAGATTTTTATATTTGGCGTACCCCTTAAAGAGCGCTTCCACTGAATCTTCACTCAAAATCGATGTCAGACGCTTTCTGGACTCTGGGGTGTCATTTCTCAGTGTGGCATGGAAGTCTTTACCCAAGAGCTGCCAGAGCGCTCTAGCTTTGCTTTCGCCAATACCCTTGAAGTCACTTTCTCTGGCGATAAATCGTATCAGTTGCTCACCTGTTTCGGGTAAAGTGCATTCAATATGCTTGGGTGATTCATACGTGTGCTGCTGCATTACATAATCACCCATCTCCATATTTTCTATCTGTCGAGCACCTCTGACTGACCAATGCTGACCCAGCGTTGGAAGTACAGGGATGCTATCGGGGTCGGCTTTGATGGTGACGTAATACTTCCCACTATTGGTTTTGTAAGAGTCTTTCGCCAGCGGTACACCGCTGAATATCACCATCTTGGTCGAGTGATAAGGGATACTGGTGACACGCATTTGGTCTTCATGCAAAGCGGTATTCATCGTGGCATCAACCCCATTTCGGATAAGGTTTCAGATAGCTCACCAAAGCGCTCAAGTCGCTTTTCAAGCTCCTTGACCTTGGCTTTCAACTCGATGTTTTCAGCCTCTAATGATGACACCCGCTTTGAATCGAGCAGCTTTCGATTTGCTGTGTTGTCGTAGGCTTGAGGTTTGCCCTCATTCTTCTTGGCAGCGGCGGTCAACGGTGGCAGGACACCTTTACTGCGCAGCTCATCTTCTAAGGCTTTGAGTGCTTTCTTGAGGGCAGGATTTTGGTTTAACGCCGATTTGCCACAACCAATACCCTTTGCCACTTCAATACGGTTAAGCTGACCTCTGAACACGATTTGTTTAAAGTCATCGTCCGTCTGTGTGGCTTTCCAGACCTCAAATGCCTCAAGGTTTTGCTGTGCTTTTTGCTGCCCACTTGCCATTAGTCATCTACCTCACCCAATAGCTTGCGAAGCCCTGTGACAAAGCCTCTAGGGAATACTTCGCTGTTGTATTCCATGTCTTTTACTTGACCCGCCTGAGTAGTTTGCCAGTCGTTCTTTTCCATGCATTCATCAGAAATGACATACGCTAAGGCTTTTTTCTCTGATTCGGTGAGTACGCCTGATAGGGATGGCAGCACTTCGACGCTTGGCTCTGCGGTGGTATCAAACTGGCGCACAGGGCGCTTGTCGATAGTGATATTGGCGTGTTGCTTGAGCAAATTGACCTCTTTGCGGTAGCGGTTACGCTCGGCAATGATTTGACCAAACAAGGCGCGTACCGCAGGGTCTGGGATGCGCTCTAACAGCTTATTATCCGCAGGGATGGATTTAGACCGTGAGGTGTTGGATAGCGGCTTTTTGGTACTGGTATTGCACTTTGCCGCCCACGCTTCGATGAGTGTTCGGTAGTGCTTATTACGGGTAGCACGCAAAGCTTCATACGCCAATCCGCCATTTTCAGCAGACACCCGACCAATTTGCGTGATGGAGAAATCACGCTGACCTGATTCTGCATAGGCTTTCAGCGTGTCATTGAGCTTATCGAGGTTTTGCTGCGTGCGAGGCACTTTGCCTTCTTTTAAGTCAGCCAAAATAACATCAATATCGAGTTCCATTAGTCCTCCAATAAGTTCGGTAGTGCTATGCCATCTAGATTAATGGCTTTATTAGTCAGTGCATGAATACCCTGAGAGAGCAGCTTGTTATCGGTCAGGTATTCTTCCGCTTCGATGTGGTTCGCCACCTTGCGGTAGCCTTCGAGCTTATCGTCAGGGTCAGCAATTTTCGCCATTTGGCGCAGCATGGCATTGGCGGCTATGAGTTGTTGTTTGTCGTCCATTTCCATGAAAATCGGCTCGAAGCCTTTTTTCATTAGCACACGACTGAGTTGCATCGAGCGCTTTTGAATAGCAGGGGTTTTACGCAGTTCGTCCTGTAAATCAGGAAAGAATTCTGCATCATCACAAAGCAGTGATAGATGCAGTAACTCAGAGTCGGTTTCGATAAACTTTAAGGCATGGCTGACATCTTGCTCATAGCCAACCGCAATCAGTTTATCTTTGCTGTCATCTTCATTTCTGGTCTCTTCAACACGAATGATTTTCTGAATAAGTTCAAAGCACGCAATCCAGTCTTTGGCGTATTCATCGGCTTCAACTTGCTGCTTTTCATAGCGGCGCTGTAGGGCTTGCAGCTCATAGTGCTTGGTAAACGGTTTGCCTTGCTCTTCACAAAAGAACTGCTCGTCTTTTAGGGCTTCCAGCTCACCTTCAATTTCCACAGATAGGTTCGCAGCCTGATGTGCTTTGTAGCTCAGTTGGTTGAAGTGGGCATTGAGCGCAGGCAGGTATCGAGCTTCGGTAATAAACCAGCGGCAGCGAATACAGTTTTCAGGGCCGTGAGGCACACTGCCGTAAATGCGGTGGGTAGCAGCTTTTACATCATTAATCAACTTACCACCGTTCCAGCAACCACCAAGGGTACTGACTTCATCCGATTTCACGGTGTTACCGCCTACCAGACACATACCGCACGAGCGTTCTTCCCAGCCAACCGGATTACGATTAACCAGTGCCGCCTGAATGCTGTCATCGTTGTGATACACCATCTTGCATTGAATTTGCTCCAATGAGGCATCTTTAAGGAAGTTGCGCACCGATTGTTTGGATTTTGCGTCTAGCTCTCCATGCGCTTCATCCATTTTTTCAGCCATTACTGATGGGGTAATCTTGTTGTAGTAGATGGTCATCAATAGACGCGTATGCCCTGCTAATAGTTTAGAGATTACAGGTAATGGCAGTTGGGTGTCCATCGTATAGGCAGTGATGAGTGAGACTCGCAAGCTGTGCAATGGAAAGCTAGTTTTGTAACGTCGCGACTTAGGTATATCCTCTGGATACTCGGAAACTAACCTCAATCTTCCCCCGCCATCGAGACTATCACCATGTTCAGCCAATTGATTTTCTAGAGCGAAGAGGAGTTGATACCAGAAAGAGTCTAGCGCATCGTCCCTAATGGGTTTAGTTCTATCATCCCCCCTTGCCGAGGCCTCTCTAAATAGAAATGAAATTTCCCCATACTTTCCAGTTGTGCTTTCGATTTTTTCTTATCAGTGTGCTTGGTAAGTAATGTGGTGCAGTCGGTTGGTTTATCAATTGGGTTGTACTTTTCTTGCCAATTGCGTAATTTCTCTATCCAGTACAATACTTCATTATTTTGCCACGGAATGATGTAACCACGCTCTAGTTCGTCCTTGTTTTGGTCGGCGGTCTTATTGGTATTGATATACAAGCCTGTTGAATACAGCCCTGTCATGGTGTCGTGAATTCGGCGGAATATGCCTTTACTAAATGGGCGCTTTTCACTGCCAAGTGCAAAGTCATTTTTAGTGTTAAGTACCCATTGAGCGTTTTCGTAGCGCCACGTATCGGCTTCACCGCTATCTAGCATCCGCACCTGATAGGTACGCAGTGGCAGATGGAGCTTCATGAAAACCACCATCGCTTTGACGGGTGACCAGATTTGGTGAAGGATGATTTTATTGCCTTTGCGAGTTGTTTTTATAGTACGCCATACACAGTCGGGGTCGGTTTTATCAATCAGTTCTGGTTCAACTTCAAACCAATCGCCATCATTACCTGATAGACGTTGACCTGTCTGCTGTTGCGCCCATGTCCAGTGTTTGAAATTACGATAGTGATAAGTGGGAAGCAGGGTTTCACCTTGCTTGAGGTTTTGTTCAATGACGGTGAGTTCGTCTTTATCAGGTAGCGGACAGAGGATTTGGCGCAAATTATGAATGTAGCGATACGGCAGGGGGGTACGTACAGTTTCTGTTAGTGATTCCTGTCGTTTGATTTTGCTCAGCGGGTTTTCAACCAATGACACTAACTCGCCATTGTCATCCTCTTCAGAAAACACCTTTTGGACAACAAAGTCAATAAAGTCACAGGAGATGTTTACTCCTGATTGGATTACTTTAGGAGAGTTTTGTGTTTCTCTTAACAACGTCTCCAGCTCTTCACTAGAACATTGGTGTCCTCGGTGTCCCTTAAAAAATAATGATATGTCGCCTATCGCATAGCTTGCGCGCTCTCTAATATAGGATTCGAAGAAGCGAGCCAAAGCAAATTGTTTAGTGTCAATCGATGTGGTTTGTGCGGCCATCCACTCGGCTGCCAACTCCTGCCATTGTTGCCACTCAGCACCAAGTGTGGTGAGCATCCAAGAGAAGGATGAATCCGATGAACGTCCGTCATTTTTTCTCGCCATTATTTACCTCTCAATTTAGGATGCTTGCCTGTGAAATAGCCCTGCGGGTCGACGTCATCAAACCCATGCTCAACGAGTGCTTTCCAGTCGAGCGCTTTGACTTTGGATTCAGGGTTTGCCAGTTGCAACGTCGCTTGGGTCAGTTCATCAGAGATTTCCTGCTGGCCTTTGCCTGTGTAGGGGATTTGTGAGTCTAGGGACTTATGGTGCATACAGCGTCGAATTACCAACGGGTTCAATCCTGAACGTTCTAATCGTCTGCCGTAATTATGTCGATGCCCATGTGGATCTAAGCCTTCTGCCTTGCTCGGCTCTAAACCAATGCGCTTCAAGCCGTTGGCGTAGTTATCATGGAAGGCGTTGATGGTGTAAGGGTTGCCGATAGCGCTATGATGAAACGAAATAAACGCATAAGGGTGATGACAGTCGATGCTGGCTCGGTACTTTTGGTAGTTTTTCCAAAGTGACATAAACACTTTGCCATAGTCAGTTGGAAACCATTGAACCTGTATGTAGTTGTCTTTGTGGTCAACCACACGGTTCTTCCAACCAAGATGAGCTGTGCCTTTCATGCGCTGACGAGGGATGCGAGCATATTGCTCCTTTAGATATGCTTCTCTGTTTGGTGTACCAGAACGACTTCGCCAACCATCAGGGGCTTTGCCATCTGTTTCGTTGTAAATTCGAACGATAGCACTATCTGGCTCATAGGGATCTTCAAACACGTCTGTCACCCAAAGCGTTAAAGCTTCACTTTCGCGTAACCCGCCACCGTGCATTAGAAGGAGTATTAACTTGTCCCTGAGTGCCACTCGTGGGTCGCTCGCGCCACCGATGCCATTTATATAAAAATCTTCCCAATGCTTTTCAGGAAAGGCGATGGCGTCATCTTCGGTTTTGGTGAGCGGCGTGCGTCCTTTAATGGTTCGCGCCTTACGGATGGTTTTGTTCACAGTCCTTATCTTCGATATGACCAAGGAAATCATTTGGTTTTTGCGATACCATGCAGCGTAATTCAATCGCTGCTCATGCGGGGTAGCATCACGCAAGGGGTTCATGGACGCAGTACCTGCTTTTCTGCCAACACAGTCGGTAAATGCCGTCAGTCGATGAATATGCCTTATTCACGTTACTGGTTGAAACTTGGCACCCAATATAAATACAGAGGGTCAATCCCATCCTCACCATTGGTTTCCTGTTATAAACGTTTAGAAGAAGGTCTGGAAGAGTAACTTCGGATCGTCCGAACAACCCTCCTATTTGCTTTGCCTATACATCCAACAACAAAGATACCGCTTAAGAACGCCATTCATCACTGAATTGCTCACCCGCGACCATCCGTCAGCTTCTAATTTTGAGTGGTAATCTGTCCCGTGCTCAACCTCGCCTTGCTCCGTTAGCAAGATAGGCAGTTGCTTTTGATGCCCGATTGTCCTCTACAATCGTCGCCTCTGAGCCTTATACTGATGACAAGCTAGGCTTTCCTTCTCACATGTCACAATATTACTATATACCCATATAATTAGTTGTGCAATAAAAGGCAGATTTCTCTGCCTTAA